>DNXU01000153.1 GCA_003505715.1 Cyanobacteria bacterium UBA8803 | reverse complement strand
TGTCCTCTCCCTCGGCTCTCTGCCGTTGAAATACAACGGAAAGATTATTGGCTGGCATTTGGTAAATATCGCTTAAAGTTAGGTGTTGTGCTTGAGCTGCTGCTACCACATCATTAAGGTTGCGCACGCCCCAGTCGGGATTTGCAGCTTGCAGTGACTCATCAAAGGCAGCATTACTGGGTGCGGTATGCTGTCCGTCTCGTTTGAATGGGCCGTACAAATAGAGAATACCGCCCGGTGGCAGGATGCGGCTTGCACCTGCGATGAGTCCTAGGCAGGCTGACCACGGTGAAATGTGGATCATATTGATATTTGCGATCGCAACGATAGGTGAGGTTTGAAAGTCCAACTCACTGAGCCACTCACCAGAGGTGCCTTGCTCGACTGGCCAGACAGGGGTACAAACATCAATATCGAGCGGGGGATAAAGATTGTCAGCAGGTTGGCTGGCACGCCATGCCGCAATACTGGAACGCGCTTGGGGATTGGGATCGCTGGGCAACCATTTACGGGGACTGAGGCGTGGAGCAAAAAATACCGCATGTTCCCCAGTACCGCTAGATATTTCTAAAATAGTACCCTTGGGGGGTAGCACGCGCTGCAAGACATCAAGAATTGGTTCGCGGTTGCGCTGTGTTGCTGGTGCGTATTGCCGTAGGTCATCGGGTGTAGTCATTCAGCTGCAAAATTACGTTAAGCTTTGATGTATTCAAAGTGTTATCGCGATTTACTATGGGACTGATTAGAATATCATATAAGAAGAACAAAAACTGGTACAGATAAGGATTGACACGGGTTCTGTCATAAGGAAGGGAGATGGCAGGACAGCTTGCCGATTGGCTCGTGTTTAGCCTTCTGTCAGACGTTATGCATGTGCAGCAAACACTCTTGCGAGTGGGGCGGGAGTTCAGCAGCTGTTAAACCGAGTTACTGGCTCTAGAGGACAAACCTTTCGGCGTAATTCGGTAGCATGGTCTTTGCTGTAGCCCCTGTCAGTTGTCTTAGGGTAGCCTTCAAGCGAAAAACTTCTTTCCTGTTCTCGCTTACCCTCTTATTGCAAGTGCATGAAAAAATGTTACGACCGGAAAAATTTGCGAAAATTTCCGGAGCCACTTGGCATTGGGGTGCTGGGATCTACTAATTGGGACATTATCTGGTTTAGGCACCCTTGGTGAGATTGGCAATGCAAGATATCCAAACGACTAACTCTAACACAACAGTTGAAACCCAACTATTCCAGCCCCGTCTGATTCTCCAAGCGCTAGTGTTTACAGCGATCTTGTATTTCAGCGCTAATGATAGATCGTTAAACAGCAGAGGGAGAGTGTCCGATTTTAACACTCACTTATCAGTAGCTGTTGGTAGTGCCGTGTTGCAGGAAGCTGCACAGCATTCACAGTTGCCTACCTCTGCTCTCCGTCTTGTGGCTGCTCAACCGCAAACTTGGTCGGATAACTGTTTAGAACTGGGGAATTCTGAAGTAGCTTGTACCCCCATCCCAGTTCCCGGCTGGCAAGTTGCTGTTGCAAGTGGGAAACAGCGCCTCATCTATCGGACGGACACATCAGGTTCGGTAATCAAGTTAGAGGAAATTAAACATTAGAACATTAGAATGGTTTTTGGCCAATTGAAAATTGGTAAACTCTAGAAGAGATAGGTTACCAATATCGTTTACAATGAGTAAATTTAGGGTTTAATTCTCTACTTAATTCCTCTTTAGTTATATTACAGAAAGTGAACTAATAATACAATTACTTTAAAAAAGAATCTAATTATACTTCTGACAGTCTAGTATGCTTTAGTGCTGTAATATTCTTGACTAATCAGAATGTGACTAACTTGAGCCCAGTTGGGCAATAATTAGGTACTGTACTTTCTACCAATGTTGACCTGTTAGTAATACCAAAATTACTTTAAACGCTGTAGGAGGCAATTCTCACAGTCGGAAGTTGCCACAGGCAAATAGAAGGATTGCTCATGCTTCAAGACTTAGATAAAACCATAGAAGAATTGCTCAAGTGCGAACTTCTACCAGATTTAGCTACGCAAGTTACAATTAGCTTCGCCCCGCCGAATAAGGAGTTCTTAAAATCTTTACCAGCGATCTCCCTGTTCCTGTATGATGTGCGAGAAAATTTGGATTTGCGTAGCAATGAATGGTCACTAGAACGCAGCAGCAATGGCACAGCTATGAAAAAGCGACCTCCGGCACGAGTGGACTGCTCTTATCTGATTACTGCTTGGTCTAACGATGCAGCAGACTTTCAGACAGAACACAAACTCTTAGGCGAGGTGATGAAAGTGTTGCTGCGCTATCGCCAACTTCCAGAAGCAGTTCTTCAGGGCAGTCTTGCTCAACAGGAACCTCCGATCAGAACAGCAATTTTGCGTCCAAATTTGTTGCAAAGTTTAGGAGAATTCTGGCAAGCGATCGGCGGCACGCCTAAGGCAGCACTAAACTATACTGTCACGATCGCAGTATCGGTTGATGAAGCTGCTGAGTCCGTACCTTTGGTAGTGAGTAAAACAATTTAGTTGCTCGGGGAGTGAAAGATGTCGAAGTGGTTGAAGTTAGAGCCAAAACCACATCAGGTAGCGATCGCGGGACAAGTAAGCGATCGCGAAACTAGCCAACCCATTCATAAAGTCAGGGTAAAAATTGTTGGTATGCCAGATACTCTCAAAACTAAACTGGCTCTAAAAGCCCAACAATATGGTTCTGAATGGGAAAATTTACCTGAGCGGATCGACCAAACTTACAGTAAAATTGATGGTTTCTTTCACTTCGTAGATTTACCTGCTGGCCAATATAAATTAACTGCCTCATTGCCCGGTGCTGGTACGCGCTATGGTACAGGAGAAAAAGAGGTGGAGATATCCCATGACGGCGATCAGATTAAATTGACTGCGGCAGATATTTCTTTGCCACCAACGGCATTGAAAGGTCAGGTGACAAATACCGATAATACTGCTGTAGTCATGGCTAAAGTTCAGGTCGTGGGAAGTGGGGATTATACCCTTAGCGATCGGGAGGGAAAATATGTTTTAACTGGTTTAGAGGCATCAGCAACAAAGCGTACCGTACAAGTTTCAGCTCAAGGTTATCAGTTAGTAGCTCAAGATGTACAACTCAATCAGGGGGAAACCCAAATCCTTGATTTCAAGTTACAGCGCAAGTCCAGTAGTACCTAAACTTTTAGAGGAGTAATCAAAATGCCAAGCACTTATAAGTCACCGGGCGTATATGTAGAAGAAATTCCTTCTGGTTCTGCTCCCATTGCTGGGGTAGGTACGAGTACGGCAGGTTTTATTGGAGTTATTGCATCAACTGATGATACCTCACCTACTGTGATGCCAGTGCCAGCAGGTCAAGTGATACTTTGTACTAACTTTACTGAGTTTAAAACGTCCTTTGGCGACTTCTCGGAAATTGCTGGTCAGAATACGCTAGCTCATGCTGTATACGGTTTCTTCCGTAATGGCGGTACGCGCTGTTATGTGGTGTGGGTAGAGAATACAATCGACTCGGCCTTAGAGAAATTTGAGGCTATTGATGAAATTGCTATTGTTGCTGCACCTGGTATTACCAGTAAAACGGAGCTGACTAAAATAATTGACCATTGCCGGGATAAAAATTTACAAGATCGTTTTGCCATTTTAGATAGCTCCGAAGAAGTTGACGCTCTCGCCCAACTCGAACCAGGTACAGATACAATGCCGGGTAACTCCGACTATGCTGCCTTTTATTATCCCTGGCTTAAAGTTTTTGACCCAGCCAGCAAGGCAGAAAAATATGTACCACCCAGCGGACATATTGCAGGTATTTATGCTCGCGTAGATACCCAACGAGGCGTTCACAAAGCACCTGCTAATGAAGTAATTTTAGGGGCAGTAGGATTGAAATATGAGGTTAGTAAAGCCAAACAGGAAGGATTGAACCCTAAAGGGATTAATTGCATTCGGAATATGAATGGTAATATCCGGGTGTGGGGGGCAAGGACGCTGGGTGGCGATGATAATGGCGAGTTCAAATATATTAGCGTCCGTCGCTTGTTTAACTTTTTGCGGGAGTCCATTGATGAAGGTACTCAATGGACAGTATTTGAACCGAATGCACCAGATTTATGGGCAAAAATTCGGCGTAATGTCACGGCTTTTTTGACCACCGTTTGGCGCAGTGGTGCTTTGTTTGGCGATACACCAGAACAGGCTTTTTACGTCAAGTGCGATGAAGAAACAAATCCTCCTGACGTGCGCGAGCAGGGCCAGGTGATTACTGAGATCGGAGTAGCTGTGGTTAAACCAGCTGAATTTGTGATTTTCCGCATCAGCCAGTGGACGGGTGCTGGTAAGTAAATGATGGTTACGAACTACTCTATACCTGGTGTTTATTTGGAGCAGGTATTACCAATACCTGCGCCTGAATTCCTCACGGGCGTACCTGCATTTTTGGGATTTACTAATGCTCAAAATCAGGGCATTAATAAACCAATAATGCTGAATCTATGGCCGCAGTTTGAAGGATATTTTGGTCGCCTAGAACCATCGGAGCCTAACTATTTAGGTTATGCTGTGCGTGGTTTTTTTGAAAACGGCGGTCGCCTGTGTTATGTAGTACCGTTGGGAGAGCGAGTGACTTTAGCAGCTTTTCAGGCAGGGTTAGAAGCCGTAGAAGCGTTAGCAGAAATCGATCTGATTTGTGCGCCAGATATTATGCTTTTAACTCAAAGAGAGCGGCTAGAAGCACAAGCAGCTATAATCGAACATTGCGAAAAGTTAGGCTCGCGCTTTGCCATTCTGGATGCTCAGAATGTGTCATCTAGGGAAATACAACAACCTACTAGCAATAGTGCTGCGATGTATGCCCCTTGGCTAAAAGTGCAAGACGCTCAGAATTATGTTCCTCCTTGCGGTCATGTGGCTGGGGTTTATGCCAAAAGCGATCGCGCCGGAGGCATCCACCAATCTCCAGCTAACTATGTTTTGGAGGGGGTGTTAGATCTGAGTTACCACTTTTCTCAGGAGGAATTACAACTCCTCCATCGTCCAGATGCTATAGGAGGTATCAACTGCATTCGTGCTTTGACAGGAAGAGGAATTCGTATTTGGGGCACCCGGACTTTGAGTAAAGATCCCAACTGGCGTTATATCAACGGGCGACGGCTATTTATTAACGTGCATCGTTGGGTGGAACGCCACCTAGCTGACGTGGCTTTTGAACCCAACGACTTCAAACTTTGGGTGCGGATCGAGCGGGAATTAACCCATTATTGTGAGTCACTGTTCGAGCAAGGGGCCCTCAAAGGAGCCACGACACAAGAGGCTTTCTATGTCAAATGCGATGCTGAAACTAACCCGCCAGAATTGATCAATTCTGGGCAAGTAGTAACAGAAATTGGTTTAGCACCAGTTATCCCCAGCGAATTTATCGTCGTGCGTTTAATTCACGGCGCTAGTGGAGTTGCGATCGCTTAGTTCCTAAATTATTAATCTCCGGAGGTTTGTTTATGCCAAGTACCAAAGCGCCTCATAAACCAGATCCTTATTATGGCTACAATTTTTATGTCGAATGGAATGGCATTATTCACGCTGGCTTCAGAGAGTGTACTGGTCTCAATTCGTCCCAAACAGCTACTGAATATCGGGAAGGCACTGACCCCTTAACCAAGCGGAAATTAATTGGCTTGAATAACTATGGCAATATCACGCTCAAACGAGGTATTACCAATAATGATGAACTCTGGCAGTGGCGGCAGAATTTGATGAAAGGAACGGCAGATCGTCGCGAGATTTCTATTGTGCTGTTGGATACTACTGGGATAGAAAAAATTAGGTGGAATCTGACTAACTGTTGGCCCGTAACTTGGTCGGGAGCAGACCTAAATGCCACTTCAGATGAAGTAGCGATCGAGACTTTGGAACTCGCTCATGAAGGAATTACCGTAGATAAATGGTCTTGAGGGTAAGAGGAGTTTAGGAGTTCAGGAGTTCACCTGAACTTCTGTACTCTTTGTTGAATTAGGAGATAATTCATGATTCAGCAGACGGAATTTCCCTTTATATTGCCCCAAGGGTATGTAGACTCAGAAGGCAATGTTCACCGGGAAGGAACCATGCGACTGGCAACAGCTTATGACGAAATTACCCCCTTACGCGATCCGCGAGTGCAAGCGAATCCTGGCTATTTAGTGATTATTCTCTTGTCACGAGTAATTACGAAGCTAGGAACGGTAGAGCCAATAAATCCAAGAACGATTGAGGGTTTGTTTTCTGCCGATTTGGTCTACTTACAAGACTTATATCAACGGATTAATCAAAACGGCCACAGTCGTTTCCAAGTCACTTGTCCGCACTGTCAGGGTGAGTTTGAGGTAGAAACCGTACCAATGGGGGAGTAACTTGCTACCCCTCAGATCGGTTATTAGAGGAGGTAGCGTATATTGCTTATCACTTACACTGGCCCCACGGACAAATTATGGCGATGGAACATTGGGAAAGACAGCAGTGGGTGGGTGAAATTACCAAAATTAACCAGCAGTTGAATAATCAAATCAGTGGTTGATGGTGATGGGTAATTGGTAATTG
>DNXU01000091.1:38411-42774 GCA_003505715.1 Cyanobacteria bacterium UBA8803 | reverse complement strand
CACCCCCTCACCTCCTCACCCCTCTCCGAGAATAATTCCTGGGGATGGTTGAGGAATCCATGGAACTTGTGCTATAAATAAAATCTTTGAGATCTTATCGGGTGGAGTAAATCAAGTAGAATGAAACAAGTGGGAACTCATCTGGTCGTTGACGCATGGGAAGCGCCTCAAGACCTTCTCAATGACCCTGAGGGAATTCGCCGCGCCCTGATTGATGCAATCTCCGCTGGAGAAGCAACCCTTATCGATTTATGTGTACACCAGTTTAGCCCCCACGGAGTAACGGCAACGGCCACCTTGGCTGAATCTCATATTGCCATACATACTTGGCCTGAGCATGGATACTTTGCTGCGGATTTATTCTTTTGCGGTAGCGGTCAGCCCAAGCTAGCCATGAAAATCTTACAAACGGCGCTTAAGGCTAAGCAAGTCAGGATGAGAGAAATCGATCGCGGCTTTGAAGAAACTACACGAGTTGAGGAGTCAATGGTAGAGTCGCTTTACCATATGGTTCGGTAAAGTGTTTTTTAGGTTACTGAAATAATTGGTAAATCGAGAGCAAGGTTTTTTGCCTTGCTCTTTCTGTTGGAAGGCCGTCAAAAATCCCTCAAGAGAGATGAGGGAGAGATTTTATAGCAGTTCTTGGCTTAAGAGAATACAATTTGTGCGATCGCGAACTCCTCTGCTAGGTATAAGTTTCATCAGTTAGCTGTGATTTTATTTTTCCCCAAGTGACAAAAGAGCTATAACTCTAGACCATGAACTATGAACCATAAACGATAAACAAAAACCCACATGCTTGTACTCCACCCAAGTCAGAACCTCTATAGTTGGATCAAGTTTTCTGCCAGATTGGTATGGCATACCAACGGGTGCAAGAGCTAACCTAGTAGCGATACCTTAAGAGCATCGCACCCTATAAAAGCGATCGCTCTTGCAACTGAGTAGGCCAAGTCACCTCACAGGAGACGAGCTTGTTAGACATTCTTAACACAATATTAGTTTTCATCTTGGGTTTAACACCGCCGATTCTATCTATCTGGGTGATGCAAAGAGCTAAAGAACGGGCACAAGCGAGGTTGCAAGATGCAATGCAAGCACCAACCGTTAGAGTACTACCCAGAAATCACTGCCCTCCAGACCAGTATTACCTCGAAGGGGTAGGATATTTAATCGGTGACATTACTTGTCGATTTAATGCGCGTTCGGCTTATATCCGCTGTGCTGTTAATCCGTCCGGCCCGTGTGAAAATTGTCGCCATTACGAACCTAAGAAATCTGGCCTGAATTCGAGCTGAGTAGGTGGTCATGAGAAGGCTCCAATGCTCCAGGGTAGAAGGCTAGAATTTCATTGCTTCTAACCCCAAAAATAACGCTGTAATCGTTCCGCAGACGCAAAGTTCTCCTGTGGATATTCTCGCTAAAGCATCTTCTACCGAAAGGAGTACGATTTCAACATCTTCGGTTATATCTAGCTGTTGTTTACCTAAGGGTTGAGCATTTTGAGCCAGCATTAAATGAATTTGATTCGTATCCTTGACAGGATTATCGTATAACGTTGCCAGGGGAATTATCTGTTCTGCCACATATCCCGTCTCTTCTTCTAATTCTCGATGGGCTGCAATTAGGCTGGTTTCAAGTTGGGGATCGAAAGAACCACCAGGTAGTTCTAATAAAATTTGGCTGACTCCATGCCGATATTGACGCACGAAGACAATGTCTTGCTGCGGTGTTACCGCCAAGATGAGGACTATATCCGGTCTGACATTAACAAAATAATCATCAATAAGGACACCATTCGGTAACTCGACCTCGTCTTGCCTGACCTTACACCATGGGCGATCGAACACGAGCTGCGATCGCATGGTTTTCCACCGCTGTATAGAACTCATTAGGCGAATTGAAAATTGGGCTAGAAACTGCTGTCCCTAATAGGTGGTGATTGGTAATGGGTAATTGGTCAGCAATTTTTTGCCGCTTACCCATCACCATGTAACAGAAGATACATTTTACCCCAAATAGTCAGGGGAATCGAAAAACTTTTTCCCTCTTCTTTTCCCTGCTCTCTCCCTAAAACCTGTATCAAGCTGAGCGAGTGAGAGCTATAGTATTGGTTTCGCCATAGCTGTTTGTTAATTATGTAACTTATCTTAACAAAAAAGAGCAAGGAATTACAGCAAAACCCGCAAAACTTATGCGCATTAGTCTTGAAACCTTTACCGTACACAAACGATTTCCCTTAACCATCAGTCGTGGCACGACTGCCCAAACGACCAATGTCTGGGTGCGGGTCGAGGAGCAAGGCGTTGAGGGGTGGGGAGAAGCCTCTCCTTTTGCGATCGCGCTCGATCCGGGTAGTCCGTTAGGGGTCAAGCCAGATACCTTAGAGCCTACAAGCACCAAAGTCCGTCAGAGTACCGAGGTCTTATTTGAATCCCTAGAAATCGTTACTCCCATGCTGGAGGCATTTACGCCTTGGGAACGACAGAAAATCGAGCGAGTATTAGCCGAAGCCGAGGTGCCATCAGCAGCTTGGGCCGCTATCGATTTGGCCTTGTACGATTGGTTAGGCAAACAGTTGGGACTCCCCCTTTGGCGTTTGTGGGGGTTGAACCGCCGTCGGATCGTGCCGACATCCGCCACAGTTAGTATCAGCGATCCTCCCACAGCGCAGCAGCGAGTGCGGGACTGGGTTCCCTTCACGGGGGGTAGCGTGCTGAAAATAAAATTAGGTTCAAAAGCAGGAATTGACGCCGACCGGGAAATGCTGTTAGCTGTTCGGGAAGAAGCCCCACAAGCGCAACTGAGCGTAGATGCCAATGGTGGTTGGAGTTTGGATGAGTCCGTAAAAATGTGTAAGTGGTTGGCCGACCAAGGAGTTAAATACGTTGAACAACCTATCCCAGCAGGCCAAGAGCAAGATTTGCCATTCCTGTACGAGCGATCGCCCCTACCAATCTTTGTGGATGAAAGTTGCTTCAGCAGTCGGGATATCCCGCCACTAGCAGATCGCATCCACGGCATTAATATCAAACTGATGAAATCGGGCGGCTTAACTGAGGCAATACGGATGGTACATACTGCTAGAGCTTGTGGGTTGCAGGTCATGCTCGGTTGCTATTCCGACAGTACCCTAGCCAATACCGCCGCCTCTCACCTATCACCACTAGCAGATTATCTCGATTTAGACAGCCACCTAAATTTAGTGGATGACCCCTTCACAGGTGCTACGATTCATGACGGGCGTCTGATACCAAATAATTTACCAGGTTTGGGGGTACAGCAACATGCGTCTGACAGCTGACCAGCGGGTTGCTATTTTACTGCACGAAGGAATTAAAGGCTCCCATGGCAAAACGGGACTGACGCTATTACGCTATGGGGAAGCTACTGTAGTGGCGGCAATTGACCGAGAATGTGCTGGAGAGTCTTTATCTCAATTAACTGGCATTCCCTGTAATGCCCCCATTGTTGATTCCGTGACTTCAGCACTGGCCTATCAACCGGACGTTTTGGCCATTGGAATTGCGCCATCCGGTGGTATCCTACCAGATGCCTGGTGGCAGGAGGTGAAGCAGGCAGTAGCCGCTGGGTTGTCAGTATTTAATGGTTTGCATACCCCCATGGCCTCTGACCCAGAGTTACAAGCATTACTCAAACCCAGTCAGTATATTTGGGATATTCGTCAGGAACCCAAGGGATTGGGTATCGGCAGCGCTCAAGCGCGATCGCTGCGGTGCCAGCGCCTCTTAACCGTTGGGACAGATATGGGTGTGGGCAAAATGTCTGCCAGTATTGAGTTACAGCGAGCTGCTGTGCGCCGGGGAATACGCTCAAAGTTTTTGGCAACGGGTCAAGCGGGTTTGATGATTGCTGGGGAAGGCATCCCCCTAGATGCAATTCGGGTAGACTTTGCCGCTGGTGCGGTACAGCAGATGGTTATGGGGGCAGGTCGGGACTATGATTTATTGATTGTAGAGGGGCAGGGTGCGCTAGTGCATCCAGGTTCGACAGCTACTCTACCCCTAATCCGAGGCACGCAGCCAACAGCTTTGGTGCTGGTACATCGAGCCGGACAAACTCACATTCGCAATCACGACTACATCGCCATTCCACCACTTTTAGAAGTAATTCAGCTTTACGAGATTGTTGCTCGTGCTGGGGGGGCGTTTGCTTCAGCGCGGGTAGTGGCTGTGGCGCTCAACACGGGTCACCTAGATGATGCCGCAGCCAGGGAGGCGATCGAGCAGGTTAAAGCGGAAACTGGGTTACCCTGTACTGATGCAGTTCGTTTTGGGGCAGATTTGTTGGTAGATGCGGTAATGCCTGAACAGAAGAATTGAGGGAGTGAGGGGATGAGGGA
>DNXU01000091.1:16308-38402 GCA_003505715.1 Cyanobacteria bacterium UBA8803 | reverse complement strand
GGGAGTTGGGGGAGTAATTTTTACTTGGTACATAAGGCTCAGGAATTTTCTAGCTATGATCATGAATTAGCCCTACCCAAAGAAAGGGGGGAACAAGAAATTTCTCCCCCCTTTCCTTGGGAGGTCGGGGGGCACAATGCGTAATACCAATTTCCTAAATACCTGCTACAGATACTTTTCTGGCTCCCCCCTTAATAAGAGGGGTTGGAGTGTAGTGTCTGAAAAGGAAATTGGTATAAGTCCTAGGAGTTTATAAGTTATGGCACAAATTAATAATGGAAATCCCTCTCGCTATTTTTAAGCAAGCTCTAGACTATGCTACCAACAATTCGGACAAATTTATTGAGGCTCTGGGGCAGCATTTGTTGCTGGTAGCCGTACCGTTAGCAATTGGCTTAGTACTGGGCCTGCCGTTAGGACTGCTGTGTTCTCGTTCGCGGATGGTATCAACAGTATTTATTAATGGGTTTAATGCCTTGCGAGTAATTCCTAGCTTGGCTATTTTATTTGTCGCTATTCCCTATTTGGGCCTGACTTTCCAATCGGCGGCGATCGCGCTAACTCTTCTAGTCTTACCGCCAATTCTGATCGGCACCGATGTGGCTTTTCGGAGTATCGAGCCAACTATTTTAGAGGCCGCAAAAGGGATGGGGATGGCACCATTACAAGTATTGTGGCTGGTGGAGATTCCTCTAGCCTTACCTGTAATTGTGGCTGGTGTTAAAACCGCAACAGTAGAAGTAATTGCTAGTGCGACTTTGGCGGCTTTTATTGGTGCTGGGGGGTTAGGCAGCTTCATCGTACTGGGTTTTGCCCTCTACGACCAAGCCATTCTGCTGGTGGGAGCAATTCCTGTTGCGGTTTTAGCCTTGATGGCTGAGGTTAGTTTGATTGCCTTGCAAAGGTATCTACAACCTGCTGTTAAGCCATCGCCATAGACATTTGTCGGCAAGACTCGGCGCAGCGGCGGCACATATCAGCACAGGCTTTCATTTGAGCATCATTGTCCATGCGATCGCAATCCTGGGCGCAGAAATTGCACACCTCAGCACAAACGCCGCAGGTACGTGCGTGCAGTACAGAACCGCGCAACATAAAATCAGCACTCGTCTGACAAATCTGTGCGCAGTCGTTCAACATACGGATATGATCTGGTTCTCCATAATGGCCACCCTTTTGCAGGCAATAGGCCACTGTATTCAAGCAGATACTATAGCAGTCCAAGCAGTTTTGAATGCACTCTTCCATCCCTGGGTGAACTTGATTCAAGGTGAGTTGTTGTATAGGCATGGTGACAATTTATCTTTAATTGGTTTACCTTAAAGGCTCTGTTGCCTTCTGGCTTTACACTAAGGGGTTGCAGGTGTATTAGTATCTTCCCCATGGGAGATTAGCCTTTCAACTATTGAAGTAGGATAATTTCATACGAATTTCATTTATTTTGGCATTCCTGTATAGCCTAATACAGGTCATCTTTACCTAGAGTATTATCCAAGGGAGACACTTGCGTAAGTCTTGACGCGCTACCTCACTCTTCGTTTCTTTTAAGAGCTATATTTTTTACTGATTCAACTGTAATATTCAACAGATAAGGCCATGGCTCAAAATTCTCGCGCTCGCAAACTCTTGAGATTTAATAGTCACTCCTTCATTCTATTCTTAATTATTTTTGTAATTGAAGTCATCATTGCCATCTTTTTTCGCGATCGGTGGATTCGTCCCCTCCTGGGAGATGTGTTGGTTGTTATGGCGATCGCCTATTTTATCCATGCTTTTTTCGGGATTCGGCTCCAGAAAATAGCGATCAGCACGTTAATTTTTGCCTATTTCATCGAGCTATTACAGTTCTTGAAAATTATCGATTTTTTAGGCTGGCGAGATTCCCAACTCGCACATCTGACCATTGGCTCTACCTTTGACTGGCGAGATTTAGTTGCCTATACGATTGGAGTTGCTATCATAATTATGACGAGTTTAGGAGGAGAAAACAAATAAAATCAACAATAGTCCTAGTGCTAGAAGGGATGAAGGCTGCTATGCAGAAGGCAGGAAAGCTTGTACAGTAAGCTTTTTTAAATGGTGGGTTAATTTCTCCCGCACTGCACTAGCTGCTATATCCCTCTCCTAAGAAAACAGAATGGTTGCTTACGTGACCTAACGGATGCGATCGCGTCCGTGAACAGCTTCTGTCAAACTGGGGTGAAACCTTGATTTTTAGTGGGCTGAAACAGCGTAAATTCGTAGAATTTCCCCAAAGTCACAGAAGAGAGTTATGTTTAATCAACTGACTGAGTTGTGGCTGAGTTGTGTTTGACAAAGGTTCTTTAACCTCAAGACTTGTTTATATTGATAACAAGTGCGATCGCTTCAAGTTGATCGAACAAGTAAAATTGGTTTTCAAAACTATTCGGTCTTATGAACAAGACATTTAACCACGGCTATGCCTTACTCTGTGGTGTTGGTGAGTCTGCTGTTCCTAAACTATCATTGCCAACAACTGTTAAGGATATTAAAGCACTCCACGAGGTATTAATTCACCCTGAGTTTTGTGCTTATGATGCAGAACATATTCGTTTACTTCACGATCAGCAAGCTGCCCGCTGGGCCATTATAGATGGACTAGAATGGCTGAAGAAGCAAGCTGAAGCCGATCCAGAAGCGACTGCGATCGTTTACTATTCAGGACATGGTTGGCTGGATAAGCGATACGAGCGCTATTATTTGCTACAGCATGATATTGATAATAGTAACGAAGATCGGCTTGCTAGTTCGGCTCTAAGTGCGAAAGACTTTACCAATGCTGTGCGCCAGATTCAAGCGAAACGGTTGTTGGTCATCATTGATAGCTGTCATGCTGAAGGAATGGCAACATCTAAGGATATCCCTACTAGTTTTGTGCAGAAGGCTCCCCCTGATGCTTTGATTGAGAAACTCAAGCAAGGTGAGGGTAGAGTAGTATTTACTTCTTGTCGGGGAGAAGAGAAATCATGGATGTTGCCTGATGGCTCATTGAGCGTCTATACCTATTACTTGATTGAAGCACTTAAGGGTGCATGTAATAAACATGGTGATGCGGTGGTGAAGGTTTCTCACTTGATGAATCATCTGAGTGATAATGTATGTAATAAAGTTGCTACCTTGTATAAGGGGAAAAAACAGAATCCTTACTTTGACATAGGTGCTGAAGACTTTGCAATTGCTTTATTTAAGGGAGGTCAAACTCGCAGAAGAGACTCTAAATTTTATGTGGAGCGCCCTCATATTGAATCTGACTGCGATCGTACTATAGTCAAGCCCGGAGCCTTGTTACGGATTAAAGCGCCCCAGCAGATGGGTAAGACATGGCTGATGGATAGGGTTCTCCAGTATGCTAGAGAGCAGGGCTATAAAACAGTGACCTTGAATTTGGAAATAGCCGATCTTAGCGTGTTAACCGATATAGAGAAATTTTTAAAGTGGTTTTGTGTGGTTGTTAGTAAGGAACTGGGGCTGCCCAATCAGTTGGCTGATTTTTGGGAAAATATATTGGGATGTAACTACAACACCACTGTTTATTTCCAGAGTTATCTTTTGGACAAAATTACTAGCCCTGTGGTTCTGGCTCTCAATAACGTCGATCGAGTATTTGAACATCCTGAAATTGCGATAGACTTTTGTAAGCTCCTCAGAAGTTGGCACGATCAGCCTACTAGAGCAGATCGCTATAGCGAGATTTGGCAAAAACTCCGTCTAGTCATCGTACACTCAACGGAGGTTTATGGTGCATTAGATATTAATTCCTCACCTCTAGCTGGGGTAGGGGTAGTTGTAGATTTACGAGAGTTTAAATCGGAGGAGATCAAAGATTTAGCGCAACGTCATGAACTAGCTTGGAATGATTCTGATGTAGAGAAATTGATGAGTATTGTAGGAGGACATCCTTATCTGGTACAGCTAGCTATCGAAAATGTGAGGCGTCACAGAGTTACGCTTGATCGGGTTTTGCTAGAAGCTCATACAGAAGCAGGAATTTACAGCGAGCATCTACGCCATCATTTGGTTAATCTTAAACGACGTTCCGAATTGAAGCAAGCGTTCGCCAAGGTAGTGATGGCGGACAAGCCAATTGTCTTAGAGTCAGTAGCAGCGTTTCAGTTAAAAGGAATGGGTCTGATCAAGCTAGAAGGAGACAACCCAACGCCTAGCTGTGAACTATACCGCAAGTATTTCCGAGATCGCCTAAGTAATTGATCTATTTTGACCCTAAGAATGAGACAAAGGATTTGTAGGGGTGAAGCATTTGGGGGACTAATGCCAGTCAATAAACCAGGATATCCCTATCCAAATGCTTCACCCAGCCCCAACCAGTATTGACGTTAAGGACGAGAAGTCGGGTTTCTTGAAGAAACCCGACTTCTGCGTGTGAGGTTTACTTGTGTCCACCTGCTTAACAAGCATAGGGATAAGGGAGGTTCCCAATAAAAAAGTATCTAATGTAGGGGCAAGTCGCCTTCCAGGGTAAATAGGGTAACTCATTAAATCTGTTGACTCGCCCTCCTCCTGGAGCGTTTATTTTTGGGAAGTCCCCATGGAGATTTTATTTTTAGCTGACTGAGTTTTGAGTGATTTATGGTAGAGAAAGACTTATTATAGCCAGAAATTTTATATGATTAGAATTGATATCAAACCATGCGCCGAGAGGCATAATAGCAAAACCTAGGTGGAGCATTGGCCAGATTCGGGTGCTGTCAGATAGTAGGCAACTTGGTATAAGTTATGTCGCGATCGCTCAGAGTTGACCGAAAATTCATCAAAACAGTAAAATTGGCTCTCAAGCGTCATGGCTTTCCTAACCAGGAGGCTTTCGCTAAGAAGATAGAAATGGCTCGCTCTACCGTTGTCAACTTTCTCAATGGCAAACCTGTTGATTTTGCCAATTTTGTCCAAATTTGTGACAAATTGGGGCTTGACTGGAAAGATATCGCGACTGAGTTGAGTGATGAGCCATATCAGCCTGATAGTGGAGATTCATCGTTTTATGTGGATCGCCCCCCAACTGAGTCTAACTGCTACCAGGCTATTGTCAAGTCGGGGGCACTGTTGCGGATTAAAGCGCCCCAGCAGATGGGCAAAACTTGGTTGATGCGGCGGGTACTCAGTTATGCTGAAAAGCAGGGCTATGAGACGGTGACTTTGAGCTTTGAGCTAGCAGATAACACGGTTTTCACTGACCTAGAGAAGTTTTCCCAGTGGTTCTGTGCCGCTGTCGGTCAGGAGTTAGGGTTGCCCAATCAGTTAAATTCTTCTTGGGCAGATATATTAGCGTGCAATTATAATACTACAAATTACTTTCAGACGTATTTGCTGGCCAATAGAGCTAGTCCTTTGGTTCTGGCTCTAGATAATGTCGATATAGTTTTTGAATACCGAGAAATTGCGATTGATTTTTGCAGATTACTGAGAAATTGGCACGACCAAGCCAACCGAGGCGATCGCTATAGCGATATTTGGCAAAAACTTCGTCTAGTCATAGTACATGCCACGGAGGTTTATGGTGGATTGGATATTAATTCCTCACCTTTAGCGGGGGTGGGGGTAGTTGTAGATTTACCAGAGTTTAACTCCGAGCAGGTCAAAGATTTAGCAAAACGTTGCGAACTGACTTGTAATAATTCTCATATAGAAAAATTGATGAGTCTTGTCGGTGGACATCCTTATCTAGTGCAGCTAGCTATCGAACGCATGAAGCTTCAGGGAGTTACGCTCGACAGGATTTTAGAAACTGCTCACACTGAAGCTGGAATTTACAGCAATCATTTGCGCGAACATTTAGGCAATCTCGAAAAATATCCAGAGTTAGGAAAAGCTTTTAGAGAGGTAGTGGTGAT
The DNA here is from genome assembly GCA_003505715.1 of Cyanobacteria bacterium UBA8803. Taxonomy (GTDB): domain Bacteria; phylum Cyanobacteriota; class Cyanobacteriia; order Cyanobacteriales; family Coleofasciculaceae; genus UBA8803. The sequence goes on along the minus strand of DNXU01000091.1, from coordinate 32,535 downwards.
GGACAATCCGGTTGAATTAAATCCTGTACAGGCGTTTAAATTGCATAGTATGGGACTGGTTAACTTGGCAGGCAATCAAGTGACTCCCCGATGTAAATTATATCGTAATTATTTCCGTGAGCGTTTAGGGAAAAAATAAGGATCATTGGTTCAGCAGTTGGGAAACAGTGCGTTCTGGTGGGTAAGAATGGACAATGGAAAATGGAGAAACATACGAATATCAAGTTTCAAGGACTCTACCAGATAAGGCTCCAAGTTATGTGACTCGGCAGGCTGACCTAGACCTGTATAAAGGGCTAGAAGCTGGTGAGCTTTGTTATGTGTTTAAATCTCGACATATGGGCAAGTCCAGTTTAGAGGTACGAGCTAGGAAAAAGCTTCAAGAGAAGGGGTTTGTTTGTGCTTTGCTAGACCTGTCAGCTTTTGGCACTCAAAATACCGCAGACCAATGGTATGCAAGTATAATTGACAATTTAGCAAAAAGTTTTGATCTACATTTTAATCTATCGCTTTGGTGGAAAGAACAAAATTTGCTACCCCCTTTGCGGCGTTTTGGCAAGTTTATTGAAGAAATATTGCTGAACCAAGTTCGCCAAAATATTATTATTTCTATAGACGAAATTGATACTGTTCTTAGCCTTAATTTTCCAACCAGCGATTTTTTTGCTTTTATCCGCTATTGCTATAATCAGCGTGCTAATAATCCAGAATACAAGCGCCTTACGTTTGCCATAATTGGTGTGGCAACACCATCTGATTTAATTGAGGACAAAAGTCGCACGCCTTTTAATATCGGTCGAGCGATCGAACTGAATGGGTTTAAGCTATCTGAAGTCAAACCATTAGTTAGGGGATTGGAGGGTAAAGTAGACCAACCCCAGGCAGTTATAGGGGAAATATTAAAATGGACAGGTGGGCAACCTTTTCTCACGCAGAAACTTTGCCAACTGATTGTAAGTAAAAAATTAAAGATTACTTCAGGTGCTGAAGCAGAGAGAGTTAAGCACTTGGTTGAAACCCAGATAATTCAGAATTGGGAAAGCCAAGATGAGCCAGAACATCTCAGGACAATTCGCAATCGTATTTTCAGAGATGAAAAACGCAAACGTCGCTTACTAAGTCTGTACGAGCAAATTTTGAAGCGAGGTCAAGTACCAGCAGATAATAGCAGTCCCGAACAGATAGAATTACGACTATCGGGAATAGTGGTTCATAAAAATGGAGGGTTGGAAGTTTATAACCGCATTTACCAGGAAGTTTTTAACAAAGATTGGATTGACAAAGAAGTATATCAACTGCGACCCTATGCTGAACAACTCAAAGCTTGGTTAGCGTCAAATCAGGATTCATCTCTGCTGTTGCGAGGAAAGGCACTGGAAGATGCAACAGCATGGGCAGAGGGTAAAGACTTAGGTCATGATGATTATCGGTTCTTGAGTGCCAGTCTAGCAGCAGATAAAGATAACGCTTTAGAAGGGACGGAAAGACAAGCTATTGAGAAAGCTCAAGAATTGGTAGGAGGGGGGGTCAAAAACCCTCTAGTTGTAATCGAAGAACTGCGATCTTGGACGGGTAATCAACCGGATCTTACCCTAAAGCTTTTAGACCTTGTATTTCGAGACCAATCTGATTTAGAAGAAGGAAGTGAAGAACAGTGGGTTGAGAATTTGGTGCGATCGTGCCTGATTGAAAATTGGAAAACTCAGGAGGCAGCAGAGCCTCTTAGAAAGATTCGCGATCGCCTGATCAAAGACAGAGAGCGTGCTTTCTGGTTGCTGGAAAGCTATAAGAAAATTATAGTGGGGGAAGAATTACCAGCTAGTGAAAGTCTTGAAAAATTAGAATTGCTTGATATGGGGTTAGTATCCAAGCAGCAGGGACAGCTACAAGTTTCTAACCCTATCTACAAAGAGGTTTTTAATCTGACTTGGGTTGATCAGGAGTTACTCGCTCTACGGCCTTATGCCGAAAAATTTAAAGTTTGGTTAAAGTCGAATAGTCAGGACAAAGAGCAACTCTTGGATAGGGAGGAATTGCAGGGGGCATTGGTATGGGTGGAAAATGGTAATAAGGGCTTGGATGAGGAAGAATATAAATTCCTGATTGACAGCCTAGTATGGAATAACTAAGGATATTGCTATGAGATGTGAGGAATATAAACGAGAGGTGGCAGAGGTCCTCAAGGGATTCAGTCCTCAATTAAGAGTAATTGCTAGCTCTCACTTAAATTTAATCAAAGAGATTCTGCCATGGACTAGGGATCAGCCTCTGCTGACAAAAAAAGTCTGTCAACTTCTAATTGAATTTGAATCTCAGATTCAGGCTGGTGAGGAGGCTGAAAAAGTTGAGAAACTGGTACAAAATCACTTAATTGACAATTGTCAGGATTCAGAAGTGGTGGAGCATCTAAAGGAGATTGGCGATCGCCTTCTGCAAAATCCAGATTGCGATCCTTTTTGGTTGCTGAGAAGCTATCAACAAATTTGGCATCAGGGACAAGTAGATAAGCATGACATTCCAGAGCATCTGGAGTTACTAAAGTTAGGATTAGTAGATCAGAAAGAAAATAAATTGATTATTTGCAACAAAATCTACAAAAATTTTTTCAATATGAAATGGGCAGAAGAAAAGCTAATATTCTTACGCCCTTATGCTAATAAAATAATCACTTGGTTAGATTCTAATTGCCAGGATAAATCTCAGTTGTTAAAAGGAGAAGAATTGAAAATAGCACTTGAATTGGCAAGTATGAATAAAAGCTTGAAAGAACAAGAAAGTGATTTTTTAATTGAGAGCATGATATGGAATTGATGAGGCAATTATATGACTTTAACACGAGATAAACAAAAAGTTGCTGCACTCCTTAAAGAGTTCAATAAGCAATTCGGTGTAATTGCTAGCCGTCCATTAATTGTAAGTCAAGAGGTTATTTCTTGGACGAGTAATCAACCATTTCTTGCCGAAAAAATTTGTCAGCTTATTGTTCAATCTAAAATTACTATTCCTAAGGGAGATGAGACCTGGATAGTAGAACAGATTGTGCGATCGCGTTTAATTGAAAATTGGGAAAAGCAGGTGGCGGGGGAACATCTGAGTCAAATTCGCGATTCTATTCTTGGACATAAGGAATGTGTTAGTCTCTTGAGTTTGTATCAGCGAGTTTTACAGGAGGGAGGAGTCGCTGTAAATGGCAATCCCATATCTAAGGTACTCCTGGGTTCGGGGTTGGTGAGTAATAAGCAGGGAAGGTTAGTAGTTGCTAATCGGATTTATGAGGCGGTTTTTGATGGGAATTGGGTTGCACGAGAATTAGCAAATGCGATGGAGCTGCTAAACTCTGATCTTAAGCCAGGGCAAATCATTGATAGACGCTATGAAATTATTAAGGAATTGGGGAGTAGCAAGTTTGGTCGGACTTATTTAGCGAAAGATAAGAGTCGTCAGAGTCAACCTCAATGTGTTGTTAAGCAACTTACAGAAGGACAAGATAGATTTAGACAGAAAGTTGAGATATTAGAAAATATAAATCATGAACAGATTCCTAGACTGTTAGCTTTTTTCGAGGAAAATCAGCAACTATATGTGGTTCAGGACTTCATTGCTGGTGGAGATTTGAGTGAGAAACTCACACCGGATCAGAAGTGGAATAAAAATAAGGTTATTAACCTGTTGCTGGATATACTAGAGATTCTGGACTTTTGTCATAAGGAGGAGATAATTCACGGTAATATTAAGCCTTCCAATTTAAGGTTGCGTCAGCGAGATGGAAAAATTGTTTTGATTGATTTTGGGGTAGTTGAAGAGGAAACATATAGTAAAGATATTCGTGCGGTGGGAATGATTGCTATTCAAGCACTTACGGGTTTAGATCCTTCAGGTTTACCTAGAGATGCTAATGGTAATATTATTTGGCGTAGGTGGTTGCAGGAGAAGGGTAGTACCAAGCTGGCAGATATTTTGGATAAAATGGTGAGTGCTGATGGGGAGCGGCAATATCCTTCAGTTGCTGAGGTTTTAAATGATTTGGGGAAGTTGGCTCCTAGGAAAAGAGGTATAAACATTGGATGTGTTACAGCCATTGTTATAACTCTAATACCTGTCATTTTTATTGTGTTTGTTGGATCGAAAAAAATTATTTCAGTTGTACAAGCAGCTTCCTTATCTAGTCAAGGTGAATCTTTATACAACAATGATAAATATCCAGATGCAGAAAAAGCTTATAAGAAAGCGGTCAAAATAGATCCCAGGTTATATGAAGCTTGGACTGGTCTATGTTCTACACAACTTAAATTGAAAAACCCTGATGATGCTCTCAAAAACTCTGAGAGAGCGATTGACATTAAGGATGACTATACTCCAGCATTAAATTGTAAAGGACTTGCACTAAACGATCAAGGGCTTAATCTAAAATCGCAGAGTAAGCCTGGATCAGAGCAGAAATTCCAAGAAGCAGTTAATACTTATGAATTGCTGTTAAGGATTGATAAAAATTACAAAGCTGCGTGGAATAATAGAGGAGAAAGTTTATTAAATTTGGGAGATAATGACAAAGCGAAGGCAGCATTTGACGAAGCCATTAAACTCGATCCAAATTACACTTTTGCCTGGACGGGAAAAGGTGAAGCTCTAATTAACTTAGAACAATATAAAGATGCTCTTGAAGCTTGCAATACAGCCATTGGAATCAATCCAAAATATGAAAGAGCGATAAAATGCCAACAGGATGCTAGCCAAGCTTTGTCTAAAAGTTCTCAATAATCTGTAAGGCTAAATTTAGCCCCCTCTCACAAATTTGCAAAAGGGGGGTGAAGCTAAAATTGTATCACACTAAGTTGATCGAAATCAGCGAAGGAGCTCTAAGATTCGCCTCACGCCCAAACCGGAGCGAACTGGGTTATCACCTCTAAGTGATAGAGAACCCTTCAGATCAGGATCAACTATTTCATCTAGAACCTGATTGATTTGAGATAGAGGATATTGAGAGTTTTCCATTACAGGAAGAGTAAACAAAATTGTACTGCAAGTATCTGCGCTTTTCTCAATGCACACAGCTACTGTGCCATTCGTTGTAGACATGTCTCTACTAGCCAAGTACCAATCCTGATCCCCCATCTGTCTATAGTAATCCAGTAATTTTTGAGCTGAGTTCTTACAAAGATTAAGAGTTACATCAGGGGGTAAAGATGCCTCTCCCCAGTGCAAAATCTGGGCTTTTTGCCCATTACTGAAAACGATTTCAGTGGTCTTAGTGTTGACATTGCATTGAGCATCTTCGACACTTGGATCTTTAGCAGAGTAGCTGGGTTGACTGAAAATGGCTGCCGTGCTAACGACTAACGTGGCTTCTATAACTAGTGCAATTAATACATTTTTCACTGGGAATAGCCCTCATGATTCAATTTTAACAATCTGTTACAGGACTCACACAGATCATCTACAGTTAGGGTTGGGAAACATGGCTTGACTACTACCCATAGTTTGTAAGCTTTTACTCCCTGCACATGAGAATATTACTGCTTTCTATTCTCCGCCAACTCCCTCATCGGTATTATTTGAGCTAGAAGGGAATAATTTGTGTAAGTCTTGTATTATGTTCATAATTATAGCTGGTTATTAATTTTGTGACTACTTCTGAATATAATGTAGTTCCAAGGAGGCAATGCCCCACGAGATGGAATACTAAGTCACCTACTAGAGCCAATTACCTACAAGAACGTAAGCAGCCCAGAAAACCGGGTGAGTGTAGTCAGAATTTTCCAACAAATCTAGTTGAGCGTTCCGAAGTGCTTTAGCTTTAGTTAATGTCCGGTCGTTGACTAAATTTTCGTAGAATTTACCTATCAGCCTAGCAGCCGTCGAGTCTTCTACATCCCAAAACGTGGCAATTGTACTCCTTGCGCTACTCTGTACTGCTACTCCCGCCAAACCTAAGACAGATCTTCTGTCTCCTTGTGCAGTTTCACAGCCACTTAAAACAAGCAATCCTATAGAATCTGTGTTCTCGAATAATCGATCCAAATCATTAATATAAATATTCTCTCCCCATAGGGAAATATATGCCCGATTAGGATTAGAACTGAACTCACCATGACTGCCCCAGTGAAGGATGGGTAAATTAGATTGTTCCGACAACTGGTCTTGGAAGTTTTCTTTGCTAAAATTCTCATTTAGTAAAATATTACTATCAGGCAGTAAAGACTGAATTTTATCCAATTCAGTTTTTACTTCAGATAACTCTGGGTGGTTCAGATTTTTTTCAGATACTCCAACACCCAAAACTTTCAATGTTTTTCTGGTCAAAGGATTGGGATCTGTTAACTGTAGACCAGGAGTTAAAGCAATACTGTACTCCTGAAGTAAATACAGTTGATTTTCTTCATTGTAGAGAGTGGCTATCGGTATATTTTGCAATCTACTATCCAGCACAAAGACCAAAGTATCGATATTAGCTGAGGTCAAATCTTCTTTGATTGGATCAATTAACCATTTATATATTTCTTGTAATGAAGATCTAAGATCGTATTCTTTATTGTTTAATTCTTTGACTAAATCTGCTAATGTCTTCTGCGGTTGTATTATATTGACAGAACCGTTAAGTTTTTTAGACAGATCGTCTAGAGTGGAATCAAGTTTTTTTCTACTTATTAGAGTTGTTTTGTGTAGTAGTATTTCTTTATTGGGCAACTTAAGAATAATCTCTAAGCGAATTTCTTTTTTAAGGGGATAATCAACAATGATTGGATAGATCACTGCTGAATTTTGAGCTTTTTCATCAATAAACTTATCAATATCAATATTTTCCTGTTTTTTACATCCAGATGACAAGTAGTTTTCTAGTTCTGCTAACTGAAGAGATTCAATAACATTACGAGCTGTTGTAAGGTCATCATTTGTAATATTTTTATCGGGTTGAAGTAGCAATCCAATATAGTCTCGATGAATCGGTTCGACTACATCACGAAAGAAAAATTGTACATCCCGATTAATCCCGATTAAATCTTGTCTGCGTAAATAATCATTTATATTTTGAAATGCTAGTGCGTAAGCTGCTGTTGCTCCTTTGATATCTCCTTGTCCTTTGAGTATCCGTCCTAACTGCCACTCTAGATTATAGGTAATGTCGCGATTATCTGTATTCGTATCCTTGCTCAATCTTATTATAGCTTTCTGAGTAAAGTCTTGAGCTTGCTTTAAAAGATATGGTTGATTTTTCTCATTAGGATATGAGGCTTCCTGCTCGTACAACTTCCCTCTATAACCTAAAGCATATGCCTCTGCTCGTTTATCTCCTAAATTACTAGCATATTCAGCAGCTTTTTCTAAAATTTCAGCTAATTGATCGCGCCATCCTTCTGGTTTATCAAGACTAATAGCTGAGTCAGATTTAGTGAGAATATCAGTTAAGTTAAACAAAGTATAAATAGTTGTTTGATTTGGCTGAAAGTTAGAAAACTGAGAATAGATATCCTCCAATAAACTTTGTGCTTGTGGAGTCAAATAGGAATTCAATTCAGACCAATAGGATGTAATATCAGGGTTTCTTTGAGTTGCTGCTTCAATTGCTGACTGCCACATCTGCCCAATTTCCAGTAATAACCTTAGTTGATTGAGTTGTGCCTGAATCCTCGTATCTGATGAAGGGGAGAGATTTGCAGCTTCCTTGTAAGCATCTAAAGCTTTACGATAATAACCTTTATAAGGATAGGAAGTATTTAAAATATCTTGTGCTATTTTATCCTTCTGACAATTCCGAGCTTTTAGACAATCTTGATTTACCAAACCTATATTGTCAGCAATTTTAACTGGATCTTCAAGAGATCTTTCCCTATTACCCAAAGCTCGTGCCGTATTCCCGAAATCGAGGTTGGCCGCGCTCTGCTCCTCAGCAGACTGTCTATTTTTAGCAACTTCTAAACTAATCTCCAGTACAGCTTGAGATTCATCTAAAGCACCAATACGCCGCAGTACATCACCAAGTCGGCGCAAGCCAATTGCCTTCGTCAGAGAAAGGAAATCATCTTGTTTTGTGAGATTGTCAAACAGAGTATTTATTGGTTCTTGAAGATCTGATTTACCCTGATTTCCAGAAGCAGTTTTTTCAGTAGTGCCTGAGTTATCCTGAGTGAGTTTATTGCATCCCAAATTTTGAATTTCAAACGCTTCCAACAAAGTATTACAGGCTTTCAAATAAAATCCCAAAGATTGCCAAGCTTGAGATTCATTAGTCAAACTCTCGATCACACCATCTTCATTCCCCTCTTCTCTATAGGCATTAGCCGCCTGTTCCCAGCAGTGGGCTGCTTCGCTAAATTGTCCGATCTCGTAAAGTTTTTTTCCTTCTTCTGCTAACTCTAAAGCATTAGCATTTTGAGAATTTAGGCATGAATTTTTCTGTACTATTTCGTCATTTCTACCAATTAATTGATATGACAAAGCCGGAATACCGAGAGTTGAAATCAGTCCAAACAAAGCTGAAAGAATTAACACCAGCCACCGACGGTATACCTTAGCCATTCCTTGTTTCAGAATTTGTGCTTGTACTCTATAGAAAAATACACGCCGTCTTCTTGCCATGTTCCGTCCCCCGAATTAATATCAACTAAAGGAATACCCCAGTCAAAACGAGCCGTGAAATTATCCAGCATTTGCCATCGCAAACCCACACCCAAACCCACCAAAGTATTAGGATTTAGAGCTTCTGTATTTGTGTTCCAAGTCGTGCCAAAATCAATAAAAGGTGAGACTTGTAAAATCCCATCAATCTCCGATACCCGGAGAATGGGTACTCGTACCTCGGCTGAAGCAAAAACCCCATTATCGCCAAGGAGTGCATCCTGACGGTATCCTCGCACACTAGATTGACCTCCCAACCCAAACTGTTCTAGCGGTACTAGGGAATCAAAAGCGAATTGTATGTCAGAACGAACCAAGAGGGTGGAACTAAATGAGGGATTTGCAGAATTGAGTAGTCGCAACCAGAGGAATTGCCCCCGCCAAGCGAAAAATTGGCTGTCAGGATTGTCTTCATTAATTGTGGCATCAAATGCACCCAAACCTAAACTAAATTGAGAGCGACCAGCTAAAACTTCTGTACGGTTTCGCTGGGTATATTCCTGAGAAAAACGTACAGCAGATACGCGAGTTCTACCCACAGCATCAGCCCCCAAAGATATGGGAAAGGGAATATCTAAAATTGAAGAATCACTCTCCCGTCGAGATGCTGTCAAACCTAGGGCAAATTCTTCATAAACATCCCCTGTAGCTTTTTGAACGATCGGTTGGCGCAGGGTTAAGTTAAAATCCCGCGCAGTTGTCTCAATATCTAATATATCGAAAGGTTGCTCAATGATATTGCTGTTGGTGTAATTGTAGTTAGCACTTAAAGTACCATTATGGGGATTAATCGGCAAGCTATAATTTATTTCAAACTCATTGCTACCATCAGTATTGCTATAAGCGAAACTTGCCTGATGTCCTAACCTAAATAAATTTCCTTCAAAGACCTGCAAGCGCCGCTGAAAACTACCAACACTAGGATTGCGGTTGTTATCAAGATTGAGTTGAATACTAGAAGAGTTTGCGACTGTTACATCAACTGTAAGAACACTCAAGCCTGGTTTTGTTCCAGCAGACAACTCGGCATTGATATTCTCAATCAAGGGATCGAGTCGGAGGAGTTCCAAAGCCTCTTGGAGACGATTTTGATTTAGGGGTTTTTTTGTCGCTATCGCTAGGCGGGATTCTACATAGTCTCTATCCAGCCCCTCAGCATAGATATTGATATCTCCCAATTCACCTTCCACCACCTGAATTGTGAAAATACCAGTCTTATTAGACTCTATTTGTTGAGCTGGAATATAAGCTCCAGAGGTAATATATCCCTTATCGAAGTAAAGTTTAGTCACCTTTGATGCAGCTTCGAGGAGTTCAGCAAAGCTAATCTCTCTAGGTAAAGTCAACCCAGTGGCTTGAAGTAACTCTTCGTTGCTGAAAACCGTACTTCCCTCGAACTTAAAACCTCTAACTGTGTAAGTTCCAGGAATGTTAGGAGGTTCTTGGAAAGTGTTAGGTAATGTAGGATTTATCTCACCAAGGTATTCTCTTGGGGGAGGAGTCTGTGGTTGAGGCAGAGTTTGCGATCGCATTGGTTTAGCCGTGATGCTGCTAACCAACCCAACCATACCCAACCCCAACCAAAACAGGGAAAGATATGCTTTAATGCCCATGGCAGTCAGGTGGAGTTAACCGAGGACTTTGAGAACTAACGGTAGGTGCTTGAGCAGTCAGGACTAAATTACCCTGCTCGTTAACATACCAACCTTGGGCTGGCGGCGGTAGTTCAGCAGCAGCAACGCGGGTTGGTTGGGGAATAGTACCAGAATTAGAAGAACTGCCAGTTACCCGAATCGTATCACTACTTAGAGGTTCACTGGGACTAGGAGGTAACCCCCCCCGTCCAGTAATGATAAATTGACTAGACTCTTTTTCCCGATCTCCTTGACAAGCCAGCGCCACCCCATCTTCTGGCTTAACCACATCCTCTGGCAACTCAACTAATCCCTGACTCGGTTCAACATCGGGCGCGTTAAATTCCACAATACCAGATACCCCACGCTCAGAACTAGCTGTAATATCACTTAGCGGCGTTAGTTGGGGACGAAATTCCAACCCAAAGATCCCTTGAGTCGAGATATTAATATTACCACCTCGACCCTCAAAAGCATTAGCAAAAATGTCGCTATTTTCATCAGGAATAGCCACAATGAAGGGGGTATCAATCGCGATGTTACCGCCATTGCCAGTACCACGAGCAGTCGTAGATATCTGACTATTGTGGCGCATTAAAATATAGTCTCCCACCTCTAGGGTGATGTTACCACCTTCACCTGAAGCCGTTGCCCCTGTAATCGAGCCATTGTCCAGCATAATTGAGCCAGCACTAACTGTCAGGTTACCTGCTGCACCCGATCCCTGAGCATTAACAGAGATTTGAGCGCCGTTTCGGACAATCAATTTACCAGTTTGAACATTCAAGTTTCCCCCATCACCTGTAGCTGCTGTGGCTGGAATAGTTGGTCTTTGCTCCCCAGAGAGAGCAAACAAACCGCTGGGAAATCGACCATCTGCACTAATTCCGCTTAATTCCACTGACTCTGGCGCAATAATAGTCAGAGTACCTCCCCGACCTCCAGAACTATCTCCCTGACCTGCTCCACGAGTAGAAACTGATATCCTAGCTCCATCGGCTACCCGCAACCGAGGTGTGGTAACAGTCAAGTTTCCACCATCTTGAGTTCCTTCCGTGGCGGCAAAAAGACCACTGCGGCTAAAAATTCGACCATCTGGACTATTCCCAGCACCAATCAGTTCAACAGACTCTGAAGCATTAACCGTCAGGGTTCCGGATTTCCCATTGCCAAAAGCTGTAACCGACACATCAGCACCATCCCTAGCTACCAAGCGCTGAGTTTCAATGGTTATATTGCCAGAATCTCCCGTGCTGCGAGACGTAGCAGCCAAAGTGCTGAATGTCTGACCATCTGGTGAGACATTCAGCACTTCAACTGACTCAGCGTTTACATTGATATTTCCTCCCTTCCCAGCACCAAAAGAGCCAGCGAAAACCTGTGCCCCATTCTGGATAGTTAGCTGACTTGTGTTAATCGTCATGTCTCCTGCGGCTTGAGAACCCACCGTCCCTGTGAGCAAGCCACCGCCTGTTAGTTCCACTACTCCACCAGGAGCATTCACAGTCAGACTTCCCCCCAGTCCATCCCCAAACGTAGAAGCGGAAACTACCCCACCATTGGTAGCAATTAACTTCCCAGTTTCAATCGTAATATTGCCAACTTTTCCACCAAAACTTGATGAAAATATACCACTACGAAGATCTGATACGTCTATAGTACTATTCAATATTTCTTGTAATATCTGAAGTTGTCCAGTACCCCTGAGTTCCACTGAATCAACTGCACTTATATTAATATTACCAGCAGCTAACCCATTCAAAGTTGAAGTAGAAATAGACCCACCCTCTTGAACAAGTAAAGTTCTGGTATTAATCGTAAAATCTCCTGCTTGCCCACTACCTGAACCACTCAAAGTAAACAAGCCACTTGAAATTGGTGCTGAACCTGGTAAACCTAGCAAATTAAATGAACCAACGGAGACTCCTGTCACTTCCACAGAATTAGCAGTTATGGTTAAATTTCCCCCCGAACCTGTACCTAAGGTAGATGTAGCTACCACAGCACCATCTCTAGCAATTAGCTGACCTGTGTTAATCTTTAATTCCCCTGCTGGTTGATAACCTACAGTCCCCGTCAGCAATGCAGCATCAGCCAATTGCACAGAACTAGTAGTACCTAAAGTAAGATTTCCGCCCAAACCAGTCCCAAAACTAGAAGTAGCTGCCAAACCACCATTTTCGGCATTAAAACTCCCAGTTTGAATCGTTAAATTTCCTGAAGCACCAGAACCAAAACTCATGGAAAATAAACCATTTTGCAAATCGGCTGGGGTTAATTGTCCCCGAAAAATTTTTTCCAAAACAATGCCAATATGTTCGTCCCCTGTCAAGTTTACAGAATCAGTAGCACTGACAGCCAAATTCCCAGCCGCACCTGCACCAAAACTAGAAGCAGATACGGCTCCTCGATCTGAGATATCTAACCGATTAGCTTGGATAGTAATGTCTCCACCCTTCTGATCTAGAGTATTAGCAACAATTTGCGACCCTCCAGTAGCAGTTACTTGCCCACCCTGTACCTGAATATTTCCTGCACCTATCCCTGGGATACCACTAACATCAACTCTGGCTCCATTAGTGAGTGATATATTAGCTTTAGCCACACCATCAGGAATACTCACGCTCAGATTACCACCATTTTCATTCAGCCCAACTGTTCCCGCACCCGCTACTCCAGCCAACTCAATCCGCCCCCCTGGAACCTGCAAAATCCCACCATCCAAGTNNCTAACAACAAACTCTGACCAAGTGGAACTTGCAAACCTGTTGTGGATTGATTTGTTATCCCCCCAGCCCCAATTTGATTGAAGAGAAACGCAGAGGGATTCACTGTCAGTAACGAAAGATTCTCCCCAGGAGGAGGAGAAGCACTAAAAAATCCTTGATTACCAAACCCAATTCCATTAGCTGTGGTTGCGACAAAGGAACCATTAAGATCGAGTTGGGCATTTGGTCCAAAGATTATACCATTAGGATTCATCAAAAACAGGTTTGCCCCCCCAACTACTCCCAGCATTCCCAAAATGTTGGAAGGATTACCCCCTGTAACTCGACTCAAAATGTTTCCCACCCCAGGATCTAAGAAACGAACTGTGAACCCCGGATCTACATTAAATTGTGAAAAACTGTGAAAAAGGTTACTCCCAGCTAGGGTTCCCCCCGTAATATCGCAGCTAGCAGAACATAGATTAGGTGTGGTTGGCGTACTTCCATCCGTTTGGATAAACTGAGCTTGGGCGAGTAGAGTTCTACCCCAACAGCACAGAGAAATAATGGCAGAAAGCCAAAATCGGCGAGCAGAGAATTTCATATAACACCTAAACCAAGGCTTATTGCATTAATATAGCCAGTCTCCTATGAAAATTTATATCATATCCAATTGCTTAACCCTCATAAAGCCTGTCGAAGGGCAGGTTTTGACTGAAGATCTATCGGAAGTTCCCCCGTACAAATGAACTACACAAGGGGAAAAATCTTAACTGAGGGTAACTAGAGCAATTCGTCCCGCGAAAGCTGTAACCATGTTTTTTAAGTATTTATTAAGATTGTTCGGGTGAGAGTTATGGGAAAATAAACCACTGTAAGTTGGGTAAAGTGCAGCAAAACCCAACATTAGCTCTCGAAACTGAGATCTGTATTAAAAGTAGGGAATGGAGCATAGAGAGTCGGGAGTAGGGAGCCGGGAATGGGGAATACGGGAATTATTCTTTGTTGTGTACGAAGCTCATGGGGGGTCTTGCACGATTCTCAATAACCGACTAGAACCATTGATTTTCCTTTATGGAAAAATATATAGTTACAAAAGAAGAAATAGCAACCTATACAGGAATCGAGAAGATACATTTTCTCAATGCAAATGCACGTAGGTTGAATAAATCACTGGGCGATTTAACTGGCTTGTCTAGTATTGGCTTCCATATCATAGAGGTTGAGCCTGGATATGAATCTACAGAGCTGCATATGCACTATCATGAGGAAGAGTGCGTGTATATTCTTGAGGGGGAAGCTGAAGCAACAATTGGAGATAAAATTTATCCTGTGAAAGCAGGAGATTTTATTGGCTATCGTAGTGGCGGTGAGCCACATAAACTCAAAAATACTGGTAGCTCTGTATTAAAGTGCATTGTTGTTGGCCAACGACTTGACCATGATGTCGGTGATTATCCAAACCTGAAGAAGCGCATTTATAGAAACAAAGGTCTGAAATGGAACTTAGTTGACCTAGAAAACATAGATGAACCAGTAGCAGGTAAAAAGGCATAATTAAGATAGCATTTATTTTTAGATGTAAAGAAATTATACATATAAAATATATACCTGTAGAAGCTCCTTGCTGTGAAGATTGCAAAGAAAAAGCTGAAACTCATCCAGGGCGACCCAATAAATTCTGTTCACTTCTACCTAATCCCAAACAGCGGGTCGCCCCTACAAGAAACATGGTGTAGAGGCGATCGCTTTTTTTTAGATAACCTGCCAGCATAACCGTTTATTGTTAACTTTCTCTTTTCCACTGAATGACAAGACGGGATGGCCCAGAACGCAAGGGCGAGAACGGTTCATTACTATCCTGCCATTGGGCATTCCAAAGCAAGTAGATGGCAACATTTTCGTAGCTGTAGTCGGATATGCACATATCCGCGCAAAATTTAAACTTACCATAGCTCTCGCTTTTTTCTCCACGCTCGTCACTAGGCACTAACCGATCGATGAGTTCTTCAAGCTGTGGCTCTTTCAAATTTAAATATATAGGGTATTTTTCCAAATGGATGAAATCCGATCTCGGTTGCGGGGCAAAAGCGCCCTGCACGACCATATCAAGGAGATTCCCTTGAGAGTCTCGTGTTATCATCACGATTAATCCAGGCTCTAGCTCGTAGGTTTCGATTGCTCTGCCAAACGACCCTTCGTGATTCCTCGGTATTTCCTGGGGCATCGCGCTCGCCGATGATGTGGTAAGCCAAAGAATCAGGAAAAACAGTATAAAACGGTTCATGTTTGCGATCGTGTGGATGTTTTAAATTCTGGCGGATCTAATCTAACAAATGTTCGCCGCAATATTTTGATAGTTTGGCAGGAATTAGATAGTTGAATACGAATCGTTTCCCTAAGTTAGAATTGTGATTCACCAGGAGGCTTTATGGCATTGACTCACTCCTCGCTTTTCGCCTTAAAACTTTTCGCGGCACTAGGCTGTGGACTGGTTGCAGGTGTTTTTTTCGCGTTTTCCACCTTCGTGATGCCTTTTCAGTTGAGAGTGCGATCGCGTTAGAATTGGCAGATAGTCTCAGGTTTAACTGGACAAAGGGGATTGGCCAGAGGATTGCCGCTCAGGTTTAACCATTCTAGCTTATTCAAACCTGATAAACTATCTATATTGACGATTTGATTGTACTGAAGGTGAAGTATGTTTAGCTTCGTCAATTTTGATAAGGGCTGAATATTTACGATTTGATTGCTGTGGAGAGAAAGCCCTGTCAAATTAGTCAACGCTGATAGGCTTTCCACATTGCTGATTTTATTTGCAGCCAGGTTAAGCCATCTGAGATTGGTTAGTAGTGATAAGGGCGTTATATCTGAAATTTCATTGAAACCGAGAGACAGATCGGTGAGATTAGTTAGTGTTGATAAAGGTTGCACGTCTACGATTTGATTGCCACCGAGTTGAATTTCTGTTAAGTTACCTAGTATTTCGTCGGCGCGATCGCAATCCTGAGTCCCCGCCTCTCCTAGCAATACCTCAACTGTATAGCGGGTTGCTGGGGGCAATTTTTCTTTATTTTCACACCAATCCGCAAAGCGTTGAAAACTGCTAGGATTGAGTTGGTCTACAATACTATCAGCCCTATTTACTACTAATATAATTGACAGGAAACTGCTTCCTATAATGTGTTTATAATCCCACATGAGTCTTTTCATGAAACTAAATAATTAACTCCATTATAGAAGTGATATCATGTCCGGTTAAACACCCCTAATAT
>DNXU01000091.1:14667-16191 GCA_003505715.1 Cyanobacteria bacterium UBA8803 | reverse complement strand
GAAGAGGGTTGAGCGAAGTCGAAACCCGCCCTTGCGACTCATCCCCAGTGCCCCACCCCAGAGTCGATTTAAAGCAAGATTGCAGCCCGTTCTGCTAGGGGCGATCGCTCTCCCTTTTGTAAGGTAATATGCCCCGCTAATGGATCGTGCTTGAAGCGTTCAACGGCATAGGTTAATCCATTACTGGCGGCATCAATATAAGGATTGTCAATTTGATCTGGATCGCCAGTTAAAACGATTTTTGTTCCTTCTCCAGCTCGAGTCAAAATCGTTTTCACTTCATGGGGGGTTAGGTTTTGTGCTTCATCGACAACCAAGAACTGCTTAGGAATGGTACGCCCTCTAATGTAGGTCAGAGGTTCAATTTGGAGAATGCCCTGTTCCAGCAGTTCCTCATATCCCGATCGCCAGTGTTTGGGTTTGCCGATCGTTGTCTGGGAGCCAAAAATCAAATCGAAGTTATCGTAGAGTGGCTGCATCCAGGGAGTCAGCTTTTCTTTGATGTCTCCTGGCAAATAGCCAATGTCTTTACCCATTGGCACCACTGGTCGAGAAATCAATAGGCGATTGTAGATGCGCTCATCGGCAACTTTTTGCAAGCCTGCGGCCATTGCCAGTAATGTTTTTCCGGTTCCTGCTTTACCCACCAAAGTTACCAACGCGATCGAATCGTGCAATAACAAGTCCAGCGCAAACTTTTGTTCTCGGTTTCGGGCTTGGATATTGGACACCCCATCGCGTGGCAGTTTGATGAGAGGAAGCACCTTTCCAGAACTAGCATCCACAATTCCTAAAGCTGTATGAGCGAGATTTGTTTGATCGATCAGCGTCACAGCTTGGTTAGGTAATAGAGGATCTTTGAGCATGACGCTGCCATCTTTGAAGAGTTGGTCAATCAACTCTGGTGGCACCATGACTTCTGCTGTGCCTGTATATAATTCATCGATATCGACTTTATTGGTTTCGTAATCCTGTGCAATTAATCCCAGTGCGTCTGCTTTGATGCGTAAGTTGGTATCTTTACTGACTAATACAACGGGGCACTGGCATTGGCTTTTCCAATCTAATGCGACCGCCAAAATCGTATTATCTCCATTACTGTGTTCGAGTTCCGCTGGGAGCAATCGTAAGGTTTCCCGCTGACAAAGGGCAACCCGCAAAACCCCACCCTGCTTGAGGGAGATGCCATCGGTTAAATGCCCTTGTTGGCGAAGTGCATCTAAAGTACGGGAGACTTGACGAGCATTGCGCCCAGTTATGTCTGAGTTCTTCTTAAAGCGATCCAGTTCTTCGATCAACGTGATGGGAAGAATCACATCATTATCTTCAAAGCAGAACAACGCAGCTGGATCGTGCAGGAGTACGTTGGTATCAAGAACATAGACTTTTTTCATTATCTGAAACTCTTCAAGGCTATTTGTAGGTAGGGTTGGCTGACGGGAGTCTTTGGGTAGGGATAGGAAACTCTCAACAGTTTTGATGTGGTTTTAATACCAAATCTGCTGCCATTACCCCCCTTTTAAA
>DNXU01000091.1:10797-14453 GCA_003505715.1 Cyanobacteria bacterium UBA8803 | reverse complement strand
TGTTTCACCGGACATGATATAACCTGATTATTTCTGAAATAATGCCAGAATTTTGAGTATAGAAAATAACCCAAGAGTTCGCTAGCGATCGCCTGTGGCAGTTGCGTAAGTCCTGAGTCAGTTAACACGAAATACTTGCCGGATTTTTAGACTTGGAGTAGATAACCGTTCCCACCCCAAGAGCATCCCATTAACGGCGAAGGCTAAGATAGCTACCATAATGGCTCCTGCCCAAATTTTATCGTTGCGGACTTGGGCAACTCCATCAAAGAGCAGTACTCCCAGTCCGCCAGCACCAAACTTGGCACCGATAGTTGCAATTGCGATCGCCACAATTGCTGCCAAACGCACCCCTGCCAAACAAATGGGTAAAATCAGCGGCATCTCTACCCACCACCACCGCTGCCAGAAATTCATCCCCATCCCCCGTGCTGCTTCTAGGATTTCTGGGGCAATCGATTGTAGAGCTACTGAAAAGTTGCGTACTAAAATTACTTGGGTATAGATCACCATGGCAACCACTACGGATTGGCGATTTAGCCCGAAAATCGGCACTAGCAGAATAATTAGCGCTAGGCTCGGTATCGTATAGAGCGTTCCCAAAAACCCTAGTACAGGAATGTTGAGCCAGCAGTAGCGAGTTACTAGTAAGGCTAAGGGGAGAGCGATCGCTACAGCAATTAGCATGGCTAAGCCTGTCATCTGAAGGTGTTCTAGCAGTAATTTAAAAACCTCCCCAGAATTTTTAATGATATAATTCATTGGTTTATTCGCGAGTTAGATGGCAAATTTGTTCTAGAGTTAGCACTCCAACCAGCTTCTCCCCATCAACGACATGCAGATACTCTACACCCGTTCGTAGCAACAGCGATAAGGCTTGGCGCAAGTTATCCTGGGGAGCGATCGCATATTCACTACCATACGAGCTACCTTCAGGTACATTCCTCATTGCTGCTTCAACCCGTAACAAACCTAGCTGGCGCAGCACATCACCAGCACCTACCAACTCATGTACAAAAGCATTAGCAGGTCGGGTCAAAATATTAAAGGGCGTATCAAACTGCACGATCTGACCCTGTTGCAGAATCATAATTTTGTCAGCCAGACGTAGTGCTTCCTCAACATCGTGGGATACAAACAAAATTGTTTTCTTAAGTTGACGTTGAAGACGCAAGATCTCATCCTGTAGCGTCTGGCGAGTAATCGCATCAATTGCTCCAAAAGGCTCATCCATCAAAATCACCTTCGGATCGCCTGCCAAAGCTCGTGCCACGCCAACTCGCTGCTGCTGCCCTCCAGATAGCTGTGCCGGGTAACGATTGCGGTAGATTTCTGGAGGCAGTTCTACCAACGTGAGCAACTCATCAACCCGGGATTGATATTTTATCCTCGACCAACCTAACAACTTCGGCACCACAGCAATATTCTGAGCCACCGTCATGTGAGGAAATAAGCCAGACTGCTGGATAACGTAACCAATTTGCTGGCGCAGCTTCGTAACTTTAAGGAGACGAATGTCAGTACCATCCAGGTAAATCCTGCCAGAAGTTGGCTCGTACAACCGATTAACCATCTTCAGGAGCGTGGTTTTACCGCAACCAGAAGGCCCTAAAATCACCACCAGTTGACCAACTTGAATCTCAAAACTAACGCCCTGCAAAGCTGCCTGAGACGCACTGGGAAATTGTAAACTGACATTCTCAAAGGAAATTGTACCCACTATCCCTTACATCCGTTACCAATAATTAAGAACTCTTCACAAGACCTTCTTGAATCAGAAATTCTTTTGCCACCTCAGCAGGTTCCCGTTGCTTACCGCTCACCTCGTAATTAAGGCGCTGCATGGTTTCAGTAGTCAGCTTGGGAGCCAGTGCATTCAAGGCATCACTAATACCTGGTTTTTTTTCCAGCACCTCTTGACGGATAACTGGAGCAACTTGGTAGGGTGGAAACAAGGCTTTATCATCTTTCAGCACAACCAGCTTAAAGGCGCTAATCTCACCATCTGTCCCAAACCCAACCGCAACATCAGCTTGACCCTTATTTAAGGTTTGATACCTCAAGCCGGGATCGGCAGGCATGAATTTTTTGAGTTTAAAGTCACCATAGGCTTTTTTCAAACCGGGTAACCCATCCTCCCGTACCTCAAATTCGGGAGGGCCAATCATGGCCAATTTGCTTGCCTGCGCTACCATGTCTGAGATTGTCGTAATGCCGTATTTTTGAGTACTCTCCTGAGTCATGACCAGTGCTTGGGTATTGTTCATTGGGGCAGGATTGAGCCAGACTAGATTAAATTTCTGTTTGTAGGCATCTGCGACCGTCTGATAGACCTGCTGGGGATCGCTGCTGGCTGGCAGCTTTAAAACTGTCAGTAGAGCCGTACCAGTATATTCGGGGTATAAATCTATCTGACCGTTTTCCAAACCCGCCTGTGCCACTGGGGTGCCACCTAGGTTCAGCTTCCTTTCTACCTTAAAGCCTTTATTTTCTACCAGTAGAGCATACATTTCTCCCAAAATGAACTGCTCAGTAAAATCTTTCGAGCCGATTTTAATTGCTTCCCCAGCACCGCCATTGCTACTGTTCCCCTGACAGGCGATCGCGGTTAACATCGTGAGTAATACTAGTAACAGTGAGACAACTACGTGACGAACCGATTTCATCAGAAAAACCCGCTGGATACCCCATCTGTGAGCAAAGTGACGCACTGGAGGGACGACATCTTGAAAGTCAGATAGGGAGGAAAACGGGGCGGGGCACAAGTACCGCTTCCCTAACGTATATCTATGATGCTTAAGAAGATGTTATTACTTTGTATGCTCTCGCGCAAAAATTTTCTCAAGGCTTGCTTGACTTCGCTGGTTAGCCTTTTGTTCCTAAGTTTTCCCTACTCAGCCAAGGCACAGACCTTTAAATTAACTACAACCCAATTCTTAAATCACCGCTCTGGCATCTTGAAATGTGGATATAGGAAGGGCAAGCTTACGATAAAAAATCCTGAAGATACTGCTTTTAATAAACCCAAAACTCCGCCAGGAAATCGAATGGAAGCAGATCTCGATCTCCGTTGTGAAGGATACCGTCCTCCTATTCCCTTAATTGCTTTGCTACCCACATCCAATAGTGGTATAACTCTAGCCGAACATCCCTTATTATTTTTTTATATTCCTGATGCCAACTTGGCTAATACAACAGGAGAGTTAATCATATACGATGAGAAACTAGAAAATATTATTTACCGTCACAACTTTTCTCTAAATGCTAGCGATAGCATTATTGCAGTTGACATTTCCAATTCTCGCGATCTACCCCAATTAGAAGTAGGTAAATCCTACTTTTGGAATTTCAGTATTATTTTTGACCCCCTTGATAGAAGCGATAGTAGTAACGTGGGAGGGTGGATTCAACGGGTTGTAGCAAATGCTGATATTAAACATCAATTGGCAACAGCCTCACCCCAAGAGCAACCCTCTATATACGCAGCCCATGGCCTTTGGCACGAGACGCTGGCGAGTCTAGCTAAGTTACGTTGCACTTATCCTAACGACGCAACCTTAGCCTCAGATTGGGAATCTCTATTACAGCAAGTTGGATTATCAGAAATTGCCAGAAAACCTCTAGCACAATGTAATTAGTTGTTGGTTGTTGGTTGT
>DNXU01000091.1:5902-10604 GCA_003505715.1 Cyanobacteria bacterium UBA8803 | reverse complement strand
ACAAACAACAAACAACAAACAACGAACAACAAACAACAAACAACAAACAACAAACAACAAACAACATGAGATGGGGAGTTTCAGAGGCATTAAAGGTTGAAGAGATAAGGGTAGCGATCGCGGATTTACCGCCATCATTGCAAGGGACAAAACTTGTACAGCTTTCGGATTTGCATTACGATGGCTTGCGGTTATCGGAAAAGATGCTCGCTGAAGCGATTGAAGCCAGCAATCAAGCTGAACCGGATTTAGTGGTACTTACGGGTGACTACGTAACCGATCGCCCAGAACCCATTTATCCCCTGGTGTGGCGGTTGAAGCACCTGCAAAGCCGCTTGGGAATCTATGCTGTTTTGGGAAACCACGACCTTTACTATCCTAAGGCAAGAACCATAGTAGCTGAAGCGTTGGCTGGCATTGGGGTACGAGTTTTATGGAATCAGATTGCTTATCCCCTCGGACCAGAATTACCCTTCGTGGGACTTGCCGATTTTTGGTCGCGAGAGTTCAACCCCGCACCAGTTATGAACCAACTAGATCCTCAAATACCTCGGATTGTCTTATCTCACAACCCTGATAGTGCCGAATGCCTCAAGAAATGGCGGGTAGATTTGCAGCTATCTGGTCATACTCATGGTGGTCAAGTGGTCATTCCCGGATTTGGTCCAGCACCAAAATTGTTGCGAACAATCCAAGACAATTTTCCCAAATCTATTTGGCGCTGGATACCTTTAATTAATGCCTGTACTAGGGTGGTCAATCATTGGGAATGGTCAGAGGGACTACATCAGGTCGGCAAAAACCAGTTGTATATCAATCGCGGTTTAGGAACTTACCCGCCAGGACGCCTATTTTGTCCTCCAGAAGTTACTGTAATTACTTTGCTATGAGAATAGGGAGAGGAAGAAACGTACAACATCGTAGCTGCTCACGGTTACTTCGGACGTTTAATCTTCCAGTATGCCAGCTTTAATAATTCGCGATCGCTTCAGTTTTTCCTCGCCGCTTGGCCTGTTATAGGTATTTGGTTTGCTGCTCTGGGTAAAGGTTTGATTATGGTTAATCAACCGCAGATGATATGACGGATCGCTTTGGAAGCGGTTTTGGATCGCTGCTCTTGTTACCTTAGGTTCAGATGCATCGAAAAAGATGCTACAAGAAGAAAGGAAGATTACCTATGAATAGAATCGCTGCCTTTGTTTACGGTATTGTCAGCTACGCCATCTTCTTCGTTACCTTCTTATATGCCTTCGGCTTCGTTGGCAACTTAGTAGTACCAAAATCGATTGATTCTGTGCCAGAAGTACCTTTAGGGCAAGCGTTACTCATCAATGTGGCATTGCTCAGTCTATTCGCGATCCAACACAGCGTTATGGCACGCCAGGGTTTCAAAAAGTGGTGGACGCAGATTATCCCTAAACCCATTGAGCGTAGCACCTATGTTTTATTTTCAAGTTTGTGCCTGATCTTGCTGTTCTGGCAGTGGCAACCGATGGGCGGCATGATTTGGGACGTGCAAAACCCGATCGGACGCAATATTCTTGTGTGCCTCTTTACTTTTGGATGGCTATTAGTTTTGGTTACCACCTTCTTAATCAACCACTTCGATCTGTTTGGATTGCGGCAGATCTATCTCTACCTGCAAGGTAAAGAATACACGCCTCTCCAGTTCTTGACCCCAGGCCCTTATAAGCACGTTCGCCATCCGCTCTATGTCGGCTGGTTGTTCGCCTTCTGGGCAACACCAACCATGACAGCAGCTCACCTGGTATTTGCGATCGCCACAACACTATACATTCTAATCGCCATTCAGTGGGAAGAACGGGATTTGGTGGACATCCACGGTCAAGCCTATGCTGACTACCGCCGACAAGTCCCCATGCTCATTCCTTTCTTGGGCAGGAAAAAGCCTTACGAAAATCTGCAAAATCCCGAAGGGAACATAGTCTAAGCCAGCAAGTATAATTCAGCCTGTCACAGAAAGCTGATGCGCCACAGGCCGTGTCAGCTTTTTCTAATTAGGGCTTGCTGACGGGAGTCTTTTGGTGGGGGTAGGGAATGGGGAACTCTTAACAGTTTTTATGTGGCTTTAACCCGATTATTTCTGAAAAAATGAGGAGAAAATAATTTTTTCAAGCTAGACGCCATAGGCGATCGCGCACAATAAAGGATCAAAACAATTCACCCCCTCACTCCCTCACCCTATTGTCAAGATGTTACATTTTCGGTAACCAGGGGTTCTCACAGCAGCTAAAGGAATAAAACTAGGACATTAAAGGCCAAACGCTTGAGCCATTGAGCTTTTTGAATCTGAGGAATATGAAATACATCCACAAAGCGATCGCGATCCTGGGACTAGCCGCTATACTAGGACAGCTAACTGTTGCTTGCGAATCAAACGGTGGGGGCAATGCCGCATTACAACAGGCAGAGTCTCAGATTGCCGTCTCGCCAGCTCAAGCACCTCCCCAAAGATCTGCTGCTAAACTCGCACCTGAAACTCAGCCACTCCCCAATGCTGATGCTGCTTCTCCAGGCAATCAAGTCCCGGAAGAAGCCAAGGGCGAAACCTACGATCGCATTGAAGAAAATCCCTTTCTCCAAGTCAGCAACAACCCCCTCTCCACCTTTGCTATCGACGTAGATGCGGCATCCTACAGCAATGTCCGGCGCTTTATTAACGAGGGCCAACTCCCCCCTAAAGATGCAGTGCGCCTTGAAGAGCTGATTAATTATTTTAACTACGAATATCCTCAACCAGAAGGCGATCGCCCTTTCTCTGTGACCGCAGAAGTTTCAGCAGCTCCCTGGAATCCCGCTCATAAATTAGTTCACATTGGCTTGCAGGGAAAAACTATTACTAAAGAAAATTTACCTCCCAGCAATTTAGTATTTTTGTTGGATGTTTCGGGTTCAATGAATGAACCCAACAAGCTCCCCTTACTCAAATCAGCGTTTCGCCTGTTGGTAAACGAACTGAGAGACAGCGATCGCGTTAGCATAGTCGTCTATGCCGGGTCAGCAGGGGTGGTCTTACCCCCAACCCCAGGTAATCAGAAAGACAAGATTTTAAATGCCCTTGATAAGCTAGAAGCAGGGGGGTCAACCGCAGGCGGCGAAGGTATTCAACGTGCCTATAAACTTGCCCAAGAGAACTTTATTAACTCCGGCAACAACCGGGTCATTCTCGCTACCGATGGCGATTTTAATGTTGGAGTATCCAGCGATGCCGAACTGGTGCGCCTAATCGAACAGAAGCGAGAGCAGGGGGTTTTCCTTACTGTGTTGGGTTTTGGTACGGGCAATTTCCAAGATGCCAAGATGGAGAAACTCGCTGATAAAGGTAACGGCAATTATGCTTATATTGATAACGAGTTGGAGGCGAAGAAAGTTCTAGTCAAAGAAATGGGAGGCACCCTGTTTACCATCGCCAAAGATGTCAAGATTCAAGTAGAATTTAATCCTGCCAAAGTCCAAAGTTATCGTCTGATTGGGTATGAAAATCGGCGGCTGCGCAATGAAGAGTTTAATGATGACAAGAAAGATGCAGGTGAATTAGGTTCCGGCCATGCGGTAACGGCGCTTTACGAAATTATTCCCGTTAAGGGTCAAAGTGGTGAGGTGATGCAGGTGAAGTTGCGTTACAAAGCTCCAGAGGGAACAACGTCTCAGCTTATTACCTCTAATGTAGTTGACCAAGGATTGACATTAGAGAATGCGTCGAATAACTTTAAGTTTTCAGCGGCAGTGGCGGCGTTCGGGATGATTTTGCGAGATTCTCAATATAAAGGCAACGCCAATTTTAATGAAGTGCTACAGCTCGCCAATCAATCTCAGGGTGAAGATTTAGATGGCTATCGAGCGGAGTTTATCCGTTTGGTGAAGGGGGCTAAGTCTATTGCGATCGCCAAACAATAAGTTAGAACTTAGAACAGGCAGGGCAACGCCAAGAGCGCAAAGGTTTGGACTTAGCAAGTGGGTTGAAAGAAAGCTAGAAATTGGAGTTTTTTATGCGGTTGTTGGGTTTGGTTTCGGCAGGGATGATGGCGGCGTTTAGTCTGGGATTGGCTGGTTCAGTATGGGCAGAGAGTCCTTCAGAGGTTTTAGCGCGTCGTGCGGTATCGGAAACCCCATCAGAATCTCAAGAGGCGATCGCTACCCTCCGCGCTCAAGGACCTAAGGGATTGGCAGCGTTTTTAGACACCTATGGCAATCAACTAACGGCTACAGCGAATCCTCAACTGAAAGCAGTGTTGGATCGACTCTGCCAGCAGCGAGATTGTTATGCTTCTCGCTTGTATTGGTATACGGATTTGGCACAAGCAAAAGCGGCTGCCAAAGCGAGCGGGAAACCCATTCTTTCTTTGCGGTTGTTGGGTAGGTTGGATGAAGAACTCAGTTGTGCCAACAGCCGCTTTTTCAGGGTTGTACTGTACCCTAATGCCGAAGTATCAAAAGTATTGCGCGATCGCTTTATCTTACACTGGCAATCTGTCCGTCCCGTTCCTAAGGTAACTATTGACTTCGGTGATGGTCGCCAGTTAGAACGCACTATCACTGGTAACAGCATTCATTACGTCCTGGATACCGAAGGTCGGATTGTTGATGCCCTACCAGGATTGTACGGCCCGCAAGCTTTTCTGAGTCAATTGGCAGAAGCGGAAAACTTGGTACAGGAATTGAACGCACTCACCGACTCTCA
>DNXU01000091.1:5288-5871 GCA_003505715.1 Cyanobacteria bacterium UBA8803 | reverse complement strand
CCTCGCTGCCATTCAAGCTAACTGGACTGAAGACTTATCGGAATTGGACATAGCACCCCCCAGCGGACTCACTGAAATTCCTACCGATGTCCCCACTGCGGAAGAAGCAGGTCAAAGGGCTATGTCTAAAATGTACGTGGAAATGCCCCTGTTGACCTCCATCACTGGCAATCAAGAGGCGCTGACAGCAGCAACCGATGAGGAAGCTTGGGCGAACATTGCTAAACTTCATGCTGAAGAGGCTCGTCTCGACAGTAACAGCCAAACCCTGATGCGAAACAAAAACCCCGATACTTACGATATATCCGGTCGAGGCATTACTCCAGGTTCAGCCGATGACCCCCTCATGCCCATCGTGACTAAATTTGAATCCTTAATAGCG
Organism: Cyanobacteria bacterium UBA8803; assembly: GCA_003505715.1. GTDB lineage: Bacteria > Cyanobacteriota > Cyanobacteriia > Cyanobacteriales > Coleofasciculaceae > UBA8803. Next base: position 5,489 of record DNXU01000091.1, on the reverse strand, counting down.
CTGGATACCGTGCGCAACCAATATCTGCTACAACCTAAAATCTATACTTGGTTGCTAGAATCTCCCGTCCAGAATGTTGATAGCCTTAACGAGATTGTCTACGACCAACTCTTCCTAACACCCAGTTCTGACCCTTGGCTGGGACTTTTCCCCAGTGATGGTTACACCGCCATTGAAAATGAGGGAGTGAGGAGGTGAGGA
>DNXU01000091.1:0-5068 GCA_003505715.1 Cyanobacteria bacterium UBA8803 | reverse complement strand
ACCCCCTCACTCCCTCACCCCCTCACTCCCTCATCCCCTCATCCCATCACTCCCTCACTCCCTCTCCCTAAGTATGCTTAAATTAGATGATCGATTGTTATTGGGAAAATTAGTAGTCCGTTATCAATCCAGGTAACAAGTTTCTAATGTTGGATGTCGATCAGCGCAATCAAAAGGGTCGTCCGTCCTCCTTGGCTCAATGGGCTTACGATGCCATCGGGCAACCAGGGGTGTACCTCCGAGTCCGATTAAGAGGGAATAATCTCCACATTCTCTGCGAGAGCCGTGACAGTTTAGATGCTAAGACTGTAGTAAACCGCTTGCTCAAGGCGCTCCAAGGCAAGCAGGGGAGAGCTAACTTTCCGACAGATCTGGAAAACCCCATCTACCAGATTATTATTTACGGGCGTACCGTCAAAAACCAACGGCCAGACTGGATCAAGGAAATTCGGCTCAAGTCTACCGCCACTGATAATGCCAATGTCCCTCAAGCTGCTCCTGAGGCATCGGTGGCAACAGCAACCACTCGCAAAGCCTTAATCGTATCCACGGAAAGTCTTGCTCGTTCTGGTTCTCCAGATGCGATCGCCCGCTATCTCAGCGCTAACCTGAGTTATTTGGGAGTCAGCATTAAAGTCCAGATCCAAGATCTTCCCACGCAAGGGCAACCAGACAAGAGCAAAGAGCATCCTCTACCCCCCATTTTCCCAAATCGCCGTCTTTGGGTGATTTGCAATTCCAACTACAGCCCCGATCTATCATTGTTAGCCGAGCCAGTAGTAGAGCAGTTGCGCTCCTTACAGCTCAAAGGGTTCCGCGATGCGGCAATTTGCTCTCAAGTCAGCGGGGAAACGGTTCCGGAATGGATGCTGCGGGTGGATTTGACCCCTGCGGCAGAAATGCTCGAAGATTGGGCGCAGTGGGGTGATGTCCAAGCGATCGCGAGGCTTTTAAATCAAACCCTAAACTCCTTGGGAATAGAAGTACGAGCGGTTCTCAAAGAGGCGACATTGCATTTATTTTGTCGTCTAGTGGCAGGTCAGGGTACTCTCGTTCCCAACCAGCAAGCAACGGTAAGTGCGATCGCGGCAGTATTTGAGTCCCTGGCTCCTCAAGGCCTTAAAGCAGCTACCTTGTATGGGGTTCAGTCTCATCAACTTTCCCTCGATCCCGAACAAGAGTTACCAAGCTGGATCGACTGGCTAAATTTACCCGCAGCAGCAGAAGAGGAATTATCTCCATCGACATTTTCTTTAGCCCAAAAGGGCAATCTAGAGGCTCTCACCTTTTTGCTAGAACGGTTACTCAATCCTGAAATGGATCGGCGCTTGGCAACAGGCGGCATTCAGCTGAAAATTCGCCGCAAGCAAGACTTATTGCATGTCATGAGCGAGGCACCAATCTGTCCCCTTCAGGCTCAAGTTGGCCCACCTATTGCCCGGTTCCTGCGCCAACTGAGTCTGCCTGAAGTGGGTGGGGTGCGAGTATATGGTCGTTGCGCAGGTGCGACCTCTCCGGTATGGAATTACGGGGTTGATTTTGTCACCAGACGGCGTCTTGCGCCAGAAGTGACTCCGGAATTTACTACCCCAGATACCTACGTCAGCGCTTTGGTGGCTCCCACGGAGGAATTGGTTGAGCAGCCGGAGTTAACTGAAGAAGATCTCAAGGATGACCTACAGTGGATTTCTCAAGCCACTGTTCGGTTTGTTCAGCGTTTGTTGTGTTACTCCCAGCTGTTCGTTCCTAGCCTAGACAATCAAGATCTGACCATCGGTGTCCAACGTTCCAGTTCCGAAACGGCTCAAGGTGTCAAAGTGGCAATGGTTTGGGGCTTTCTGAGCTTATTAGTGACCTTTCAAGTTGACTGGCTGATGGGTCAGATACTGCGCGTGAAAACGCCGCCTCAAGTCGGAGAATCGGCGGCAGCAGCAATGGAGGAACCTCCTGTATCGCTTTCCCTGCCTCAAGTGTCCTTAAAACAAGGCGATGGGGAGAATACAGACAACTTTAACTCATCTGGGTTTACTCGGCAGGGAGACAAGAGCGTAATTATCGACAATTCGTCGAACCCTAAGAGAGGCAATGCCAACCAGGGACTGTTAGCCGTAGCGCGATCGCTTAATCCGCCCTTTAATAATCCGCTCTTAGACCAAAAGCTAGCACTTTACCAACAGCGGTTTGTCCAAAGCGGCCCTCCTGACGTTCTGATTATGGGCAGTTCCAGAGCCTTGCGGGGGGTAGATCCGCTCGCTTTGCGAGAAGCCTTAGCTGCTCAGGGTTACAGTGATGTGGAAATCTTTAACTTTGCTGTTAATGGAGCAACTGCTCAGGTCGTAGACTTAATCGTGCGCCGCATTTTAACTCCAGAGCAACTGCCGAAATTAATTATCTGGGCCGATGGCGCTCGTGCCTTTAACAGCGGTCGGGACGATGCTACTTATAATGCGATCGCTACCTCTGAAGGCTACGCCCATCTCAATGCTGGCACTTTCCCCAATTTAGGGGGGAGCGGATCTGCGAGATCTGACCAAACCGATCCATCCTTAGCCAGTCTAAGGGGAAGCTATAAATCTGTTAGTGACTGGCTCAATCAGTCGCTGGCAAAAGTATCATCCACTTATCCCCAACGCAGCCAACTCAAATCAGTCCTGCGAGAACAGTTTAGTGCCCTCATTCAACAAGCGGTTCCCCAGAACCCAAACTTGAACGAATCCCAGTCAGAATTAGCTCCTGAAGACGCCATTGATATTGATGGCTTTCTACCCCTTTCAGTACGCTTTAACCCCGCTACTTACTACCAGAACCATCCTAGAGTTGCAGGTGCTTATGATACCAACTATCAGTCCTTTAAATTAACGGGGAAACAAGACCAAGCTTTAGAAGTACTGATGCAATTTGCGCGGGCTAACAATATCAATATTGTTTTTGTTAATCTACCTCTAACCAAAGATTACTTAGACCCGGTACGCAGCGGCTACGAACAACAATTCCAGAAACAAATGCACGCGATCGCCTTAGAACGGGGTCTAATTTTCCGAGACTTGAGTAATGTATTACTAGACAAACCAGACTATTTCTCCGATCCCAGCCACCTTAACCGCTACGGAGCCAACGAAGTGTCCAACCGTTTGGCAAGTGACCCCATGATTCCTTGGTCATTAGTCATTGGTCATTAGTAAATAAATCAGGGCGAGTCAAGTGATATCATGTGCAGTAATATATTGAGACAGCAACTTGCCCCTACATTATTTTTGATTTTTGATTTATATTCCCCAACGCAAGCTAGGTGTTTTAACTGGTGCGTCCCACAGTTTAATTAACTCATCATCTAGCTTAAGCAGGGTAATCGAACAACCTTGCATATCTAGGGAGGTGATGTAAGGGCCAATTAGGTTACGGACAATTTTTAGTCCCTTCTGTGCGCAGATTTGAGCTAATTTGCGGTAAACAATATACAACTCGGAAAGGGGAGTGCCACCCATACTGTTGACAAAGGCTAAGACTGCATCGCCATTCTGGAAAGGTGGATCGGTTAGTTCTACATCAACCCATTCCCCACGATCGCCATTCCACTCTCTTACCGTGCGGGTATAGGGGGTATCTTCAATAATAGAAAGGGCTAACATTTCTGTAATTTCATCGGCTGATTGTATGGGTATTCTTTGGCGTCCTGGCTCTCCATGAATGCCGATCCCCACTTCTATTTCCCGATCGCCCAGGTTAAAGGTGGGGCTACCTTTAGCGGGTACGGTGCAGGAGGTTAAGGCCATGCCCATACTGCGCCCGTTCAGATTAACTTGGCGGCAGAGGTTGGCTACCTGCTTGAGATCGTAGCCCTGTTGGGCAGCAGCACCACAGATTTTTTCCGCTAGGACAGTGGTGCCAACGCCCCGACGCCCTTGGGTATAGAGGCTATCTTTAACAGCGACATCATCATCAATTAAAATATTTAAAATCTGGATACCTTCGGCATAGGCGAGTTCTGCTGCCATTTCAAAGTTCATCACATCGCCACTGTAATTCTTGACGATATTGAGAACACCCGCACCACCATTAACCATCTTGGCAGCTTCTAGCATTTGATCGGGTGTGGGAGAAGTAAATACCTCACCGGGACAGGCTGCATCTAACATCCCCATACCCACAAAACCTCCGTGCATGGGTTCATGCCCGCTACCACCACCGGAGGCGATCGCCACTTTACCCGATACTGGTGCATCAGCCCGATAGATAAAGTGGGGGTCAAAGTGGACGTTAAGTAAGTCAGGATGGGCAAGGGCCATGCCTTGAAGGCTTTCGCGTACCACGTCGTCGGGGTGGTTAATTAGTTTTTTCATCAGGAGCTTTAATTGGTAATTGGTAATAGCTTCTAGGGTGCGTTATGCGAAAGCTAACGCACCATTACTCTATGAGGAGGGAGGGCAGAGCCAATTCATTGGCAAAGATTCGGTTGTTTTTATGCTAAGGAGTGTAACAATTCGATTTATGGCTAATCAGTCAAAATAAGAGTACACCATAATAATATGTAAGTATTAACCCAAGTTGAGTGGGAGAGGCTGGTCATGCGTACCCGACACCGCATTAGAAAAAAAGCGTCCTGGGAACCCGATTCTACTCCAGCGCCAAATCAATTGCAGACACGCCCCTTCGGTAAGGGCATCCAGGCCAGAAAAGCAGAGCTACCTGCAAACAATTTGTTGCAGATGCGTCCTTTTGCTTCTCCCAACCCGGCATCCTCTGAGCAACAGGAAATGCCGGACATTCAAACTCAACTCGAACAAGCACAACGCTTTGGCTACAACGCCGCTAATATTCCTGTATTCGCTCCCAGTACAGCGCCACCGATTCAGGCAAAGCTTACTATTGGTCAGGTTGGGGATAAGTACGAACAAGAGGCCGATCAAGTAGCGGCTCAGGTGGTGAACCAAATTCATGCACCTCAGACTCAACAGCCAGCTCAAGGACAAACTGTCCAGCGTGAAACTGCGCCACAGGAGGAGGAAGAGGACAAGCTAGTTCAACAGAAGCCTCTCACCGATGCTATCCAGCGTGAAACTGTGCCACA
>DNXU01000238.1 GCA_003505715.1 Cyanobacteria bacterium UBA8803 | reverse complement strand
ACAACAAACAACAAACAACTAAATTAACTCTACGTTAAAAACCTCCGCGAATTTGGTGGTGAATGAGTGGCGTACTTGTTCTACAGTAATGTCAGGAATAAACTGAGCGAGACTGGTGACGGGTTTATCGGCGATGCCACAAGGGATAATACGTTGGAAGCCACTCAGGTCGGGGCAAACATTCAAGGCAAAGCCGTGCATAGTAATCCAGCGGGTTACTTTGATCCCGATAGCGGCAACTTTGCCTCCCTCTACCCAAACCCCAGTCATTCCAGGAACCCGATCGCCTTGGAGTCCGTACACCCCTAACACTTGAATTAAAACTTCCTCTAACTGTCGCAAATACCAGTGTAAGTCTTGCCGATAATAGCGCAGGTTCAGAATGGGATAGCCGACTAGTTGACCGGGACAGTGGTAAGTGACTTCTCCACCACGTTCTACGCGGTGAACTTCCCAGTTGCTCCCTGTTGGGTCGAATTTGAGAAATTCTAGGTTTGCTCCTTGGCCTAGGGTGTATACTGGCGGATGTTCCAACAATAGGAGAACATCATCAAGACTGGCATCTTTAGCTCGTTGCTCTACCAGGGATCGCTGCTGCTCCCAAGCTGCGGTATAAGGCACCAGCCCCTGATGATCTACCAAGCATTGACGTTGCCTACTTAACTCTCCCTTTTTTGAGGATAGATGGGGGGATGGGGAGAGGGAAAGGGCATGGATTTCTCTCTGGCGATCGGGGGCAGAGGGAGATAGATTTTCGTTCCCACATTGGGAGTTTATACTCATGGTGCCTCAGGAAACAGGGGAATTACCAATGGCTAAAGACTAACGACGAATGAGCAATGTCAAAGAATGCAAAGGAATCTGAAGAGAAATCAAATGGTCATGTTCTCCACGATACAAAGTGCTACTGTGAAATATATCCTCCAAGAGCAGCAATTCTTGCCCCCCGCTGTTCTTTGCGACTCAAATAGTACAGGATGGAGTAGTCAGTATGAAGCTTGTGATCCAGGGCAGAAATATCGAAATCACTGATGCGATCCGTGAGTATGTACATCAGAAAATTGAAAAGGCGGTGAATCACTTTCAGAGCATTACAACTGAGGTAGATGTACATTTATCTGTGGCTCGCAACCCTCGGATAAATTCTAAGCAGACTGCTGAAGTGACGATTTATGCAAATGGGACGGTAATTCGTGCCCAAGAGAGCAGTGAAGACTTGTACGCCAGCATCGATCTGGTCTCAGATAAGATCCAGCGCCAACTGCGGAAATACAAAGAGAAGCTGCTACACAAGAAGACTCACGATCAGCCTAAGACAGGTGTCATAGTTGCTGAAGTTCCGGTGGAAACCAATCTGATTGGCGATCGCACCCCCGAACTGCCCAGCGAAGTCGTGCGCATGAAGTATTTTGCCATGCCGCCCATGACCATTGAGGAAGCTTTAGAACAGCTGCAACTGGTCGATCACGACTTTTACATGTTCCGCAATATTAAAACCAATGAGATCAACGTAATTTATGAGCGCAACCACGGTGGATATGGAGTGATTCAACCCCGTAACGGTAACGGTCATACCCATCACAAGAACGGTAAGACAACCCAAAGTGCTGAGTCTGTAGCAGAAAAATCAAAGGCTTAGTTAAATCACCCGCACTCACATAAAGGGTGAGTGTGGGCTTCCTAGACTTGCGGCTAGGGATCTATATCAAGCTGTTGTATAGAGATAGTTTGTTAGTAGGCACGCTCTGTGTCTGAAAAGGCTGTATTTCCAAGCTCGGAGCGTGCATAGTACAAAGGGTGTTTATACAACGAAAGATGCTAGCAGACATGATATTACTGCCTCCCCCAGCTGCGCTAGTGCAGCGCGGCAGAAATAACCCACCGCTTAAAAAAGCTTAAAAAGCTTACTATACAAACTTTCTTCCCCTCTGCCTGCGTTCGGACTTCGGCTCACCGTCGAAGCCTCACGCAGCTCGAGTGAGCCTCGCCGAACTCCGAAGTCTGCCTTGGAGCTTTCAGTGCACTAGGAGATTCTTTAGGGATGGGAAGAGCGGAAATGGTAAGATTGCGATCGACAGCGAAGTAGGTGTGGGCACTAAAATAAGGTTTCTGCTATCCTGCCAGCTGACAAACTAAAAATTGATCGGGAGCTTAGCGATGCCAGCAGCGGTTGGAACAATTGAAACCTTAGGTTTTCCGGGGGTGCTAGCAGCAGCAGATGCCATGGTTAAGGCTGCCGCAGTTACGCTGGTGAAGTATGAAAGGAATGAGAGCGGTCGTTTTATGGTTAGCGTTCGGGGGAGAGTATCTGAAGTAAAAGTTGCTGTAGCCGCAGGACTTGAAGCAGTAGGGAAAACCTACGGCGGTGAGATAACAGATTACTACATTATTCCCAATCCCCACGAAAATGTTGAAGCAGTTCTGCCCATTGAGTATACCCGTAAAGTAGAACAGTTCAGAACTCTGTGACGAGGAATTTGTACAATAAGTGTTTGTTTTCAGATTTTTCATTAATTTAGGAGATTGGCAATGTCAATAGTGGCGGTTGGTTCGCTGGAGACCAAGGGCTTTCCTGGTGTACTGGCGGCAGCGGATGCCATGGTCAAAGCGGGTAGAGTTACCTTAGTCGGCTACATCCGAGTTGGTAGCGCTCGCTTTACCGTAAATATCCGGGGGGATGTTTCTGAGGTAAAAACTGCAATGGACGCTGGCATTGCGGCAGTAGAAAAGACTTATGGTGCTACTCTGGAATCTTGGGTGATCATTCCTCGTCCCCATGAAAACGTTGAATGCGTTCTGCCAATTGCCTACAGTGAGGCTGTGGAAATATATCGAGAGGCTGTGGAAAATCCCATTGTACAGAGTCGAGGGTAACTACCTGAAAGATAATTTCTAGGCATATCTTTGCAAATTTTCCTGATTGCCCATATATAGCGATAATAAGTCGCTGGTGAAATTTTTAGTGTCTCGCAAATGTCCTCTACACTGCGCGTAGAGTCGGCTGCCAAGCAATACTGCTCGGATAAGCACTAAAGACAGCAATCCCATTGGGGAAAGGGGAAAGGAAGTGTTTTCCTCCTTTTCTCCTTCCCCCTTAATCGAGCAAAGCAGAGAGCGGGACTTGGAATGCTTAGCTCAAATTAAGCCTAACTTCACTAACTGCTCAATGGTTTCTCGCTGAGTTTGGATGAAGTGTTGGCGATCTACAACTCGATCGAGCATGGTGTTAGGTGGATAAACGCTAGACTGAGCGTAGGTGTCGGCATACAGTTCTAACCGCTGGCGGCAGAGGAGATTATTTAATCCCGGACGGCGGCGGTATCGGCGTAATGCAGTTAGGTCAATTTCCGCAAAGGCAGCCATGCTTTCTCCTGCACCTGTTTCGGCTAATACCAGTCCTCGATAGTCCACAATTTTAGATCCGCCATCTACAGAAGCAGCTGGAATTGAGATATTAGCGATACCTGCGGTATTAGCTGAGATAACATAAGCCATATTCTCAACGGCACGAACAATCTTAGCCGCTTCTTTGGGCGATCGCACATTGCCGTAAACTTCTGAAGTAGAGTGCAGGAAAATCTCTGCTCCTCTTAATGCTAAGCACCTTGCTACCTCAGGATAGAGGATTTCTTCCGATGCCACTGCTGCTAGATTGCCAATGGCGGTTTTGGCAACGGGAAATACTCCCTCCCAACCGTAGCAGTCGAGATACTTATCCCAGACATCGTGGGGAGTTGGGGCAAACATGGAATTGAGCCGCCGATAGCGTAAGGCGATCGCTCCGGTAGGATCAAGGACAAAACAGGTTTGGAAGTAAAGTTCGGGAAAGTTGGGATCGAGTTCGTAGGTATTGCCTGCTAGAAATATGCTGTGTTTCTCAGCAATGCGACCGAGTGCCTCGTAGATCGGATCGGCCATTTCCAGACAAGCTTTTTGCGCCCACAGGGTCAAAGATTCTCCCATCGGGAAACCCGTGAGGAAATACTCGGGCAGTACGATCAGCTTGCAGTCAGAGCCAATAAAAGCAATGCTCCCAGCAATTTGTTGCCCCAATCTGGTGATCGTCTGCTCCATGAGCGATCGCGCTTCAGTGCGGTCACGCGCCTGGTTAACGGCGTGACAGGTGACTTGCAGTGCTAAAGCAATGAAGGAGTTTGGGGTTTCGGTGCTAGCTTCCACTTTTGCAAATAGGGATGAGGGATGAGGGATGAGGGATGAGGGAT
>DNXU01000089.1:1310-5190 GCA_003505715.1 Cyanobacteria bacterium UBA8803 | reverse complement strand
TCTAGAGCTGGGTTATGCTTGAATGTCCAAACTCAATTTTTCAGTCTCCCGTAAAACAAAGCGGCCTTGAACCGCTATTGCTAAAATTTTTATCTAGCGACCACTGCCGCGATTGTCATCTTCAGGCTTGCCCTCAACAACAAAACGGCTGAGTAAATGACTTGATAAAAAACCCAAGTTGTCAAGCCCATCCCCCAAATGAGATTGTCTAGAAAACCCATTCATGTAGTAGCACATAGTAGACCTCCGTGTCAGAGTTTCTACTGCCTTCTTCACATCAACCGATGAGCCATCAGGATAAAATCAAAAAATTAAATTAATTTCAGTAGATGGGGGTAGGAACACCAGCAGGGAAAATCAAAAGGCTCTCCTGTCGATAGGGGATAAGAAAAACTGATTAATAAGGCCAAACGCTAACTGGGTAGGGAATTACCAATTACCAATTACCCATCACTAAAAAGGCGGTTTTCCAAGATCACTATGGGAGAGCCGGTGCCGCTCCTTTGTAACTGAGTTTAGACTCATTTACCCAAGAGTAATGCCACAATAGAGCCATTCGGCATGGATGACAGTAAAAATTGGGGAATTCCCTAGAGCCACTTATTGGAATGACTTTGATGTCAGCACCCTACACTGAAGTGACGTAGCTCTCATGCTCTAGCTTCAGTTAGCTGATCAGCCTAAGTCAACCACTGTCTCTCCACCCCGACCATGGGGGTCGGCAGCGATATTTCCTGCAATCCGTTTTCATCCCTGGGCTGAAGCCACAGGGCTTCCAACGAGGTATTTTGTGAATGCTTCTACTCGCTCTATAGAGCTTGACCTGAAAAATCTGTTTCCGTTTGAACTCGATCCTTTTCAAAAACAGGCGATCGCGGCTCTCAATGCCGATCGCTCTGTTGTCGTCTGTGCTCCTACAGGTTCTGGGAAAACTCTGATTGGAGAATATGCCATTTACCGAGCCTTAGCGCGGGGCGGTCGTGTCTTCTACACCACCCCATTGAAAGCCCTTTCCAATCAGAAGCTGCGAGATTTTCGCTCTGCTTTTGGCATTGAGCAAGTGGGTCTAGTCACTGGCGATGTCTGTATCAACCGGGATGCGCTAATCTTGGTGATGACGACGGAAATTTTCCGCAACATGCTTTACGGAACGCCGATTGGGGAAATCGGCACCTCTTTAGAGGGAGTCGAGGCGGTTGTCCTGGATGAGTGCCATTACATGAACGACCGACAGCGAGGTACGGTGTGGGAAGAGTCAATTATTTATTGCCCGCCGCAAATTCAGCTGATTGCCCTCTCCGCCACAGTTGCTAATGCTGACCAGCTAACGGACTGGTTGAATCTCGTCCATGGCTCAACCGAACTGGTCTACTCCAACTTCCGCCCGGTGCCCTTGCAGTTTAATTTTGGCAACCCGAAGGGGCTTTTTCCCCTCCTTGACAAGAGCCAAACCCAAATCAACTCCTTTCTCAAACCTAAAAAGGGCTGGGAGAAAAATGTGCGGGGTAACCGCTACGACCATCAACAAAAAGGTGGGAGTTTGATCGCGGCTATCAAACAAATCCAGCAAAAAGATGAGTTCCCACACCTATACTTTATGTTCAGCCGCCGGGGGTGCGAGGAGGCTCTGACTGAGTTGGGCAAGCTTTGTCTAGTGAATTCGGCAGAAGCAACCCAAATACGGACACAAGCTGAAGCATTCCTAGCTCAAAATCCTCAAGTTGGACGCAATGACAAGGTTAGACCGATGCTCGAACCCCTTTGTCGAGGGTTTGGGGCATACCATCTGGAACTTCAGCCATCTTGGCGAAACTTGATCGCCCACCTATTCCAGCAGGGTTTGGTGAAAGTGCTGTTCGTCCCCCAAATCCTGTACGTGGTGTCTCAGTTGCAGCGACGGGATATGCTGCCAGCCATTTACTTCATTTTCAGTCGCTCCGGTTGCGATCTGGCGGTCATGGAATCCGATCGGGCGGTAGCCGAGTTGGGCGCTTTTTCTCTAGTGAACGAGACAGAAGCCAAACAACTCAGAATACAGATCGACCAATTCGTGGCTCGTAATCCTGAAGTTGCGCGTGTTGGACAAATTGAACCCCTATACCGAGGTATTGCAGCCCATCATGCCGGACTTTTACCAGCGTGGAAGGGGTTTGTAGAAGAACTGTTCCAGCAGGGTTTAGTTAAGGTGGTGTTTGCCACGGAAACTCTGGCGGCAGGAATTAACATGCCCGCCCGCACTACAGTGATTTCCGCCCTGTCGAAGCGGACTGATGACGGACACCGCTTGCTAACGCCTTCGGAATTTTTGCAAATGGCAGGTAGGGCAGGACGGCGAGGTATGGATGTCACTGGCTATGTTGTGACCTTGCAAACTCCTTTTGAAGGAGCAAAGGAAGCCGCTTACCTAGCCACCAGCGGTGCCGATCCCCTAGTGAGTCAGTTCACGCCTACCTATGGCATGGTGCTGAATTTGCTGCAAACCCACAGCTTGATCGAAGCAAAAGATTTGGTAGAACGCAGCTTTGCCCAATACCTAGCCACTCTATACCTGAAGCCCCAGCAACAGGCTATTACAGAGTTGACAGCCGAACTGACAAAGCTAGATATTCAACTAGCCCCCATAGACTTGGATGCCCTCGCCAACTACCAAAAACTGAAGGAAAGACTCAAGCAAGAACACCAATTGTTAAAGACACTGCAACAGCAAGCTGAAGCTGTACAAGCCAGTGATATAGCCCAAATCATACCCTACGTTCCCCCAGGCACCCTGCTCTCCCTAAAAGGAAAATACATCCAGGTTCCGTCTCCCGTCCCTGCCGTACTAATTGCCAAAGAAAAGGGTCGGGGTCAATCGCCTTATTTGGTATGTTTAAGTGCTGAGAATCGTTGGTTTGTCGCCACAACCCATGACCTGGTTGAATTACACGGTGAGGCGCTCCAGGCCCAAATGCTGGAATCTGTAGTGCCCCCCGTAGAACTGACTCTCAAGCCCGGTCAAGTTAGACGAGGCACCCCTGAAACAGAAGCGATCGCCTCCCAAATTCCCCCAACTGTAGAATTAACTGTGGCTCCCGAAGTGCTGGCTCAAGAACAGGTCGTAGAATCCGTCACTAACCAACTCGAAAATCATGCCATACGACAGTGGGGCAATCCCTCGCAACTGCTCAAGCGTCACAGACGTAGGTTAGCCTTGCAAGACGAAATTAATCAGCGTCAAGCCCAATTCCGCGAAAACCAAGCACAACACTGGCAAGAATTTCTGAACTTAATAGAAATTTTAAGAGCATTTGGGTGCCTGGAGGATGTCACGCCCACCCTGCTAGGGCAAGCTGCCGCTGCCATTCGCGGGGACAACGAATTATGGTTAGGTCTGGCACTAATGTCAGGGGAATTTGACGAGTTAGATCCCCATCACCTAGCAGCAGCCGCTTGTGCCCTAGTAACCGAAACCCCTCGTCCCGATAGCTGGACGAACTACTCACCCCCAGAACCAGCGTTTGAGGCTCTCAAGAGTCTGAGAGGAATGCGGCGTCAGTTATTTCAATTGCAGCGTCGATATCATGTCGCACTGCCCGTTTGGTTGGAGTACGACTTAATTGGTATTCCGGAGCAGTGGGCATTAGGAGTTGAATGGACTCAGCTATGTGCTAATACCAGCTTAGATGAAGGGGACATCGTGCGCATATTGCGTCGAACCATCGATCTATTATCCCAACTCCCCCATGTGCCACCCCTCCCAGATACCATCAAACGCAATGCCATTCGAGCCATTCAGTTAATGGATCGTTTTCCAGTTAATGAAGTGGTTGCTTAGTTGTTGGTTGTTGGTTGTTGGTTGTTGGTTGTTGGTTGTTGGTTGTTAGTTGTTGGTTGTTGGTTG
>DNXU01000089.1:387-1173 GCA_003505715.1 Cyanobacteria bacterium UBA8803 | reverse complement strand
CCCATTTAGTTTATGAGGAAATTGGCCGTTAGCATTGTACTTGGAATATCTATCCATTCACTGGTGCTGCTCAATGTAGTTCGGGCAGAAACTGTGAAATTGGGAGTTGTGAAAAGTCTGGATAATGAAGGGTATTGGTCGGAGATTGCTACACGCTTGCTCGCTACAGGGGTTGATTACTGTATTGTCGATCTGGCTCGCGTTCAGGAAGCCTCAGACCTGGGTAATACAAAATTACTATTTTTGCCTAATATTGAGCGACTAGAACCCGTACAAGTGGCAGCATTGCAAGACTGGATGCGTCAAGGTGGTCAGGTGATTGTTAGCGGTCCGGTTGGGATTGTTTCTGAACCTGTAGTCCGCAATCGGTTGCGATCGCTTTTGGGTGCCTATTGGGGCTTTGCTTTAACTGAACCTTCTATCCTGGAATCGTTCCCCAACAATACCCAGGACTGGACGCCTATTACTGGGGGGTCTCGCCCAATTCCTGGAGGTGTGGTAATTCCCGCTAGTTTGAACTCAGCAACTGCGGCGGTTTGGGATCAAAAGGAGAATCCTCCAGCAGTAGTAACTACAACTCAGTCTACATTTTTCGGCTGGCGTTGGGGTGTTGATGGGGTAGCACCTGCTGAAGTGGATAGTGCCTGGTTGCGATCTGCTCTCAGTCGCTACAATCTAACTCCTTCCCTAGGGGGTAGTTCGCCAAACTCATCAAAATCCTATTGCGGCAACCCTACACCATCAGTAGTTAGCCAAATTCCACCAACCACCAACCAACAACTAACA
>DNXU01000089.1:0-355 GCA_003505715.1 Cyanobacteria bacterium UBA8803 | reverse complement strand
ACAACCATTATTGTCCAAACTGACCCTGATGATCGGATAGTATTACCAGCACAAACACCACCAAATACATGGGGTAAGCTGACACCTACTGAAGTTGCAGCGATGAGTCAGGAGTTAGAAAATCTCATCGGTAGATTTGAAAGTGCGCTACTCGCAGCCAACGCTACAAANNAACACTAATGTAGAGTTACTAACCGATAATCTAATCCACCCCTTTAGCAGTACCCTTACCAAAGGTACAGCCACCCCAATTAGCAATAATTTTACCGCTCCCACAACAACCACCAACCACCAACCACCAACCACCAACCACCAACCACCAACCAACAACCACCAACCAACAACCAACAACCAA
>DNXU01000479.1:5972-6939 GCA_003505715.1 Cyanobacteria bacterium UBA8803 | reverse complement strand
CCCTTCGTGCAAACTCAAACAGGCCGCCAGTCTATGGAAGGAACAGGCTTAGGTTTAGCCATTAGCCGACAATTTGTGCGCTTAATGGGGGGAGATATTAAAGTTAGCAGTCAGCTAGGACAGGGGTCAATTTTCAGCTTTAATATTAAAGCGAGATTGGCAGCAGCACAGGTTGAACCGAAAGCCATCCCCAGGCATGTCATTGGCTTAGAGCCAAATCAACCCTCTTATCGCATCTTAGTTGCTGAAGATGTTGAGGAGAACCGCCAATTGCTAGTTAAATTGCTCTCACCTTTAGGATTTGAAGTGCGAGAAGCCTCCCAGGGTCAAGAAGCAGTGGCTCTATGGCAAAGTTGGCAACCCCATTTGATCTTGATGGATATCTATATGCCTGTGATGGATGGCTATGAGGCCACTCAAAAGATTAAGCAAGCGCCCCAGGGTAGAGATACAGTCATTATTGCCCTGACTGCCAGCGCCTTTGAGGAGCAACGGGCAGCTATTTTAAAGGCAGGCTGTGACGATTTTATCCGCAAACCATTTCGCGCAGAAATACTACTAGAAACAATAGCGCGTTACTTAGGGATTCTTTATCTCTATGAAGCCGAAAATCAAACCACTTCATCCCCAAACTCCACACAGCCATTAGTGCTGACTCCAGAGGCTTTTAGAGCCATGCCAACTGAGTGGGTACAACAACTCTATCAGGCAGCATTAGCAATGGACGATCAGCTGGCTCTTGAGTTAATTCAGCAAATTCCCAAAGGTGAGGCTACTTTAGCTGAGACTCTAACTATTTTGGTGGATGACTTTCGTCTGGATGCGATCGTTGATTGTCTCGACGCTACACCAACAATAAGTTGAGACCCTGTTCCCTAAAATCTATAGTGTGACCCTTGAGGGTGTGGAATATGGGTTTCATACCAAATCCGGCTCGACAACCCCTCTTATCTTCTTCCTCTTCTTC
>DNXU01000479.1:0-5948 GCA_003505715.1 Cyanobacteria bacterium UBA8803 | reverse complement strand
GTGGTTTATTTAAAAGGGGGGTAATGGCAGCAGATTTGGTATCACCCCTGCATAAGTTCACCCCGGTTGGGAATATTTCCTAGCAGAACAGATTTTAGAACGCACTCTTAGCGCCAAAGATTAAATTTCTGGTTCCCAGGTATAGATATGAACAAAAGAAATCTGCTAGCTCATTTCCACACTAAGGCAGTAGCGATCGCCTCCGTATTCGCCTTACTCCTTTCTCCAGTTTCGACGCTGCCAACCTTGGCTGGTTGGGAAGAAAATAAAGTTACTCCCTACGAGTTGGCCGAAGCCGAACTCCCGGAAAACTTTTATGTTTTGTATCGTATTGTAGAGCGGATCGCTCGTGCTAACGATTTAGATCAACACCCATGGCGGATAGTTATCAACTCCGAGTATGACATTAATGCTTACGCAACTGACGCTAATGTGATTGGCATCTTTAACGGACTGCTCGATCAGTTAGTTGGGGATAGCTCTGCTCTCGCTTGCGTTGTGGCTCATGAAATGGCACACCACCTGCACCGCCACGTTGCCATTACTGACGCGGAGTTGACCAAAGGGTTGGAGCAAATTACCGAGTCAGCTCCCGCTCAACAGGAGGAACAGATGGCTCAATTACAGAAGCGTATTGGCCAGTTGAGGCGATCGCAAGAGTTAGAAGCTGATGCCTCTGGGTATAAGTATGCCGTCCAAGCCGGATTTGAACCAGAGGGATGTTTGCGGGGTTTAGATCTTCTGTCTCGGTTACCCGGAAGCGGTTACTCCAGCGATACACACCCCTCGGCATCCGAGCGGATTGTAGCTATCCAAGCTCTCATCGTCAAAAATCCCCCAGAGTGGCTGGTTACATTGGGACGGCAGCGACTGCGCAGTACTGAACCTTTGACCTATTACTGGTCGGCAGATGAGCAATGGTTGTGAGTGAATTCAGAGCGTGGGGGATGTTTTAAGTGTGACTTGGATCGGGTCTTAAATCCTCAAACCGGATGAGGGGTGTGGGGTGTGGGGGAGAGTTTTGAGTTTTGAATTGGGTGGGGTCTTGCTCAATTTTCTCTACACCCTTGAGAAAATGTGCATAAGCTCTCCCAGGCCAGATATACTTGCCCTTGAAATTTTCAGTACATTTATCTGACAACTGGAATTATGAGATTTGACGATCGCCTTCCTGCTATCCTCGCTGGTACTGCTATCAGTAGCGCCATGGTGATTACCCTGCCACCAACGGCAGTTGCCCTCACAGGTGTCGAAGTCAACGAGATCGCTCGTGCCGTTACTGTTCTGATCGTTGGTGAAACGAAAAATAGCATAGGACATGGCTCTGGGGCGATTATTGCTAAGGATGGCGACACTTACTACGTCTTAACTAATCAGCATGTGGTTAGTGGTTGGGATAAGATGACTCTCGTTGCCCCTGACAAACAAGCCTATGAAGTCAATCCAGATACAGTAAAGCCCTTGCCAGGAGTTGATTTAGCCGTAGTAGAGTTCACGAGTAAGAAGGAGTATCAAGTTGCTAAATTAGCCAATTCTCAACTTGCTAAGGAAGGGCAGGATGTGTTTATTTCTGGGTGGCCAGAACCTGGCAGTACGGGGCAACTGATTCGTCAGTTTACGGATGGTCGGATTTCTGGCTTTTTGGATCGGCCAGTAGAAGGCTACCAAATGATTTACACCAATGTGACTCGTCGTGGGATGAGTGGCGGGCCAGTACTAGACGCTGGGGGTCGGGTGATTGCTATTCATGGCTGGGGTGATTACGAAGACTCCAGCAAACTAACAGAAATTGAAGGCATGACTGATGAGGCAGCTGCGAACATTGCTCGACTGATCAAGCCCGGTTTTAACTATGCTATTCCCATTAATACCTATTTGCAGCTAGCGCCCCAGGCTGGGATTTATTTGGGAGTGAAAGTTGAGAATTCTGCGGCACCGGGACTTGGTGAGCCTTATGTTTCTCAAGAACCTGACTCCGACGATGTAATTGATGACCTGAACGATACCTTAAGTTCAGTTAATCGAGTGTTGAATACAGTTAATGATGGCGCGAATACAATTCGCCGGATTTGCGGTTTGTTTGGTTGCTAACCGAGCGCCTTTCAAATCTGAATCTCTCGTAGAGACGTTCCCCCGGAACGTCTCTATAAATGATTTTTCATTCCCTTGCAGATATTGTAGACGTTCAATTAAAAGCAATCAGCTGGCATCATAACCGAAATGCCAATTATCAAGTTGCTATCGTTTTGAAATATGGCAATGATTTATATCTCAACCTTGGCGAAGGGTCTTCTATTAATAAAAAGCTAGAAACAGTTAATCTAATTCGCCAGTTCTTAAAACTGAAGCTGCAAAAATTGCACATATGAACCTGGCTAATTGAGCATGTTGCCAGTATGAGTAATAGCTCGCACCTGTTATGATTAAAAAATATTTCTCCTCTTGCTCTTCTCACCCCTCTCCCTATTTTCAGGTTTGAATAGCCATTTTGCAAGCGCTATACTGATACTTACAAGGTATATGCCTTAACAAGATAAGTAAGTATCAGTGTACAAAATCCATTTTGTTTATCACTCAAGAAGAGGCTCAGAGGTTAGGGGAAAACCGGATCGCGACCTAAATTGGTTCGCGACTTATCCGTTCATCCCTAGGATTGGAGACTGCGTAGGCATGGGTTCCCATTGGTTTAGAGTTGATGAAGTTTTCCTTTACAGCATTGAGCAGTCTAACAGTGAAGTGCGTGCTTTGATCAACTGTTCCTATTACGCACCCGGTAACAGTAAGGCTAATTGAGCTTCCCACACCTATATTGGTAATTGGTAATGGGGAATTGGGAATTGGGAATTGGGAAAAAGTAAGCTTGTTGCACCATGGCCCATGACCCATTACCAAAGAATTTATTACTTCGGAGGGAGAAAAAAGTGCAGTATTTTGCCTATTCCCTTCCTTGGTGTAGACAAAGAACAATAGTACATATAGAGTTTGTGTCAATGAGCGCCGTAACGCCTCCTCTGTGATACAAGTCACCGTGTCAGAGTTCCTGAGAGCCGCTCATTCTCAAGCTCTAGTGCCTGTAATGCCCATACTGCAAGGCTTTAAGCAGGATCTGCTTTTTTTAAACTATGATAAGATTGATGAGAAATATTTATTTTTTTTTAAATTCTTAACTTTATAGTATGGTAAGTTGCTAAAAACAGTAAAAATATGGCAAACCGAATTTTCGAGTAGAGGCGGCAGTAACAAGTCAAGCCCGCTCCCCTTTATAAGGAGGAAGGCCAAAGGCACACTTACTGCTCTTCTAAAACTCGCTCCAACATGCCATATTCCACGACCAGAGGTAACAATACCCCTATCTTGTGTCCATCCTAATTCCTTCAAGGGACATTAGTTTCCCGCAGGCTTTTCTCTATGACTTATCCATTAGCATCAGCAGCGGCAGGAGATCGTTCTCCTAAACGTTTGGCTTCCAAATATCCACTTGGTAACAGTTCCCCCTTGCCACCTATCGCCAAATCACCACAATCCAAGGTTCACTCCTTAGCGGTTCTGTGGGCACGGAAATACGTTGTTTCCGTAACTGCTCAGGAGGAGCAGTCATCGCTCAAGAATGCTGACAATCTGAAGGAGGTTACCTCTAGAGAAGGGCGAAAGGATACAGCTCAGAAATTGATGGAACATCTGAGGTTGGCTAGCGCTCAAGCTTGGTCTCAAACGGAATTGTTACTAGCTGAGGAGCTGCGACGCCATGGTGTTAATCCCGAGCTAGTTAATCCTTTGGAGATAGCAGCCGATACTCGGCATCTATTTCATAAAACCTTAGATGCCTATGCTCAACGCTGCACTCCCCGTCGCCTATCAGTAGTTGTGGGGAAAGACTTCGGTCAAGTACGGCAAAAATACACTAGCATTGACCGCCGTGCCATTGGCTTCGTTAGTATGCAGTTTCACTATACAGGTCAAAAGTTACTCAAGTGGCTTTCTCCTCCCGAGCAAGAGTTGTGGAAACCCTACTTAAAGGTGATGGATGACCACATGTACATACCACTCCATGCCGCCTATGAAGCTGCCGCCAACCATTCCTATAATTCTCCAGCTCTCCTTGCCGTTCAGCATTTCCTTCCCGTCATCACCAAAATTGCCGTCTCGGTTTGCCAGCAGGTTTGCCGTCTTAACCCCAACTATCAAACCTACAGTGGTCCGTTGAGCGACTTCACGGTTAGAACTGCCAGCATCCGCGATGTGGAGATGTTCCAGATTTATCTGTGTCTGTGCGTTTTGGAAGACGATATCCTCTCAGTGCAGCGAGAACTCTTTCCCCTTTGCGTCATGCTTTATCCTCGCCTGCGCGTTAGCTGGGGATTGGTACAAGAAATGTTGAAAACAATGGGCTGGGAAATGTACGCTCGCCTGCCTGCTGACGATATGGCCATCTTTTTGCCTTACCTGCGCATCCTAACGGAAATGTTTTCTTGTGAGGTTTTCCAAGATGGTTGAGTAATTTATCTACACATCTGAATTGAAATTTAAAAATCGAAATTTAAAAATTTTGGACTTTGGACAAAAATAAACAGGTTCACCAACTCACTTGGCAAACCAATTGACGAAAAAAATGTAAAAAATGAACTTTATTAAGCTGCCTAGAGAAAGTAGACAAACCAGCCCTTGGCTGTGTTGCTATACATCAAGTATCCTGGCGCTTGCAGAAAATTAGCCTTCCCCCCGATCCAGTTTGTGGATTCGTCCACTGACGGTTAGCTCTATACATTTAAGAGGGTACACAGAGCAATCCTGGCAGTGCAACTACAGTCAAGGTTAACAGCACTTATCGATATCCGGTCATAACTGCTAGGGCAAGCCGCCCAACAGTGCTTGCTGAGGTAGTGACACAATCATCACCTGATGGCTTTTTGAGGGGTCTACAGTCGAGTCATCAATAACTTTCTGACACAAATACCCACAACAACTTTCTCAGTCCGGAAGTTTTGGCCAAATGTGTGACTCTACCTTAGGTGAGGTTTTGATCGTGAACGGAAAAACTATAGTTCAAATTTCTCAGACTAAGCTTGACCAACCGGAAATTATCTCAGAAACTAATACCCAAGTGCTAACCCAGCAGTTG
The DNA here is from genome assembly GCA_003505715.1 of Cyanobacteria bacterium UBA8803. GTDB lineage: Bacteria > Cyanobacteriota > Cyanobacteriia > Cyanobacteriales > Coleofasciculaceae > UBA8803. The sequence goes on along the minus strand of DNXU01000479.1, from coordinate 829 downwards.
CTTGAGGAACTCCACAAGGCAAGCAACTGGCAAAAGCAAACTTTGGCTGAGGCAGCAGTGGTACTCCAAGGATTACTCAAGCAACTAGAAGAAACGAACCCGGCAGCCACCGCAGCACAACAAAGAGCATTCATTACAGAGTGCATTGCTTCCACCCACAGAGAACAATTCCTGAGTGCTTTGCAAGCGGGTTGGAAGGAACTCATTAAAGAATTCTTAGATAATCCCTATCTCAATATAGGAATTGAGACCTTGGAGGGTTGGAAAAATGCAGACTAGCTCTAGGGGTGTTACTTTCCAATCTCCCTCTTCTATCTGCCTCTCCCCTCTCCCTTTGCTGAGGCATTAGCAACCGGGTAGCATGACGTGGGTGAACAAAACCTAGAACATCTTGCTTGTGCCAAGTCAGGGTCAAACCGTCCATAATACCCTCCCTCCACCCTTGCTGGTTCTGCCATAACCAAAGCTGTAAGTCTCGTAAGGGCATCCCGGCCACTACTTCTATTGATAAGATACTGAAAATATCCAGGGAAACGATAACTCCCAACGTCGTTCCCCGATAAGTAACAACAGCAGTTTCCATACCGGTTTGCCAGCGGCGTCGATGGGCGCGGGCAAGGGGGGAGAGTTCGGCAAGAGGAACTTCGCGGCAAATAAGACTCATACTAGTCTATTCACAGCGTTGAGTGGTTGCACAGGATAAAAGTGTAGGGAAAATGGGAGCAGTATAGGTAGGGTGCGTTATGCTGGGCTAACGCACCATGACTGTATTGGCTAGATGCGATCGCTACCAGAGGAGAAGACGGCACCACCTGAATCGCGAGGGGCT
>DNXU01000343.1:3823-4103 GCA_003505715.1 Cyanobacteria bacterium UBA8803 | reverse complement strand
TATGATATTACCAAGCAATTTTGTCCAAAACCTGCCCCCCCTTAATCAGGGCGAGCCAAGTTATTTGATCGCTGGTACTACTACATTCAAGCGGCGACTCGCCCCTACACAGATATGCATAAGGATACTTTTTTTATTTTGAATTCCCTGATCACGTTGCCAACTCTACCAACTCTATTTAATGTTACAGCTTGCTTTCCTTCATCTAACTTTCGAGATAGAAACTCTTGAACCTTGCCCTAGTCCCCCCAAGCTTAGAGAAAAAACTTCAGTTCCCCCC
>DNXU01000343.1:2747-3775 GCA_003505715.1 Cyanobacteria bacterium UBA8803 | reverse complement strand
AGAAAAAACTTCAGTTCCCCCCAAGGTTGGGGGGTTAGGGGGGCATTTGCTTAAGTTGATTCAAGCCAATAGCTTTTTCCTTGCCCGTTCCGAACGTGCTTCAGCAGTTTCCATTACTTCCGACATCTTCTCGATCATTTCCCCAGCATAATTTTCTAACACCTTGGTAGATAGAGAAACTCGGCCTTTACCTTCATCCAAGTTAACCACCATCGCCTTGATCGGTTGACCGATTTCAAAGAGTTTTTCTAGAGACTCAATGGAAGTTTGGCTTACTTGCTTAATATGTAGCAAACCCGTGATTCCTTCGAGATCGACAAATACGCCAAAAGGTTTGATACTAGCTACCTTCCCGTCCACCAATTGTCCTAACTCTAACTGACTGAAACTCTCTGCACGAGTGGCTTCCCGTTGGGAGAATACTAATTTGTTGCGATCGCGATCTGCTTCTATGATGCTGGCGGTAACGCTTTTACCAATCAACGAGTTCAAGTCTTCCCGCTCATTGAGATGCGATCGCGGAATGAACCCCCGCATCCCTCGAAAATCAACGGTAACCCCACCTTTATTGACACCGGATACACGAACTTGCAGAGATTTGCCACTCTCCTGCACTTCTGCTAGTTCATCCCACATCTTCTTAATTTCTAACTGACGCCGCGACAGCATAACTTGACCGTCAGCATCCTGTTCCCGAATAATCAGGAAATCTAGTTCCTCATTCAATGGCAGCACCTCAGACCAATCGCCTGACGATTTAAGGGACACTTCATTAATGGGAACGTAAGCTAAAGACTTACCACCGATGTCTACATACGCGCCATCGGTTTCATAGTTGTAAACCTTACCTTGCACCACATCTCCCCTCTTAAACCCGTAGTCGTGTTCTTCTAGGGCTTTGGCAAAATCGTCCATCGAAAAGGAAGGATTATTGGCTTGAGACCGAGTTGATTTTGAGTCCATGACCAGTAATTAATTGTTGGTTGTTAGTTGTTGGTTGTTCGTTGTTGGTTGTTGGTTGTTAGTTG
>DNXU01000343.1:458-2555 GCA_003505715.1 Cyanobacteria bacterium UBA8803 | reverse complement strand
CAAACAACAAACAACAAACTTAAGAAAGTTCTTGTTTAAAAAACTGTTTCACTTGCTTCCAGGCATCTTGGGCTGCTGCTTCATTGTAGCTAGCGCGTTGGTCGCAGAAAAAACCGTGATCGGCTCCTTCGTAACGCCAAATCTTGTGCCAGATTTGGTGCTTTTGGAGTTCTGCCTCAATTTGCTGAACGTGTTCAGGTGGGATGCTGGCGTCTGCCATACCAAAAAAGACGTAGATTTTGCCTTTGATATCCTGGGTACGAGTAATTGTGGGTTCTCCTCCACCTGGGGTCATGGTGGGAATGCCAGCACCGTAGAAGGAAGCAGTGGCTTTAATTTCGGGTAGGGTAGCGGCTAGATAGGCGACGTGACCGCCAAAACAAAACCCAATGCAACCAATGGCGTCCGCTTTCGCAGGAGTTTTTTCCACTAGGTACTTTATCGCTACTTGAATATCGCTTAGAAGTTCTTCTGCCTTGGTTTGTTCCTTATACTGCCTGCCAATTGTAATGTCTTGGTCGGTATAACCCGTCTCGTAACCAGGGGCTTGGCGTTGGTAAAGGGCAGGGGCGATCGCCACGTAGCCTTCTTGAGCCAACCGTCGCGTCATATCGCGGATATGATCGTTCACTCCAAAAATTTCCTGCAACACCACCACTCCTGGGAGAGACTCCTCACCCACAGGCATCGCCAGGTAAGCGGCTATTTCCAGGGAGCCGTTGGCAATGTTGACCCAATCGGTATGAATTTCTCTAGCTGTCATACTAATGATGTTTGGCTGGTGTTAGTTGCTCTGTTGCTATGATAGCGGCTCTTGCTGTTTTAGGATTCTCGCCCTATTTTGTTGATGGTCAAACTTCCGGCTAATTTTAACTGTTAATTCTGCCAACTTTCTCATACAATTTAAGGTATTTATTTTGAAAATATATCCCTATAGGCTATCGCACACAACCTGCCCTCAAATCTCTATATCACACCAAGGACTAATAAATGATAACTAATAACTAATCCCTAATGGCTGAGGAATAAAATTATAATAGTAGTATATCCCTGCCATCAATGATGCTGATTTTAAGCCTTTACTAAGGATAGGAACGAATGGTGCGGTATCATATTCAGCCAGATAGCGAGATCCCTGCCTCAAAGCAGCTGTTTGACCAAATTCAATTTGCGATCGCCTCCCGACAGTATCCCCCCGGCGAAAAACTGCCCAGTACCCGTCAGTTAGCGATGGAGACTGGGCTGCACCGCAATACGATCAGTAAAGTATACCGCCAGTTAGAAGACACTGGGCTGGTAGAATCTTTAGCGGGGTCAGGCATTTATGTAAAAGCCCAAGGACATGAAGGAGGAGCACAGCGCCAGTCTCCCATCCTGAAACAGTATCCCGAAGCCTCTAAAGTAGTGCAGGAAAGCCTCGATCAACTTTTGGGACAAGGTTGTTCTCTCAGCGAAGCCAGGGAATTGTTTCTGGCAGAAATTGACTGGCGGTTGCGCTGTAGTGCAAGAGTACTGGTCACGGTCGAGTCGCGAGACATTGGTGCTGGGGAGTTAATGGTACAGGAATTGGAAGCGGCGCTGGGAATTCCCGTGCAGTTAGTACCCTTGGAAGAACTAGCCCAAACCCTGGAACGCACCAATTCTGGTACGGTGGTGACCAGTCGTTATTTTATCAAACAGGCTGAAGAGATCGCCGCTCCCAAAGCCATTCGGGTGATCCCCGTTGATATCCACGACTATGCCGAAGAAATCCAGTTAATCAAAACTCTGCCCAAAGATAGCGGTTTGGGCATTGTTAGTCTGAGTTCCGGTATCCTAAGGGTTGTAGAAATTATCATCCATAGTCTGCGCGGGGATGATTTGCTGTTGATGACGGCTCAAGTTCACGATAAGTATAAAGTCAATGCTGTCGTGCGCAGCGCCCGCACTATTATTAGCGATCAGGTGAGTTATCCCACCGTTAAACAGGCTATCTCTGATGCCAGAGATGACTTAATCCGTGCGCCAAAACTAATTTGTAGTGAGAATTATATTGGCACTAAGTCGATTAATCTGTTGAAACGGGAACTTGGGTTAGGGTGAGGGATGAGGGATGAG
>DNXU01000343.1:0-139 GCA_003505715.1 Cyanobacteria bacterium UBA8803 | reverse complement strand
CACTATTCTATAGGAAGTGCGTACACTTTGCCCGCACTGCTTCTAAAAAATTTTATTTATAAAACCAAGGATGCTTTTTCATACTTAGAAAAAATGCTCAAAGTTCTTTTCCACTGTTCCCCCTTCGGCTACGCTCAGG
>DNXU01000543.1:42790-46304 GCA_003505715.1 Cyanobacteria bacterium UBA8803 | reverse complement strand
AATTACCAATTACCAATTAGCCAAACCTAAAATTATGCTAAAAAATCTTAAGCTGGCACCAAAATTTACTTTATTTCTCTCGCTGGTTTTCATTGGCGCTATTATCCTGAGCGGGGTGACTCTGTCCAAGGTTACTGAACATAGAGCTGAAAGAGAAGTGTCCTATAACGCTAACCTGCTTATGAAAACAATGAATTCAGTGAGAAGCTATACTAGTAATGAAGTTTCTCCCCTATTAACTCCCCAGCTGGACACTCAACCAAAGTTTCTTCCCCAAGTAATAGCTAGTTATGCAGCGAAACGGGTATTTGAAGCTATAAGCGACCAAGAAGAATATGAAGGTTATCTGTATAAAGATGCCGTACTCAATCCTACCAATCTAAATGATAAAACGGATGAGTTTGAAGCCGAATTGGTCAAGCGTTTTCAACAAGATTCAACTCTGAAAGAGCTTTCAGGGTTTATAGATCGTGCCGGGAACCAAGTTTTTTATATCACCAGACCTCTGGTTATTAAAGAACCTAGTTGTCTGCGTTGCCACAGTACTCCAGCAGCTGCTCCTAAAAGTTTGCTGGCGACGTATGGCTCAAAAAATGGTTTTGGTTGGCAGTTGAATGAACCCATTGGGGTGCAAGCAATTTACGTGCCCTCTGAAGAAGTTTTTAGTATTGCCCGTCAGTTGGCTTCTTTAGTCATCGGTATTTTTATAGCCATCTTTGCTATAGTAATTGTTTTAATCAATTTTTTACTAAAGCGGAATGTAATTGAACCCATTCGACCTATGGCTAGGCTGGCTCAGAAAATCAGCAATGATGAACTAAGTTCCGACCAAACCACAGAACCAGATCTGGAAAACCTAGGGAAAGTTGCTAAGAACTCTGACGAGTTAGGACACTTAGCACGAATATTCCAGCAGATGGCGAACGCTATCTATGCTCGTAAACAAAACTTTACTCAACAGCTTGAAGAACTCAGTATTAAGAGTGAAGAACTAAATAGCCACGCCTCAGCCAAAACTAGTAAGATAGCTTACCTCAAAGCTTTGCAGAAAAAAGCAAAAACTATACGGATGAGGGATGAGGGATGGCGTATGGCACTATATAGCAGATTGCCACTCTTGGCAGTTACAAAAATTATCCCTAATCCCTAATCCCTCATCCCTCATTTCTCATCCTTCATCCCTCATCCTTCATCCCTAATCCCTAATCCCTAATCCCTAATCCCTCATCCTTCATCCTTCATCCCTCATCCCTCATCCTTCATCCTTCATCCTTCATCCTTCATCCCTCATCCCTCATCCTTCTCTACAGGTAGCTGAATCAATGGCGGAAAATATTATCAGTACTACTGTTTCCCCCAAGCAACTTAAATTTAAACCAGGGGGACCACCAGCCTCGTTTGAAGTGACAGTTATTAACGAGAGCGATCGCTTTGCGAGTTTCCAATTGGAAGTAACAGCCGCAGGGACTGACTCGAATCAACCCTATGAGTGGTATTATATCTCGCCAGAAGTCAGTACTAAAAAGCCGCCAGGTGATTTGACTAGGTTTAACATTGCGATCGCCGATACACCTGTTCCGGGTTTTGTGGGTTTGATGAACCTGACGGTGCGGGTCTTCTCTGTAGAACTACCGGATGAAGACCGACAGGTCGTGCGTTTAATCCTGGAACAGGGAGTAAGCGCAGTTCGCCTGCAATTAGAACTACCCGTAAACGAGTTTCAAGACTATCCCGGCAATCAGGTTAAAATTCCCGTTCGGGTCTACAATCCTAGTCAAATAGCCACGAATGTTACGCTCAGATTCTTGGGATTAGATCCTAAATGGATAGCCGATGGGATCGAACAACAGTTGCAATTACTTCCTGGCGAACAGGCTTCAGAAAGTTTCTTCTGTCGAATACCGGATATCGGCGAAGCCGCCAGTAAAGTTTACCCGTTCAAGATTGAGGCCACCCACAGCAACGGCCCTCCCTCTTGGGTGGAAGGAACTCTAGAAGTTTTGCCGATCGGAGTAGTGCAGTTTACCAGCAACCCCAACCGTCATCAGATTCCTGCGAAGAGACCTTGGTTACCTAACTGGCGCAATACTCCGGTTAACTACGACCTGCAATTCGAGAATCTCAGCAACTTACACCAGATCCTTAGCGTTGAAATTCAAGGGGAAGATCAACAGCAATGCACCTTAGAGTTCTCTGACCCACAGACTGAGGTGATGCCAGGTCAGGTAAATCAAGTGCAATTGCAAGTAACTACCCGCCGACCTTGGTTAGGTAGGACGAAGAAACTATTGCTGGAAGCCGCAACGATTTTATCAGACCAACGATTAGGCAATACCGAACCCGCCTCCCAAACTTTAAAGCTAGATGTCTTTCCGATTATTCCGACCTGGTTGTTGATTGGAGGAGGGTTATTACTTCTGTGGCTGATCTGGTGGTTGTCGTGGCTAAATCCTAACAACCGCTATTTCGGACACCAAGATGCTGTGAATTCGGTGCAATTCGATGGCATGAGCAAAAATCTTGTCAGTGGATCGAATGACCAAAGCCTGATCGCATGGCGAGTTGATGGCTTTTTTAATCCCTTGGCCAAGACAGAAATCGGCAAGATTGCCACGACTAACAAAGCGGTGCGAGCGCTTCGCTACAAACCAGTAGATAATAACTTAGTGGCTGCTGGCTTAGAAAATGGCGATATTCAACTGTTTAATTTGTTGGGTGAAACCAGCCAATTGCTCGATTCCTTCTTCTATCAAAAAGACGATCGCGTCTTAGCTTTAGAGTTTACCGATAACTCAAACTACCTCTTTAGTGGTCATGGTAGTGGCTTGGTTCTTCAGTGGGATATTAAACAGGACTTGTCCGAATCAGGAGCAGTTCCTAGTAAAAGCAAAGCACCGCTTCGGGGTCGCCAATTAGACTTTGCTGTCTACGCTCTCAAATTTGTGGGACAAGACAACAAATTTTTAGCAATTGGCGGAAGGTTTAACCAATTTGTGGTGTGGAACTTACTCAACAATTCACTCCTGAAAGTGCCTTATCGACCAGGCGGCCAAGAAGACTACATCTTTAGTATAGATACTGCCCCATTAAAACCTTATCTGTTAGCAACCGCAGATAATCAGGGTTACATTACCTTATGGGATATGCGCAAATGTTTAGTTGACAATCAACCTTGTGAGGTTCTCGATCAATGGTCTAACGGCCACGGAGGTAAACCCGTGCGAGCGGTTGCTTTGAGTAATGGTGGTTGCTATCTGGCTACTGGTGGAGATGACGGACGGATGATGTTTTGGCCACTAACTATTGGCGGTCAACGAGCCGAGCAATTTTTAACAGGCAAGGAAATTGGTCGTTCTTATCAAAATAAAAAATTCAATACTATGGACGTTAAAGTATTGAAGGACTATGTCTTCATTGCGAGTGGCAGTGACGATACTCAAGTGCGTGTCAAGCGGCATCGACGGTTACAGCAGTTGGGGTGCGATCGTGACTGATGAAGGATGAGGGATGAGGG
>DNXU01000543.1:36143-42713 GCA_003505715.1 Cyanobacteria bacterium UBA8803 | reverse complement strand
TGAGGGAGTGAGGGGTGAGGGATGAGGGATGAGGGTTAGAAGCTGTAACTTGATTGCTAGACACATCTGCCCATTTCTGGTCGTTTTGTAGAGGTTTAAGCGGTTTAAACATAGTGGTAACCATCCTTCCGATGAACAGGCGTTAAGTACTCCAATTTGATTGACCTCCGTTTTTTATCAACGTCTCGACTGCGCTCGACGTTGACCCTGAGCGAAGCCGAAGGGTCAATCACAAACCAATGTGCTTTTGGTAAATCAAAAAATAATGTACTTACGTCCCATTAATCTTTATCCTCCATAAAGTTATCGCCGCCAGCATTTTCCCCAATGGTGGTGACTAGCGCTCTTTTGTCACTCTGGCACTAATCCCGGCATCACAATTGGGACTTGGGTCTTCTTGCTCACGTCCTGTAACCAGGCTCCTTAGGATCGACATCGTGTTCTTGATGTAATGATGGCTGAGTCATTTCCTCTGCAAGTTCATACTCTTCCAGATCCAGGTTTGGTCGTTGAGAGGGTGGCAGGCGATCTAAAGCTCTACGTCCGGTTGAGGGTTGCTGCCAGGTTTTCCAAGCTGCTTTGACACCTGCAACGACACTGCGAGTGCTACTCTGCACGTTTTTAGCCTGGTTTTTAACACCGCTAATACTTTGATCTACTTGTTTAGCTACTTGACCAGCACTTTTAACGCCCTCATTCATATCATTGGTCAATTCACTGATTTCTAAACCTGTCAGGCGAATTGCCTCCAGGGTAGGTGGCAATTCTCGCTGGAGAGTCTCAGCTAACTTGGCCACACTGCGAGCAGCTCGTGCTAATTCCTGAAAGGCAGGCAGTGCCGCTACTAAGACAGCAGTTAAGCTGACGGCTACCAAAAGGATGGACAGTCCTAGCCAAAATACAGGGTCAATCACTGATAGATCGCCTACAGCTGATGGTCAGAAACCGACTCGCGAGATTCACTCACTAAGTCAGATTTGGTTTGTTTAAATTCTAAACGCTCTCTTGCAGAAGCTTCAATTCCTGCCGCGAGCGCCTCGCGCAGTCGAGCCAAGGTGCCATCCCAGTTACGCAGGGCGGTTTCTGAGAGGCGATCGGCTTGCAGTTGCACGCTGGTTGATAAATCCTCCGCTAATTCGGGTAAGGCATCTGCGGATTTCTTCAACAATTGCCGCGTATCTCGACCCGTGCGCGGGGCAATCAATAAACCTGTCACAGTCCCGATGACGCTGCCCAACAGCAGGCCACCAATAAATACTCCTGTACTTTTCTTTGACATCTTTTGGTCTCTATCCCTACACCAATTCTAATGAATTGTTAAAACAAAACCCCACTCTTATTGGTTACTACTAACCTTTTTATACAAGGAAAGATGCTACCGGACATGATATTATCCCTTACTAGGGCGCTGCACATATCTTGACCGTCTGGAGTGCGATCGCCTGATACTACTCTTCCAGGCCAATCGCCAAATTCGTTGCAACACAACCAAGAGAGTCAAAACTTGCTCAACTCGCTGCCATTGTATCTCTAGTTGCTGATAACGCTCTCTCAATCCTCCCACCCCGCTCTGACCCCGCTCGATAGCTGTGGGGGCACCGTTTAATACCTTATGGGTATTGCGCTCAGCAGAGGATATAGCATCAGCTGCGATCGCTAAGGCTCGCCGCAACTTCCAAATCCGCCAAGCAGCATAAAAACACAAGAGCGAGATCAGGACATTGAGAATGACAACAACCGTTAGCATATTTAGGTCTGGGGTAACTTTTAGCATCGAAGTCGAACTTTTTAAGAATTTTCCGCAGCTACCCTAGAGCCGCTAACTCTCCTTCATGGGTCAGGACTTATGCAACTACACCATATATAGGGGTCATGGTGCGGAGAGCTAGCACATAACACACCCTACTAATAGAGGCTGTGCCTAAGTCCTATGGGTTATTGGGGATGCGATCGATTTGGGCGTAGCCGCTGAATATGAGCAGTTTACCCTGCGTTTCCAGGCGATTGATCCGCATCGTGACGCCATCAAGGTTGAATCGATCCAGATCGACCATATTATTCAAAATCTCATCTAGGGCACTAGTGAAGGTGCGAGAAATTTCGCGCAGCGGTTCTGGTATGCTATCAGCCTCAAACTGGGAATTTTCAAATAGAATGCGCCGCCGCCGTTCAACCCCTAGGGTAGAAGACATGCTAATCGGTACTAAGCCGCAATCGGGGAGGTTCACTTTAGCAAAAAGCTGGAGGCGGTTGTTGGGTTGCAGCTTCACCTGCACGTCCGTAAAGGAAATCGGCGCACCACCAGACAGTTCGCTTAACGCGGGAACAGACAGATTTTCCAGGCGTTTTCTGACCAGTTCAGCTTTGAAGGCTTCGTTGATGTCGGCTTCAGTTAAAACGACCTGCACGATCGCTTGAGTGGGTTGCTTTAAGCGAATCTGACCCTTGAGAACCGAACTGAAATCTAGCGAGACCGCATCAGTTTGAAACGACATCTCCTCGGCACGGAAATCCCGCCGAATGACTAAGCCTCGACCGTGCATCTTAAAGTTGTCAATGCTGCCCTGTAACAATTTACTAGAGGGGTAGCAACGAACTGAGACATCTACAGATTCGCTCCGAGTAAAGAGGTGGCGAATCGTTTTGCTGGCAACGGTATTGAGCATCTGCTCTCCCCAGTCCGTGCCAGAAGTATTGGTTGTACCAGCAAAGCCACCAATCATACTTTTTGAGCATCCACAAGAGTTCTCCTTCTTCTTGTAACAAAATGTAAAAGAATCAGCAATCCAGACCGACACTTTTGGAGACTTTGAGATAGCGTGGAGAAAACCTTACAGATAGCTTAGAACAAGTGATTCAAAGCGTTCACCAGGATTGAGCATAGAATTTCTTAATTGTTTCATTAGTTTCTGTAAACGGAAGAGGGACGTAGGGATGAGGGAGCGGGAACGAGGAGGAGAATCATTCCCATCTCTTTGTGGTGAGCGATCGCTTATGGCATCTAGGTTACAGGGTGCGATAAAAGGAACTCTCCCCTAGGGAATACTTCTAGAGGAAGAGATAGATCGAGTATTTCTGAATCATTTCATGCTAAAACTTATTCGCCAGGTCATCACGCCCTTTAACCGGGAGCATTACCTTAAGGCGGTGGTTGAGAGGATTGCGATTCCTACTCAAAAAATTTTCGCAACTTGCCTACTGCCACTTGTCGCATCGTTGTTCCCGACAATTGCCTTTTCCCAACCCATCATTCCAGATGGCACCACCAATACGACTGTTAGTCCCGATAGCAACAACGCTTCATTGTACACCATCAACGGTGGAGAGTTAAGTAATGATGGGACAAATTTGTTCCACAGTTTCAGTCAGTTTGGCTTGAGTCCAGGTGAGACAGCTAACTTCCTTTCCAACCCAGCCATTGCCAACATCCTGAGTCGGGTTACGGGGAACAGCCCCTCCGTCATCGACGGTACGATTCTACTTACAGGTGGTAACTCCAACCTATTTCTGATCAACCCAGCAGGAATCATAATGGGTGCCAATGCCCAGCTTAACGTCCCTGCTGACTTCACCGCCGCCACCGCTACCCGAATTGGTTTTGGCAACGACAACTGGTTCAACACTGCGGGTGCCAACGACTATTCGGCGTTGGTGGGAACACCCCATGTCTTTTATTTCGGCTTATCGGGAACCCCGGGTGCGATCGCTAATGCCGGAAATTTGACTATAGGAGAAGGTCGCAATCTCAATTTAATCGGCGGCACGGTAGTGAGTACGGGTCAACTAACAGCACTAGGGGGAAATATTAAGGTTGTGGCTGTTCCTGGAGAACACTTAGTCCGCATTTCCCAACCCGGTCACCTACTCAGTTTAGAGGTTCAACCGAGCCAAAATAGTGGTTCTGTCGTACCCAATCCTCTTTCCCTACCTGCGCTACTGACAGGTTCACCCCAGCTGCAAACAATCACAGGATTAACATTTGACCCGACGACAGGTCAACTCAAGACTAGTTCTGGTCTAATTGTCCCAGATGCAGCAGGGACAGTATTGGTGTCTGGCAATATCAATGCCTCGGCAACGACAGCATCCCAAAACGGCGGATCGGTTCAGTTGTTAGGCAAGTCAGTCGGTTTCTTTGGTGAGATTCTTGCCACAGGCACAGTGGATGGCAGCACTAGTGGTTTTGTGCAGGTGTCGGGTCAGGAAAATCTAACCTTTGACGGCACAGTAAATACAACGGCAACGAACGGAGATAGAGGTACGTTAGAGCTTAACTCCAATAACTTAACCCTGATTGACGCCTCATCAATCACTAGCACTCAAACCCCCAACCTAGCACCGTCGCCTTTTGACCCGAACCGACTTAGCAATGCGATCGCTTGGGGGCAAATCGCCGATTTAATCCTGAAGAACAATCTTATTTTGCAAGGGACGGGGGATATGGCGATCGCCGACGTAGTCGGCAATACTTCCCCTATCACCCAGAATAATCAAGTCACCTTGGGTGCTAGCACGGGCAATCTCACAATTCGCTCTACCCAGGGTGCCATTACCTTTGCCGATCCCAACGACACCATCCAAACTTCTGGCAGTGGCATTACCTTCGAGGCATTTAACGGCATAACCGCAGGTAATTTACTCACCAATAGAGGTGCCGTCACCTTAACGGCTCAAACTGGTAACATTACCGCAGGAGACATTAACACCAGTTCAACGTTGGCAGATGGTGGTGCCGTCGCCTTAACGGCTCAAACTGGCAGCATTACCACAGGAAGAATTAACACCAGTTCAACCTCCGGAAATGGTGGCAGAGTTACGTTGAATGCTCCTACTGGCATCACAGTTGACTCTATTAATACCCAAAGTTTCGGTAACGGCACTGGCGGTTCCGTTGATATCACCAGCAGGAATTGGTTCCGCGCCATCGATACCTTTAGCACTCGCGGCGGCATCAGCTTTAGCATTGCCACTGCTGGAGGTGCTGGAGGTGGCTCAATTGTGATTCGACACGGGATTGATAGCCCAGGTAATGCCTTCACCGTGGGAGAAGATTATAACGGGGTCAATGGCACCATAGGCATAATTTCCACAGGCAGTAATAATCAAATTACTTCGGGACTGTTTCTAGGTTCCTACAGCCAGGGAATTGCTCCCAGCGACATCCAACTCGTTAGTCCTGAAACTGACAACTTGCTAGCGGATAATGCCCTACCTAAAGAATATCTCCCCCCATCCCTAGAGGAGGAGATGCAGTTAAGTACCGATCTATTGAGCTCCGCCAGTATTCTCCCAGTAGAAATTGACACGGTAGTAGGAGAACTAGAAGAGTCTTTCACGAATCAGTTCCAGGAATATTTTGGTAGTGATGTTGATATTCCAAGCGTCAATTTATCCCAAGCCAGAGGAATTTTAGGGCGCATTGAAAGGGAAACGAAGATCAAACCTGCCCTGATCTATGCAGTTTTTATACCTGCCACCGTCGATGGAGAAGCATCCCAACCTAGACAAGCAGCACTGCCAACCGATCAACTAGAACTGGTAGCAATTACAGCCACAGGACACCCAATTCGCAAACCTCTCAAGGGAGTCACTCGCCAGCAAGTTCTCAACGTGGCTCAAGAGTTTCGCAGCAATATCACCAACGCTAAAAGCAATCGCGGTTACTACAATTCGGCACAGCAGTTATATCGGTGGTTAGTCGCACCTTTGACAGCAGATTTAAAAGCACGAGGAATTGAGAATCTGGTATTTATCCTAGACAGCGGCTTGCGCTCCATTCCCATTGCCGCTCTCCACGATGGTCAGGGATTTTTGGTAGAGCGCTACAGCGTTAGTTTAATGCCAAGTGTCACTCTCACAGATACGAGCTACGGAGATATTAAGTACTCCCAAGTCTTGGCAATGGGAGCAGAGAAATTTAGCGACCAAAAACCTCTACCCGCAGTCCCTGTTGAGTTATCGCTGATTGCAAGTCACCTCTGGAAAGGAAAGTCCTTCCTAAACGATACCTTCACCCTTGAAAATCTCAAGGCTCAGCGAGAGCAGACACCCTACGGAATTATTCACCTAGCAACTCATGCGGACTTCCAACCGGGAGAACCCGATCTCTCCTACATCCAACTGACGAACGCCAAGCTGCGATTAAATCAACTCCGGCAACTGGGTTGGAATGACCCCCCAGTCGAGTTATTAGTATTGAGCGCCTGTCGGACAGCGCTAGGTGATGAGCAGGCGGAGTTGGGTTTTGCCGGGTTGGCGGTACAAGCTGGGGTGAAGTCAGCGCTGGCCAGCCTTTGGTATGTCAGCGATGAAGGCACCTCCGGACTGATGACAGAGTTCTACCAACAGTTGCAAACTGCTCCTATTAAAGCCGAGGCATTGCGACAGGCACAGTTAGGCATGATCCGAGGCGAAGTGCGCCTTGAAGGGGGACAATTACGTAGCAGTAGGGGGAATGTCTCTCTGCCTCCCAGCCTGAGCGAGCTAGGCGATCGCAACCTCTCCCATCCTTATTATTGGGCAGCCTTTACGATGATTGGCAGTCCTTGGTAATGGTTGTTGGTTGTTGGT
>DNXU01000543.1:33816-36050 GCA_003505715.1 Cyanobacteria bacterium UBA8803 | reverse complement strand
TGTTGGTTATTGGTTATTGGTTGAGGGTTGAGGGTTGAGGGTTGAGGGTTGAGGGTTGAGGGTTGAGCGAAGTCGAAACCAGGTTTTATTATGGGTTATTTCCGGACATCATATCACGGCGAAGTGTGCCTTAGAGCCTTCTGCTTTCTTGCGCTAGGGGGCTTTGTTTAAATGTTAGCCTTGTTGTATTAGTTATAAAATGGCATGATATTTCTGAGGAATGAGCAGCTCTCATCATGTCAATGATCTCTAAAAAAATATGTTTAGTTGGTGACTTTGGAGTTGGTAAAACTAGCCTGATTCGCCGCTTTGTGGATCGCCAATTTAGCGATCAATATCTATCTACAGTGGGTGTTAAGATATCACGTAAAGTTGTAGAATCCGTCAATTTACAGTTACTCATCTGGGATTTAGAAGGGCATACTAAATTTAAGGCGATCGCTCCTAGTTACTTACAGGGCAGCAGTGGTGCAGTTATTGTTGCTGATATCAGCCGCATGGAAACCGTAGAGCGGCTTTCTGAACACGTTCAACTGTTCTTATCTGTCAATCCTAAGGGTGCGATTGTCATTGCTTTAAATAAAGCCGATTTAAGCGATCGCGAAAAATTGGAATACTTGGTGCAAATGGTGCAAACTCAAGAGCTAAAGCAAGTATCAGGGCTTTACCTCACTTCCGCCAAAACAGGCGCGTTCGTTGATGAAATTTTTCAGCAATTAGCTGGCAAAATATTATCACCTTAGCATCATCCTGAGATAACCTGAAGTAGCCATCATGAACTGCGTAGACCAAGATACCTGAAAATTATTATTCCTTCTGGTATATAGCCAGCTATTTTATTTTTAGGTCAGAATGGGTATACTTCTTAAGAAGATTTTCCAGCTATTCTATACCTAAAGTTATACTAAAAGGCTGCCACCTGGCATAACTAGAATAAATTTAACTAAGTTTAAATTTTAGCGCATAGCTTAGTGTTAGGATGGAATAAAAAATCTTGAGTGACTTTATCCTGGCTTCGCATGAACCTGTTCTGGCCACAGACCAATGAATCAGCAATTGCCGCTCCAGCAGCGAGCTCTACTATTAATCAACCGTCATGCTCGGCAAGGACAAGAGCGCTTATCAGAAGCTATTAGTCACTTACAGCAACTGGGTTTAGTCTTGCTCGAAGAATCTACAGAAGAGCCTCGGCAGCTCGCCACACTCATCCGTCGCTACCAGAATCAAGTTGACTTAGTCATCGTCGGTGGTGGTGATGGCACGTTAAATGCAGCCGTAGAAGGTTTGGTTGAAACCCAGCTGCCCTTGGGCATCTTGCCGTTGGGAACTGCGAACGACTTGGCGCGAACTTTGAAAATTCCGCCCTCTATCCCCGACGCTTGCCAAGTCATTGCTACTGGGAAATTGCATCGAATTGACTTGGGCTGGGTGAATGGGAAGCACTTCTTCAATGTCGCCAGTTGCGGACTTAGCGTGCAAATTACCGAACAACTAAGTAAAGAAGCCAAACGCCGCTGGGGAGTCTTAGCTTACGCTACCACGGCCTTACAAGTGATGTGGAAAGCCCGACCATTTTTGGCTCAGATTAGGATCGATGGTGAATCAATCCAGGTGAAAACCATTCAAATTGCGGTGGGAAATGGGCGCTATTACGGGGGAGGAATGAAAGTGGTACACGACGCTACCATTGACGACCAGCGCTTGGATCTGTACAGTCTGGAAATTCAGCAATGGTGGCAAATCTTGGCGTTACTCCCGGCTTTATGGCAGGGGCGTNNATGGCAGGGCCGTCAGGCGGCCTTACCAGGGGTGCGTACTCTCAACGGCACGGAAATAGAGGTCTCTACCCGCAAAGCCCGTGCTATTAACACCGATGGGGAAATTACAACCCACACCCCGGCCAAATTCCAGGTCATTCCTCAAGCTTTGCCAGTTTTGGTTCCAAGATAACCAATTTTTCACATCACGATTAGTATCTGCATACTATGGCATTTCCCACAACTTTATCCTCATCATCCGGTACTTTACCAGACACAGCAAAGGCGTGGCACACTATAGACACTGACCAAACGCTGGCACTGCTAGAAAGCAATTCTGACCATGGGTTGACTCAAGGACAAGTCACCCAAAGACAACAGCAATACGGCCCTAACGAGTTAGAAGAAACAGCAGGCCGCAGTCCCCTAGCGATTTTATGGGATCAGTTCACAAACATCATGTTAGTGATGCTGATC
>DNXU01000543.1:31114-33755 GCA_003505715.1 Cyanobacteria bacterium UBA8803 | reverse complement strand
TTTCCCAAAGATGCGATCGCTATTTTTGCCATTGTGTTCCTCAACGGCTTGCTGGGGTATATGCAAGAAAGCCGCGCCGAAAAAGCGTTAGCGGCTCTCAAGCGTCTCTCCTCCCCCAAAGTGCGCGTCTTGCGTGACGGCAAAACTGTCGAAGTGGCAGCTAAGGAATTGGTGCCGGGAGATATAATGCTGCTGGAAGCTGGGGTGCAGATCGCCGCTGACGGTCGCCTGCTAGAAGCCCAAAACCTCCAAGTCAGAGAAGCCGCCCTGACTGGGGAAGCCGAAGCCGTGAACAAGCAGCCCAGAGTGCAACTGGATGAAGATGCTGCCTTAGGCGATCGCATCAATATGGTATTCCAAGGCACCGAAGTTATTCAAGGACGAGCCAAAGTACTTGTTACTAATATCGGGATGCAGACCGAACTGGGGCGAATTGCAGCCATGCTGCAATCCGTAGAAGCCGAACCCACCCCACTACAGCAGCGGATGTCTCAGTTGGGCAACGTCTTGGTCAGCGGTTCCCTCATCTTAGTGGCAATTGTCGTAGTGGGGGGGATACTGCACGGCGGAGTTAAACTCTTTGAACAACTGTTGGAAGTGTCTCTAAGTATGGCAGTGGCAGTGGTGCCAGAAGGTTTGCCAGCTGTCGTTACCGTTACCTTAGCCCTTGGCACCCAGCGGATGGTACGCCGTCAGGCTTTAATCCGCAAACTGCCCGCTGTAGAAACTCTGGGTTCCGTCACTACCATTTGCTCGGATAAAACTGGCACCCTTACCCAAAACAAAATGGTGGTACAGTTGGTTCACACTGCCAGCGATACCCTGGAGGTGACGGGTGAGGGATATGCTCCCATCGGGGAATTTAAACATCAAACCTCAGACGCTAACCCTCAAAATGTTGAGAACAATCCAGATTTACAAACCCTACTGACGGCTTGTGTAGTTTGCAATGATGCGGTATTGCAGCAGGAAAAGCAAGATTGGAATATTTTAGGAGATCCTACCGAAGGCGCATTGCTATCCTTAGCGGGTAAAGGGGGTCTGTTTAAAGAATCCTTGAGCCAGCAGTTCCCTCGTGTAGCCGAGATTCCCTTTTCCTCCGAACGCAAGCGCATGAGTGTCATTTGCTCCACAGGGAGTGGTATATGGGGAGGGGGACATGAGAGCAACCACAAGGTAACTGGGGGAGAACATATTGCACTCTCGACATTTTATCCCCCTACTCTGGGTTCCTCAGTTCTCGCTCCTTACATGATGTTCACCAAAGGCTCGCCGGAATTAATTTTGGAGCGTTGCACCTACATGGGAGGAGGCGATCTCACCAACGAGCAACGGGAGCAAATTCTGGCACAAAATAACCAGATGGCTGCTAAAGGATTGCGAGTGCTGGGATTTGCCTACAAACCCCTATTGGAACCGCCTCCAGAAGATTCCTCCGAAACCGCCGAGCAAGGGTTGGTATGGCTGGGATTAGTAGGAATGCTGGATGCTCCTCGTCCAGAGGTGCGAGAAGCTGTTGCCCGCTGTCGGGAAGCTGGAATTCGCGCTGTGATGATTACTGGGGACCATCAACTCACCGCCCAAGCGATCGCCCACGACTTGGGAATTGCCAAACCGGGTGATTTAGTCCTAACGGGTCAACAGTTGCAAAAACTCTCTCAAGCCGAGTTAGAGCAAGAAGTTGGCAAAGTTAGCATCTATGCCCGCGTCTCTCCAGAACATAAACTCCGGATCGTGCAAGCACTGCAAACTCAAGGTGAATTCGTTGCTATGACAGGCGACGGAGTTAACGATGCTCCCGCCCTCAAGCAAGCAGACATTGGCGTGGCGATGGGGATCACCGGGACTGACGTGAGTAAAGAAGCTAGCGACATGATTCTGCTGGATGACAATTTTGCCACTATCGTCAAGGCAGTAGAGGAAGGGAGAGTAGTCTACACCAACATTCGTCGCTTTATCAAATACATCCTCGGCAGTAACATTGGTGAAGTGCTGACTATTGCCGCTGCCCCACTCATTGGTTTGGGTGGTGTGCCTCTCTCTCCCCTCCAAATTCTGTGGATGAACTTAGTCACTGACGGTTTGCCTGCCTTGGCTTTAGCAATGGAACCCGCAGAACCAAACGTGATGAAGCGCCCTCCTTATGACCCCCGTGAAAGTATTTTTGCCCGAGGGTTGGGGCTGTATATGGTGCGGATTGGGGTGATCTTCGCAATTCTCACCATTGTCCTGATGGTATGGGCATATAACCATACGTTAGGCACAAATAGTCCAGATCGCTGGAAGACCATGGTATTTACAACCCTTTGTCTGGCACAGATGGGTCATGCGATCGCTATTCGTTCTAATACTCAGTTAACCATACAGCTCAATCCTTTCTCAAATCCCTACGTTCTAGGTGCAGTTACCTTAACCACTATTTTGCAACTGATGTTGGTGTACGTCCCACCCCTACAGAACTTCTTTGGCACCCATTGGCTGAGTCCCATAGAGATTTTGATCTGCCTCGGTTTCAGTGCCCTGATGTTTATTTGGATCGAACTCGAAAAGTTGTTTATCCGTTGGTTTGCCAATCGTTAAAGACAAGAGGGAGGGGGTGAGGGGGTGATACCAAATCCGCTGCCATTACCCCCCTTTTAAA
>DNXU01000543.1:30179-30867 GCA_003505715.1 Cyanobacteria bacterium UBA8803 | reverse complement strand
CTACGCTCAGGGTAAACCCATTCCCTATTCCCTATTCCCCATTCCCTATTCTCCATTCCCCATTCCCTATTCCCTATTCCCGACTAGAGCTATCTGCGAGAAAAATCACCATTTTTTTCATTGGCGTGCTACCCTAGTCAAAGAGAATAAATTCGGTTGCAGTGTTTGTTTTTAGTATTAATAGGCATTTTGCTTGTGGTCTTGACAGGCTTCTCTCCGAAATCTCAATCTCTACGACCCTCTGATTTTGGAGATCATCTATGTCAATTTATGTAGGCAACTTATCCTATCAGGTTACCCAAGAAGACATCAATGAAATTTTTGCAGAATATGGTTCTGTCAAGCGAGTTCAGTTACCCACTGACCGCGAAACAGGCCGCCCGCGTGGTTTTGGTTTTGTCGAAATGAGTTCCGAAGCTGAAGAAGCAGCTGCCATTGAGGCACTTGATGGCGCTGAATGGATGGGGCGTGACTTGAAAGTTAACAAGGCCAAGCCCAAGGAAGACAGAGGTTCATTTGGTGGTGGTGGCAACCGGAGAAATAACAACTTCTCTCGCCGCTATTAAAAAATTTGCCTTTAACCCGATTATTATGATGTCCGGTTAAAAACCCAAAATATCTGTAGGGGCGGGTTTAGTGACCAGTATTGTGGTCTTCACACATAGGATTTCAATCAAAACCCGCCCTG
>DNXU01000543.1:28854-30169 GCA_003505715.1 Cyanobacteria bacterium UBA8803 | reverse complement strand
GGTGATTTGCCGGACATCATATTATATCGTGTTCGGTTGCATTGTTGGTAGTAACCAATAAGAGTGGTTGACAAGGCTCTATCGTCAACCACTCTTATTGGTTAGTACGAACCTTTTTATACAAGGAAAGATGCTACCTCTTCTTGGCGTTCTTGGCGTTAAAAAAAGACTATATATAGATAAAAAATTAAACAACAATAGTAAAAATTGAACCTTGCGGTTTATTATCTTCTACAAATATGCGGCCATTATGAGCCTCAACCACCATTTTACAAAAGGTCAGGCCCAACCCAATTTGCGGAACGCCACTCATTAGATCGCCAACTTCATATTTATTAAATATACGCTGCCGCTTATCTTCACTAATTCCCGGCCCAAAGTCAATTGTCCGAATGATGGCTTGGGGGGGAGAAGGAAGAGGGAGAGAAAAAGCTCCCTCTCCCTCTTCCCTATCCCTATAATCAACCTGCAAGGTTACAGTACTTTCAGTCGGAGAAAACTTAATAGCGTTGGAGATTAAGTTTTCTAGTACCCTATGAAATAAATTACTATCGATTAAAACCCATCGCTTCCCAACGGCTACCTGACTAACGAGATTGATTTTTTTTTGCTCAGCAATAGTTTCAAACTGGGAAATAACAAGTGAAATCAGTTCATTAATATCAGTTTCGACCCGGTTTAAAACCAGCTTTCCCGATTCCATCTTCGCCAGCATTAATAAGTTGTCGATCATCGAATTTAGTTCCCGTCCAGAGTCGGAAATAATTTGCAGTCTCTTCAATTTTTTGTTATCAAAATTACTTTCCAAGAGTAAACTACTACAGAGTAAAATATTAGTCAGCGGATTTCTCAAGTCATGGACAATCATGCGAGAAAGGTCTTCGCGAAGGCGCAACGTGGCTGCTAGAGCATCGTATTGCTCCTTAATGCGCAACATCGAGCGGACTCGCGCTCTCAATTCAATACCGCTCACTGGCTTAGTCAAAAAATCATCCGCTCCCGCATCAAGCGATCGCGCTAAATCTTCTTTGGAGTTTAATGCCGTCACAATAATGATGGGAACATGTTGCCACTGGGGATCGGATTTAATCTGGCAGCAAACCTCAATTCCATCCATCTGAGGCATCATCACATCGAGCAAGATAACATCCGGATCAATAGCATCTAAACGGTTCAATGCCTCCTCGCCACTAGCTGCATAGAACAAATCATAACCCTCTCGGTATAGATGAGCCTCAATCACATCAAAAGCTTTCGGCTCATCATCAACAAGCAATATAGAATGTTGTTTCTTCATTGGTTGTTGGTTGTTGGT
>DNXU01000543.1:21029-28617 GCA_003505715.1 Cyanobacteria bacterium UBA8803 | reverse complement strand
TACCAATTACCAATCACCCATTAATATATTGGGCAATCAGATTTAGGAGCTTTTTCAAACTTACTGGTTTGGTCATATACTCGTTTGCGCCTGCAACTAAGCAGCGTTCCCGATCTCCTGGCATGGCCAGTGCTGTGATGGCAATAATGGGAATGGCCGCTAGGTTCGTTTGAGCGCGAATTCGGCTAGTGGCCTCTAAACCATCCATCTCTGGCATCTGGATATCCATTAAGATTAGATCGGGTCTGTGCTGCTTGGCCATAGCCACTGCTTCTACCCCATTTCTCGCCAAGATTACCCTAAACCCCTGAACCTCCAAGTAATCCATTAAGGTTGAAATATTGGCTTCGTTGTCCTCGGCCAATAAGATTACAGGTAACTGTCCCTCCACTTGTGGCCTGACGACCAAGGCCGTGTGTGCGTGGCTTTGAGGTGTATTAGTCAGAATCTTCCTTAAAGCTGAGTGGAACTGCTGACGAGAGATCGGTTTAAGCAGGTACTCCGATGCCCCCAAGGCCAAGGCTTGCGCTCGATCGTCCACTACGGAGACTACCAACACTGGAATATGCTTTGTTGCCTCATTCGCTTTCAGTTGAGCTAAAACTTCCCAACCGGACAGTTGGGGCAGTAAAATATCCAAGATAATAACATCTGGAGTAAATCGCTGCACGGCCTCAAGAGTCCCTTCACCTTGGGGATGGATTAAGGCTTTTGCCCCCAATTCAGTCAGGTAACGAGCGATTTGCTTGGCCGCAGGATCGGAATCTTCCACAATTAAAGCTTGGTGAATGCTGGGTAATTCTCCAATAGTCTCTTGTATGTCTCTGAGGCCAGAAGTCAGGCACTCTTGTTCTTTGCAGGGTAGAGTAACTGTAAATCGACTCCCTTTTCCCACCTTACTCTCTAAGGAGATGCTACCACCGTGTAATTCTACAATCCTTCGTACCAAGGCCAAGCCCAAGCCCGTACCTGCATAGCGACGGGAGAGGCTACTATCTAATTGCACGAATGGTTTAAATAATTGATCGAGGTGTTCTAATGCAATTCCAATTCCAGTATCAATGACGCTTAACTCTAGAGTTTCAGCTTCTGCATCAGCAACTGCCTCTACCGTAACCTCGCCGTCATTAGGAGTAAATTTTACCGCATTGCTTAAAAGATTCACTAAAACTTGCCGCATTCGGCGTTCATCTACTTCAATTTCCCCCACGCCTGGAGCAATCTTAGAGTTCAACTTGATATTTTTCTGATGAGCTTGCTGCTTGACAAACTTCAAACTCGACTCGCACAAACTAGGTAGAGAAATTCTAGTAATTTGCAGAGCCATTTTACCAGATTCGATTTTAGAGAGATCCAAAATATCATTAATCAACTCCAGCAAATGCTTGCCACTTTCCTCTATTGTGGCGAGAGACCGACGCTGCCGTGTTGTCAATTCCCCATAAACCTCTTCTTGCAAAGCTTCTGAAAGACCAAGAATTGCATTAAGAGGAGTGCGCAACTCGTGACTCATGTTCGCTAGAAACTCATCCTTGAGGCGCGTTGCTCTCGCTAACTCGGCATTCGCCAGACTGATTCTCTCGCTACTTTGGCGCAGTTGTTCTTCAGCTTGCTTGCGCTCAGTAATGTTATAAACGAGGGAGCAAGACCATAGCATCTGGCCGAGTTCATCCAACACCGGACTGGTGGACATATAAGTCCAGATGTGCTGTCCATTTTTGGTTTTTAATCTAACTTCTCGGCGTCGAACCAGGTTAGCATTTTGAATGTTACTGAGAGATTCTGCTGCAATTCTATCCGCTTCATTCATAAAGTCAGCAATCGGATGCCCCAACATTTCCGATTCCCTGTAGCCTAACATTCTAGTCATCGCCTTGTTAACATAAATCGTCTGGGCTTGCTGGTCAATTACCCAAATTCCTTCTTCAGCAAGCTCAACAATTTGCTGGTATCGCGTTTCACTTTCAACAGCACGACGTTCTAGACTTTCGTTGAGTTGCCTAATCTGTTCTTCAGCTTGCTTGCGAGCCGTGATGTCAGTCGCTATACCATCAAATCGGATAGGGGTGCCATCCTCATCCCGAATCAAACGTCCCCGATCGTACAACCACCGGATTTGGCCATCTGGTCGCAAGATCCGATACTCTAAGGCCAAACCGCCAAGTTCTAGTAAGGATTGATGAAAGGTACTGACCCGTTCTATATCTTCTGGGTGAACGACTTCTAGCCAGAGATTCGGGTTATTGAAGAAGGTTTGAACGGGGCGTCCGTATACCTTTTCTATGGCTGGACTGAGGTATAGTAATTCAGAGGTGGTAACTGAAACTGACCAGAGTACATCATCAAGAGAATGAATAATACCATCCAAGCGTTCTTGGCTTTCCCGCAATGCTAATAATACGTCTTGCCGTTCGATTTTAGCCCGCAACGCCGCAAGGCCGTAGGCCAGGTCATTCGCCAGTTCGGTGAGTAATCTGACTTCCGCTTCATCAAAGGCATCGGGTGCAGTGGTGTAGATGTTCAATGCCCCTATCGGTTGAGCATTGATAATTAAGGGTAAGGCAATGGAAGCGGCATAACCCCTTTGAACAGCAGCATCACGCCAGGGGAGGTAATTCGGGTCAGTTAAAATATTTTGGGCAATGCTCACTTGGCCAGTGCGAATTGCTGTCCCAGTCGGGCCGCGGCCCCGTTCCGTATCAGACCAAGTAATTTGTGAGGATTCGATATAACCTTCTTCATAACCAGCTTGAGCTACAGGACGCACCGTTTTGGCTTCATCGGACTCGGCAAACCCAATCCACGCGCAACGGTAACCGCCGAATTCGATCGCAATCCGGCAGATGTCTTGCAGCAAGGTTGGTTCATCGGTAGCACGCACTAAGGCTTGGTTGCACTCGCTGATGGTTCTGAGCGAGCGGTTCACCTTATAAAGTGTTTGCTCCGCTCGCTTGCGCTCAGTGATATCCTGGGTAACCACCATGCCCCCAAAGATGGCGCGGCTTTCATTTCTGACTGGGACTGCGTATACTAATAAAATGCGATCGCTATAGGGCATTTCCAAGGTAGTTGCCTCTCCAGCCAAAGCTTGCCGATAAATTGGCTCCAAAACCGCAGCAGTCTCGGCGGGAAATACCTCCGAAAGAGTTTTACCCTCTAATTGCTCTTTTGCTAAATTAACTGTTGCTAACCCAGCGCCGTCTGCCAGCAAGTAGCGCAACTCTGAATCAAATAAAAGTACTGTCCCATCGGGAAAGTTCTCAACTACAGTACGGTATCGGGCTTCGCTTTCCCGCAAATTGCGATCGCGTTCGATCAGTTTTTGCTCCAGACGGTTCAATAGGTAAGTAGCTAAAACCGAGCTACTAATACCGATAACTGCTGACAGGATCAGTGCCAGCCAAGTAAGTTGCTGCTGTTGCTCCAAGCGTTGGCGGCGCTTGGTTTGAAGGTGTTCTTCTTCAGCCAGAAATTGCTCGATTTGAACTCGTGTCCGTTCCATGAGCTGCCTACCTGCCACCAGTTTCGATACTAAATCTGGTGGCACTGAGACGTTTGTAGGTAAGGACTCAATCCGTTTGAGATTACTATTCAAAGAGTCAACTCTAGCCTTTGCTAAGGTGCGAATTTGCTGAAGTTTTTGAGTTTGAGAGGGATTATCGGCTACTAACTGTTCTAGCTGAGCTAAAGAATTAGGAATTGCGTCTAATGATGATTGATAGCGGTTCAGGAATTCCCGGTTACGGATCAAACCATACCCCCGAACTTCCGTTTCTGCATCCAACAACACCGCCACCAAGCGCTTTGCTTCGAGACGGACTTGCTGGGTATGTTGCACCCACCTTTCAGCTTTGGCCGTATTAAATTGCAACCAACCAAAGGCGCACAGGGATGCCAGCAGGCAAGACACAGGAATCGCCAAGATAAGCTGCCGTTGCTGGTGAATAGGGATAGCACTCACGCCAAATAGTCGAGATCGAACTGGGTTGCGTTGCATCTTCTTGTATTTGCCAGGAGTTCAGGAGAAAAGAATTTGAACTAACTTTAAGACGAGCTGAACTTCTTTTTCAAATGTATACACCAGTACAAATTAAAACCTCTCCCCCTCATCCTTCATCCCTCTTTTAAGATACCTTGCTGATTGGTGAAGAGCTGGGGGAGTGGGGGGAGTGGAGGAGTTGGAGGATGGGGGAGTTGAAACCTGTGCACCGCAATTAGGTGCGTGTTTCCTATAGCTGCGGTTTCAACCGCCTTATGCGTAAATCATCCCGCCCGCCGCAAGACTACCAAGGAACGGTTGGTAACGGGTATGGGTTTATTACCTTTGTAAACCTGTCCATTCTTAACAAATCGAGGCTGGGTGGTGTCTATCAGAGTTTGCCACAACCGATCTTGAAACCCAATCGGGATGATAAACTCTATCATCTCATAATGGGCGTTAAAGAATAATAGAAAGCTCTCATCAATCATCCGTTCGCCTCTAGGGCCGGGAGTGGTAATTTCTTCTCCATTCAAGAAAATTCCAATGGCTTTGGCAAAACCATCCTGCCACTGCTTTTCTATCATTTTACCGCCATCGGGGTTGAACCAACCAATATCGCTAACCCCCCAACCATGGATCGCTCGACCTTGAAACCAGCGACGGCGTCGAAAGATCGGATGCTGACGACGGAAGTAGATCAGCTGGCGGGTAAAATTCAACAGATCGGCATTTTCTATTTTTAAATCCCAATTTAACCAGGTCAGTTCATTGTCCTGGCAATACGGGTTGTTATTACCCTTTTGCGATCGCCCCATCTCATCTCCCCCCAGTAGCATAGGTACGCCTTGAGACAGCATGAGGGTGGCTAAGAAATTCCGCCGCTGTCTTTCCCGCAATGCCAATACTTCTGGATTAGCGGTTTCTCCTTCTACGCCACAATTCCAAGAACGGTTATGGCTTTCACCATCCCAGTTATTTTCGCCATTAGATTGATTGTGTTTGTCGTTATAGCTGACAAGATCGGTAAGGGTAAAGCCATCATGGGCGGTAATAAAATTAATACTGGCATTGGGACTGCGTCCGTTAGACTGGTACAAATCAGAACTGCCAGTAAAGCGATAAGCAAATTCGGCCAGAGTTCTGTGTTCGCCCCGCCAGAAATCCCGCACTGTATCTCTATACTTGCCATTCCACTCCGACCATAGCAGGGGGAAGTTCCCCACTTGATAACCGCCTTCCCCTACGTCCCAAGGTTCGGCAATCAGCTTAACATCTGCAATAATTGGGTCTTGGTGAACGATATCAAAGAAGGCCGCCAAACTATCTACAGCGTAGAGTTCTCGCGCCAACACCGAGGCAAGGTCAAAGCGAAAGCCATCGACGTGCATTTCCATGACCCAATAGCGCAAGCTATCCATAATTAACTTCAAAACTTGGGGATGGCGCACGTTTAAGGAATTGCCGCAGCCTGTAAAATCCATGTAGTAACGGGGCTTGGGTTCGACTAAACGGTAGTAGGTTGCATTATCAATGCCTCGCAGGGAAAGCGTAGGGCCTAAGTGATTGCCTTCTCCGGTGTGATTGTAGACTACATCTAGAATTACCTCAATCCCTGCCGCATGTAACGCCTTGACCATCTGCTTGAACTCCCTCACCTGACCCCCCGGCGTTTTGTCCGAACTGTAGGCCCAGTGAGGAGCAAAATAGTTAAGGGAATCGTAGCCCCAGTAATTAGTCAGTCCCTTATCCGCCAGATGTCCCGGATGGGTTAGGAAGTGATGCACGGGCAACAGTTCCACAGCTGTAATACCCAGAGATTGGAGATAAGCGATCGCAGCTGGATGCCCCATTCCTGCATAAGTGCCGCGCAGTTCCTCAGGGATGTCGGGATGTAACTTAGTAAAACCCTTGACATGAGTTTCGCGGATAATCGTTTCGTGGAATGGGATGCGCAGTAACTCGTCCTCTTCCCAATCAAAAGATTCATCGATGACAACGGACTTAGGCATGAGATGGGCGTTATCAACATCCGAAAACCCCAGATCTTGCTCTTGTGCGTTCCAAGGATACCCAAATAGTTCTGGGCCGTGGACAATATCACCATCAAGGGCCTTGGCATAGGGGTCAATTAGCAGTTTATTGGGGTTGAAGCGGTAACCTGCCTCCGGTGCATAAGGGCCGTATACCCGAAACCCATACCGTTGACCTGGTCCGATCCCCGGTACATAGCCATGCCAGACAAAGTTATCAACCTCCGTCAGCCTTAAACGTGTTTCCTGATCCTCTTCATCAAATAAGCACAGTTCAACACCCGTCGCGTTTTCGCTGAACAGAGAAAAATTGGTGCCTTTACCATCCCAGGATGCTCCTAGGGGATAGACTTGACCTGGCCAGAGGGGGAAATACATAGGTCTTAGTGTCTGAGGTTTGATCTAACTAAATCTGGAGATGGATATCCATCTAACGCTGTAACATAATGTAACCAGATTTAGCGGAAGCCCGTTAGATTAACTCAAAATTGTTTTACACAAATTTACATATAGAAAGTGAGGGAGTAAAGGGGTGAGGGGGAGAGGGAGTGAGGAGCTATTCGTAGGGAAGCTAACGCACCATTACTATTCGTAGGGTGTAGTGGTGTAACTCCTGCCTTCCTTAATGAGTGATCGCTCATGAGTGTCTGAGGTAAAAATAGGGATAAAGTTGAGGGAAAGGGATTTGCATCTATGACAAAATCACAAGAATTTAAGGACTTTGAATATCAGGGATGGCAACAAGCTGCTGAGCAATATCATTGTTCCTTTGGTGCGCTGACGAACCAAATGATTGAACCTCTGCTCAATGCTGTCAAAGCTCAAGCGAGGACAAAATTACTGGATATTGCCACCGGCCCCGGTTATGTGTCAGCCCAAGCTGCTCAACGTCAGTGCCAAGTCGTCGGTTTAGATTTTTCTGAGGCTATGTTAGCCAAAGCTAGGCAACTAAATCCCGATCTAAAGTGGGTGCAAGGAGATGCGGAATCTTTGCCGTTTGCAGACGATGAATTTGACGCTGTGGTCATGAATTTTGGTATTTTGCACCTAGCTGAACCTCAAAAGGCAATTAATGAAACCTTTCGGGTGCTTCGGGTGCCAGGGAACTTTGCCTTTACAGCCTGGGATATTTTAGAAAAATCGGCTGGTTTCCAGATTATTTATCAGGCTATTCAAACCTATGGCGAGCTAAATAATCCTATTCCTGAAGGACCACCTTTTTTCTATTTCAGTCAGCCAGAAAACTGCTTGCAGGGATTGGCTGAGGCCGGTTTCATCAATCCTTTAGTTAAGCAAATCTCTTTGAGCTGGGAATTAGATAGTGCCGATCGACTGTTTGAGGCTTTTTATAAAGGGACGGCTAGAACAGGCGGTTTGCTGCGCCGTCAACCCGAGCGCAATCTGGAAAATATTCGTGCCGCAGTTCATGAAGCGCTAGTTCCTTACACGCAATCCAATAAAGTGGTTTTACCCATGTCTGCTTTAGTTATAAGTGGTGAAAAAATATAATAGCAGCCATCATTAACTGGGTACACCAGAACGCATAAAAATCTCTCCCTCACACCCTCACTCCCTC
>DNXU01000543.1:2229-20823 GCA_003505715.1 Cyanobacteria bacterium UBA8803 | reverse complement strand
CACACCCTCACTCCCTCACTCCCCCTTTTCCTATTCAAGTCAGCTTACCCAACATCTATGGTTAAATCAATCGATCCCCAATTAGCAATTCAAAGTTCCCAATCTACCCTAGAACTTCCCCGCCCTCCAATATTTGAGCGTTTAGAAGATGAACGTCTCCACCGCCAACAACGTTTAGCAGCTGCCTTCCGTCTATTTGCTCGCTACGGCTTTGATGAAGGGATTACCGGACACATCACTGTCCGCGATCCGGAATTGCCTGACCATTTCTGGGTTAACCCTTTCGGCATGTACTTCGGTCATATCTGTGTCTCAGACTTAATATTAGTCAACCACAAGGGTCAGATTGTCAAGGGTAACCTACCCGTAAATGCTGCGGCTTTTGCGATTCATGCCCAAATCCATCTGGCTAGACCCGATGTCATTGCTGCTGCTCATACTCATTCCCTCTATGGTAAAAGCTGGTCTACTCTGAAACGCCTGCTTGATCCCCTGACTCAAGATGCCTGTGCTTTCTATCAAGACCACGCCTTATTTGAGGATTATACGGGCGTAGTTTTGGATACTAAAGAAGGCGATCGCATTGCTGCAACTTTAGGCAATAAGAAAGCCCTAATCCTAGGCAACCACGGCTTGCTGACGGTGGGGCACTCGGTTGATGAGGCGGTTTGGTGGTTCATCTCAATGGAGAGATGTTGCCAAGCTCAACTAATGGCTGAAGCGGTGGGCAACCCAACACCTATCAATCCCGATACCGCTAAACTGACCTATAGCCAGGTAGGTACTCACTCTCTCGGTTGGTTTAGTTTCCAACCCCTCTATGAAATGATTGTCAAACAACAACCAGATTTACTGGATTGATGTGATTTTGGGTATTTTTTTAACGCAGAGGATTGCAGAGGGTATCGCAAAGGAACGCAGAGTTCACAGTTAATTCCGAGGCAACAATAAACGATATTATCCCTCATCCCTCATCCCTCTCCCAATTACCAATTACCAATTACCAATTACCAATTACCAATTACCAATTACCAATTACCAATTACCAATTACCAATTCCCTATTCCCTAGATAAATATCTAGCCTCTAAAAATTTTAATTGCTGATAGAGCATGGTTAGTTGCGGAACGGGAACGCCTGCTTTTTGTGCTGCCCGTAGCGGATTCTCAAAAATGGCTTCTATCTCTAAAGGTCGCTGGAAGTCGTAGTCAATTTTCATGCTGGTACGGTAAGGTTTCATCTTTACCGTATCCTCTAGCCTATTTTGGATGAAGCTCTCTGGAATATTCAAACCATAGCGGGCTGCTATAGCCACTACCTCTCTCATAAGTTTTTCGGCCATTTTCTGGCCATGCCTATCCGCCATGATGGCATCTGTTGTCGCGTCTAATACTACGGATAGACCGTTAAAGGGAATATTCCATACTAATTTTTGCCACCGCGCTAGTAGTAAATTCTCTTCCAGCTTAATGGGAATATTGGCTCGTTCAAAGTCAGTAGCAATCTGACGCATTGCCGTGGTAATTCCTTGAGGTTGGTAGTTAAGACCGTAAGCAGCGAGCTGAATCTGGCCGTAATCTATATGACGAATCTGACCGGGGCCATTTTTATTGGAACAGATAAAGCACAACCCGCCTAGGACTTCTACAGATTGCCCCACCAGTGCGGCAATTTTGGGTTCAATGCCCAAACCGTTTTGCAGCGTGAGAACAACACTACCGTCTTTAACTAGAGGAGGCAGTAGCTGAGCCAGCAGATGATTGTGAGTACTTTTCAGGGCAATCAACACGACATCACAACGAGGCATATCTTTTACGCTGTTATAACCCTTCACTTTGGGTAAAGTAAAATCTCCCTGGATTGACGAGATCGCCAAACCATTACGCTGGACATATTCATAATCCCGCCGCAGCAGAAAATGCATCTCTAACCCAGCTTGTTGTAAGCGAGCGCCGTAAAAGCCTCCGATCGCTCCAGTCCCTAAAACGGCGTAGCTTCTTCCCATAAGCACCATCTCGTGATTCTACTATTGATATACCAGAAGACGGTAGGCTGCGTTAACTAGAACGCAGCAGTAGCGTACTATATAGTGGCAATGGTGCGGAAAGCCAAGCGCGTAACGCACCCCACTCATCGCAGTCCTGCTCTCTTCTTGGCGTTCTTTGCGCTTGACTTGGCGTTCTTGGTGTTAAAAAAAGACCAATTTAGAGGCATTAACCATGCGACTTACAGCAATCGACCGGGTGGGTGACTGGAATCCCCAGTTGCTCAGGGAACTTAAAGGGCGTCTGAAACCTCGTAACGGACTTATTGTTGCCTTTAGTTCGTTACTGATGCAAGGGGTAATCCTTTTAGGTTTTTCCGAACAACACTGCACCAAGTATGCCAGCAGTAATGCTAGTACTTGTGTTAACTATTATTGGGAGTTCAATTGGTTAGGAATCTTCAGAACGCTGAACTGGATTTTACCTTTAGGACTTTTTGCCCTTGGCGTATACGTTCTGATTGCTGATTTAGTGCAAGAACAGCGTCGGGGGACTTTGAATTTTATTCGCTTAAGTCCCCAATCAAGTCAGAGTATCCTGTTGGGCAAAATGCTAGGGGGGCCGATATTGGTGTATTTAGGACTTGGTCTGGCTATACCCTTGCATTGGTTTGCGGGGCTTGTGGCTGGTGTTCCTTTGGCTTGGATAATTGGCTGGTATGCTTTAGTAGGTGTGGCTGGTGCTTTCCTCTACAGTACTGTCATCCTGAATACTGGGCTAACCCAAGCTCCCTATCAAGCTTTAGCAGGTAGTTTTTTAGGAGCATGGTTGGGGAGTGGCTACATTGGTTTGATCGATATCCATTTCAATTGGGATGCTTTGACCTATAGGGGACTAGGAAATTGGCACTGGTTTTTCTGGTCTCTTGGCAGTCAGCCACTGCTGCTGACTCTTTGGATGTTGGTTACTCTTAGCGTCGGCACTTATTGGATGTGGCAAGCAGCAAATCGCCTGTTTTGCAACCCCTATGGGACGATGCTGAGTAAGCAACAGAGTTATTGGTTAGTAGGTAGCTTTCAGATTTGGCTGCTGGGATTGTTTTGGTCGCAACTCAACCATAATTGGGTTGACGAAGAGCGGCTGTTTGGTTGCCTATTCGGCATTTCGGTCTTAAGTTTGGGATTATTTTTGGTAGTCATTTGGGGAATTTCGCCGCAACGGCAAGCTTTACTGGATTGGGCACGTTACGGTGAAGTGAAACAACCCCAGGCAGCAAATAGAGCGTATTCCTCTAGATGGCTGGATTGGGTGGGTGGTGCTAAAAGTCCGGCACCTGTAGCGATCGCAATCAATCTAGCCATCACTAGTGTAATTTGGTTGCCTTGGTTGTTGCTGTTTCCCGCTGGTGTATCGGTGAAGATACAAGCGATCGCAGGTTTGGTGCTAAGTGCTAATTTAATCTGGATCTACGCCCTAATTACTCAAGTGATGTTGTTAGGAAAACGCCAGAAACCGAGTATTTGGGCAGCCAGCTACTTAAGTAGTGCGATCTTCTTACCGCCCATCTTACTGGCTATGGATACGAATAATCTCCCAGGTTTGTGGCTTGTGTCAGTATTTGGTGCGCCTTGGCTGTTACTGGAAAAGGTATCGGCGATGACTGTCTGCTTTAGCCTTTTCGGTCAGTGGGCGATGATGATTGGATTGAGCCTGTCTTTAACCAGGCAGTTGCGATGTGCCGGAGAGTCGAATTCTAAGTCTTTATTTGCCAGCCGTTCAGATTTAGGTAAACCGTAATCGCTTACAGGACTTACCGACGGGAAACCTTCATCCGGTCATATCATGTCCGGATAATCACTTACGATATAAAAATTACCAGTTTTTATATTTCCAAATGTCAGCTTTGATTTTATCGTAAGTATTCAACTGGACATGATATGGCAGAATCTTGGCAATGACTGGAAACAATTAAGAATCAAAACTTGAATGTTGAGTGCTTCATCAGGGACTTGAAGGCCGTCCCAACCAATAATTTGACTCGGCTCACCAAGTTACACCCTTCATTCATTATATTTTAGCTTGCAAGGTGCGTTAGTAAATCTTCTGATTAATTGTTTTAATTGCAGCCAGACGGCTTCTATCGGATTTTCTTCCGGAGCATACGGAGCTAATAAATGACAAGTTACTTGCCATTCTTCTCGCGGCAAATCTCCATTGACTTGACTTAAAAATTCTCTCATTAATTCCCCTTTATGGTAAGCGGCACCATCCCCAAATATGATGATTCTCTGCTGGGGATTTTTCTCCATTATTTTTTTGACAAAATCTACTGTATGTTCTCCATCTCCTTTTGAATATTCACCAATTATTAATTCTGTCCACTTTATGCCCTGGGAGGTATCGGCGTAAAGGTACTGGCGTACCTTGGTCAAATAGGATTTTCATGTGTTTGCTGCTTTCATCAAGGTGATGAGTTCGTAATCTAAAAGTGCCTCAACTTGCATTCGCGTTACTCCAGGAAACCATTCCAGAAATTGATCGATTGAGGCTCCGTCTTTGAGATTCTCAAAAAAAGCAGCTACGGGGACGCGGGTTCCTCGAAAAACCCATGCACCGCTGACTTTATTAGGATCGCGCTCTAATATACTAAACAGATCCGAAGTATCCATAAACTTCACCGTTTTTACGCAATTGAAGTGCTTCTACTCTTTGTATTCTTTAGTATAGCAAAACTCTAACTGTGCTACAGAGCGCTCTTTGGTTGTATGGGAAGCAATCGCCCAACGCTCAAAAATGCACATAGCAATGCTCCTATTGGCGAACGATGTAGTAGTCATTCATAAAATCGTGAGGAAGTTGCTGAACGTTTTAAATTAAACATATTTTGACATCTCAAATAAAATACTATATTCTGGTTAATAGCCTTGCTTTTCTCATTAAGAAAAGCAATACCGTCTCCCTACGAGTGACAATATTTGCACTCCCATCCATTCCCGCTTGTAAATGGCAGATGCGCTCCTTTGAGCCAAGAAATTGCACCTGAGATTGAATGGTGATTTCATAGCGAGCATTCGATAAGGGTTTGGGCTGATCTTGAACCGCAGGATTAGGAGTTGTTGAGGGTAACGCTGCTGTATCCGGCGATATGGTCGTGACGGTGCCTTTAAGCGTGCCATAGTCAGGATAGGGACATCCCGATACTTTCATAGTTACAGATTGCCCAATTTCCACTCGACCAATATCCTGTGGGGCAACATAGGCTTTTACAACTAAAGGAAGGCGATCGGGGGCAACTTGAGCAATTAAGTCACCCGGTTGAACCAATTGATCGCTATTGCGCAGGTTCAGTTGTTGAATAATGCCTGTGACAGGTGCCCGGATAATGGTATGGGTGAGCTCGGTTTCCACTTGCTGAAGTTCTTGGCGATCGCGAGTTAACTCATTGTGCAGCCCGATCTGCTGCTGGAGCAAAGCCTCCCGTTCCTTACTAAGGGTTGCCAGCATGGAAGCCCCTTGAGCAAGTTCTTGCGCAACCTTTTCTGTGGCAATCTCCACCGATGCCGCACTGGGATTGAGCGTTGCTTGGGTTCGTTGCAGGCGAGCTAGGGCAACTTTAACCGCTGCGGTTTTCTCACTAATTTGGGATTGGCTGACGGCTCCCGTATTGGCTAATGCTTGATAGCGAGCTAACTCCTCCTGAGCCAAACTGACTGCGGCTTCTGCTTCTAGTACTTCTGCCTGGGTTGTGGTTTGCCGTTCCTGATATTGTCTTTGACTCAATCGCAGCTCTCCCTCTGCTGCTGCAATCACTCGCTGACTTGCCTGGGACTCTGCGGCAATTTGAGCCTCTAGAGCCTGAGCTTGGGCCTTCACTCGCTCCAGTTGCCGTGAGGTAAGTTGAATGCTGCTTTGTAATTGTCGCTTTTGCGTTTGGAGGCGAGAGTCATCGAGATAAGCGATCGCCTGCCCTCGTGCCACAATCTCGTGCAACTTCACGTCAATTCGATTTACCTTGCCAGTAGTTGCTGCCTGAACAACTCGAAGTTCGCCAGTTGGGCGAATTATGGCTGGAGCTTTAACAGTGGTGGGATATTTGAGTACAGCTGCCAGGGCGATCATTCCGCCAAAAATGGCCAGCATGGCGATACCACCGAGAGTTACCCAAACTCCAACAGGTGGCAGAAACTCATGCGGCTGCACCGGATGTAAACCATCCGAATTGAGGGAAGAATAGTTTATCGCATTTGACGGCTTCGTAGGACTCATAATCCTAGCGTTGACCTTGCTGCGGTGCTAATAACGTTATTTCACCGAGTAAAATTCTTCTTTTTTGAGGATCACTCATCCAGGTGGCTGGCTCAACATCTCTCAATTCAGGAACGGTGGTTATTTGACCCCCTGTAATTAAACTGGCTTCTCGATCGCCAAGATCCTGAATTTCCTGATCCGTTAGCCAAGAAATTTTATTCAGCATTTTTAGAGCCTCCTTTGAGTTACTTCTCGATCATCATGATGTTATCGCAATCCTAGATGAGATCCATTTCCATATCTTGCACGTTTTTGCGGTTTTTGCACGTTCTTGCTATGACTTGAGCAGAGTTTTAAGTGTCGTTCCAGTCAATTGTTTTAAGTGAGTTTGAAGAGTTTGTTAGGCATTTACAAAGAGCGATCGCCCCACAGACAACCTGATATAGTGTCCGGTTGAATACTTGTCATTAAAATTGCAGGTGGGCAGGTAAGAGAAACCCAACCTACCCCCTAATTCACTACAATGGTAATACAGAGTTGGATTACAGCGAGTGATGTCTGAATATTTAGCAGGACAAACTGCTACGCAAGAACAGATCGATGAATGGATCGACTTTTTCCACACCAACGGTTTCCTGGTCATCCCGAAAGTGCTAACACCGCAACAATGCGAAGTCTTGAGGCACGATTTGGATGAAGACATAGAGCAAGCCGCGAAAGCAGGCTACAAGCCTAAGAAAATTAGAAAGCGAATGTTCGAGCGATCGCAAGCTAATTTAGACTTATTTGCTTTAGAACCAATCGTCACTTTTGCGGAACAGTTAATCGGTCGCGCTAATGGTATTGGGTATGCGATTTCAGATGGCATTCCAGCGGCTAATGTCATTCACGTCATTCATAACAATTCTTTTAAGATTGCTCCCGAAAGCAACGGATTGGCTAACAATAGCTGGCATCAAGATGATACCCCTCACGTCCTTTCTCTGGATGGCAAACCGCTGACGAATATTCGTTTGAATGTTTTGGCTTTTACAGTCAACTACTACCTCACAGATGTACTTTCACCCGCAAACGGGCCGACTCAAACCATCCCCGGTTCGCATTTATTTGGCAAATTCTGCGATGGGGATATTAGCAGTTACGAAGACAAAATTCATAGCTGTTTGGGGCCGATGGGAACGGCTGTCTGCTTTAACAATCAAGTGTGGCATCGCGGTTCGCGGAATGCTTCGCAAACTACGCGCTACGTGACCCAAATTACCTATGCCAAGCGTTTGGTAGGGCATAAATACAGGCCGTTTATGAATTATCAAATGCCGACGCATTGTTATGAAAATGCCGATCCTAAATTGAAGCAACTTTTAGGTTTTCTGCCTGGTGGTGCCTATGGATGACTGTAGGAAAAATAAGCCCGACTCTTTCAAGCTGAGAATGGGTTAGCAAACAGAAGTACGGGTACTTCAGTTGGATTGGGAAGAATTCCTAATGTGTCTGAAAAACGACTGAGGTTGGATGAAGACACAGAACTAGAAGATGGAGGTGCTATATTGTCTGCAAAAATCGGGATTGAGCGACCTCCCAAGGAAGTTAACGCTTCTGTAATTGGCGAGTTGTTGAAGGTTAAAATCAACGTTCCCCGAATTACACTCGCAGGCTCACTAGAAGACGTGCTACTTACTGTTGAGGCAGTTTCTCTAACCAGAGTTTCAACAACTCCCAGCAATTCATCCTCCGAGGAAGTTTCGCCGACCAGTGTTTCAACAACTCCTAGCAGTTCATCTTTCACTGTACTGCTGCTGCTGGATCTTCTAACATCACCGTACCTAATACTCCAGGCTAAGCAACCCTCTGCTGTAGTTGTTGCTTCTGTAAGCACTCCTATCAGTTCATCGGGAACTCGGTTAGCGGGAACACGAATTTCGATAGTTTTTGTATCTAGATTCAAGCTAATTTCCATTGGTTTAGCCCTCTACTCAACACTTTAGGTGCATAGGATTAATAGTAGATCGCTGCAACAGAAAAATCTTGCACGTTCGTGCTTTTTTGGTACGTTTTTGCTATAATTCGATCCAAGCTTTGGGCGGTACTCCGCTCAAACATTTGAAGTGTCGGTTTAAATGGCTTTGGTGAGAAAAGCCACAAGCGATCGCAATTTCACCAATAGTCATTTTTCCCTGTCGCAATAGTTGCTTGGCTCGGTCTACCCGACACTGAAACACAGATTGATGGGGACTAATATCAGTAGATTATTTAGCAGATCGCTCGTAGATATTTTTCATATTAGCCAACACGCGATCGCTTTCATAATTCAGATGAAATATCCCATCGTTCTCCAACATAGTGAAGAAGACTGTGGTGCCGCCTGCCTCGCCACCATTGCTAAATCCTATGGACGAATACTGGCCATTCCACGCATTCGCGAAGCCATTGGTACTGAGCAGCTAGGGACAACGCTTTTAGGATTACGTCGAGGCGCAGAAACGTTGGGGTTTAATGCCCGTTCTGTGAAAGCAACATCCCAGTTGCTCGATCGCCTTAATGAAGCCCCGTTGCCTGCCATTATCCACTGGAAAGGGTATCACTGGGTTGTTTTATACGGTTGCAAGCGCAAAAAGTACGTGATTGCCGATCCGGCGATTGGTGTGCGCTATCTCACCCGTGAAGCGCTGATAGAGTCTTGGAGCAATGGTGTAATGCTACTGCTAGTTCCAGATGAAAATCGCTTCTACAAGCAACCGAATGACTCGCTCGCTGGCTTTGGTCGTTTCTTTCACCGCGTCTGGCACTACCGCAGTTTAATTGCCCAGGTTTTACCCCTGAATCTGGTGATTGGGGTATTGTCCTTAGCCTTTCCGTTGCTGATCCAGGTCTTGACGGATGATGTGTTGGTACGGGGAGATTGGGACTTGCTGATAACGATCGCGATCGCTGTCACTGCCATGACTTTATTCAGCAGCGTGATGCAGTTAATCCAGGCACATTTAGTGGCTCACTTTGCTCAACGACTGGAATTAGGTCTAGCACTAGATTTTGGCCGCCAGATTCTACAGCTACCCCTCAGCTACTACGAGTCCCATCGCAGTGGCGAAATTGTCAGTCGTTTGCGCGATATTCGGGAAATAAATTTGCTGGTGTCGCAGGTGGTCATTAGTCTACCCAGCCAGTCGTTCATTGCCCTGGTATCGCTAGGGTTGATGCTGATTTATAGTTGGAAGCTGACAGTAGCGGCGATCGCGGTGGCCATTCTGATGACCCTATCGACGTTAATTTTTCTGCCTGCACTGCAACAAAAGACCCGCGATGTATTGGTGACAGACACGGAAAATCAAGGATTGCTGGTCGAAACCTTCAAAGGTGCCCTGACGCTGAAAACGACCAACGCTGCACCGCAAGCCTGGGCAGAAGTGCAAAGTCGCTTTGGACAGTTAGCGAACGTTACCTTTCGCTTGTTACAAATCACTATTGTCAATCATGTATTCTCCACGCTGATCTCCGGTTTAGGAATGCTAGCAGTCCTGTGTTTTGGCAGTTTTTTAGTGATTCGCCAGGAACTCACGATCGGGCAACTGCTGGCATTCAACGCGATGAACCGCAACTTTACGACCTTAATCAGCACAGTAATTAATTTTGTCGATGAGTTTGCCCGTGCCAAGACTGCCACCCAGCGCATTAGCGACATTATTGATGCCACTCCTGAAATGCCACTAGATGTCTCTAAAGAATGGGCAACCATTCCGCCAAATGTAGACCTCACTTGCACTAATCTGAACTTTCACCATATCGGACGGGTGGCACTGTTGAAGGATTTTTCCATTACCATTCCCGGCGGTCAAGTAACGGCGTTGATTGGTAAGTCGGGCTGTGGCAAGAGTACGCTGGCAAAACTGATTGCGGGCCTCTACCCGTTGCAATCAGGTAATATTCGGTTTGGGCACTATAACCAGTCCGATTTATCCCTGGAATGCTTGCGCCATCAGGTATCCCTGGTGCCCCAGGAGGCACATTTCTGGAGTCGCTCGATTCTGAGCAACTTCCGCTTCAGCTACCCGAACGCCAAGCTAGAAGAAATTGTTCGCGCCTGCCAGGTGGCAGGTGCCGATGAGTTTATTAGCCAATTGCCAGATAAATACTACACCGTGTTGGGTGAATTTGGCGCGAACCTATCCGGAGGACAACGGCAACGGTTAGCGATCGCCCGTGCCATTCTCACCGATCCTCCGGTGCTAATTCTGGATGAATCAACGGGTGCCCTAGATCCCGTGACTGAAGCCGAAGTCCTAGATACGCTATTGGCTCACCGCCAAGGCAAGACAACCATTATCATCAGCCATCGTCCTAGAGTCATTCAACGAGCAGATTGGATTGTGTTGTTAGATCAGGGTGAACTCAAACAAACCGGAACCCCGGCAGAATTAAGCCAACTTCCGGGGGAACATCTAGATTTTCTTAATCCTTAATTGAGTTAAGAATTGTCCCTAAAATCACAGGTCTATAATGAAACAGTGATTATAAAATCAGAATAAAAAATGGGCCGCCAGCGCCAGATGATGAGCTGCGACTTAATTCAGGTCCAAATTCCTCTTGGAGCTTCTGTAGGTTTTCTAACTTTCCTCCCGTTAGACATTCCTCTTTGGGCTCATTCAGATCCACCACAAGTTCTTGTAATCGAGTCGCATTCAGGGTTAGTTGTGCTGAACGCTTGGTTGAGATTTGACGAGACATCTTTTAACTCCTGCAAAATCAATCGTCGATTTTTTAACAAACCCTATTTCAACTAGGTACAAGTGCCACCTCGACCTAGACCATCACAGGGAATATTTGCTACGTTACTTTTTACTCTTCAGTACCAGGTTTATCGTCCCATCTTATTTCATTAATACCCCCACCTCCCAACAATATAGTGATATCATCGATATTGGTTTTAAAACTTGGAACAAGCCAATTCTTTTGTCTACCCCCGACGATCGCTCCTTCCTTAGCTTCAGCCAAATCTGTCACCAGTGCTTGTAACTGTTCGCTCTTGAAAATAGGCTTATAAGCTTGTTTCTTTGAAATCTTCCAAATCATTAGTTTTACTCCTTGATGAGTTTGGGTTAAAAAAAATTTGGTAGATGCGATCGCTCTAAGCTAAGGGATTTGAGCCGATGCTCAGCTGACTATAAGCTCATCATCAATTATTATAAGTTAAGCCAAGCTTTAGGCATTGAAATCCACCATCCAACTGATCGTTACAGGTTGTGCATGTCCTCGTCCATGAGCATGACCTATCTCATGAACCATAGTACTGATATCACTAAAAACTTCGGTTGTCTTTTGTTTTATAGTTAAAGGTTCTATTTTCATCACATGCTTCATTCCTCCCTGTACGGATTCTGCTGCGCGATCGCTCAATTCTTGACAACCTAGAGAATCTAGGGAAGGCAGTACAAACGCGCTGCCTAATAGTGCTTCCTGATTCGGATTATCTAGCTTCACAACGACATAGCCCCAATGAAGATTACACATACCTTCGGTTAGCCTAATAGTGGCAGTAAACTAACCAAAAATCTTGCACAATTATGCTATTTTTGCACATTTTTGCTATAAGTTAAGTAAAGTTTTAGGCGTTACTCCAGTTAACCGTTTGAAGTGGCGGTTGAGATGGCTTTGATGAGTAAAGCCACAAGCGATCGCAATATCCGAGATGCTCAAAGTGCCCTGTAGCAATAATTGCTTTGCCCGTTCTACCCGCTGTTGAATCGTATACTGGTAGGGACTGAGTCCTGTCGATTGCTTGAATAGACGACAGAAGTAATAGCGACTGATACCAAGATAATCAGCCAGCTCATTTAGAGATATTTCCTCAGCTAAATGCTCCTGAATATACTCAATTACCTGTCTGAGCTTCTGTTGTGGCAAACCGCTTTTATACTCCTGTACAATCGACTTTCGAGTTGAGTAGGTTTGCAGCAGATGAACAGCTAAAAACGTTGCAGCCGATTCAGCATAAAGACGACTATTAACATCATTGGTTTGAAGCTGTGCCTTCAATCCCAGCCCAATTTGATGAATGAGTGCATCTTGCGTGATGAGATGGGGTATCAGCTCAAATTCTTCTGTATCGAGTACTTCCAAAGCATGGCGATGCAATAGTTTCTGTTCTAACTTTAGTGAGAGAATGTGGGTTTTTCGATCCCAACGAATAGCTTGGGGGGTATGCATGGGGCATAATGCCACAGCACCTGTAAACATGAAACCGATTTGCGAATTTTTACCCAGAATCCGTTCTACCTGAAAACCTTGACCTAGATTAATAGTGAGAACAAACTCCTCAAGTGCATATTCGGCTGTTTCTCCTGGGGGTAGCAGAAACTGATCGAGGCTGATCCCACTCCAGAGTGTTTTGCCACTGGAAAGCAATGGTGGTCGGGATAAGACCTCTGGGTAGACATTTTTGCAGCCTGGGTTAATACCAGGCAGTTCTTTGCATGACATTGTCCACTCACAGATCGCTGAGGATACTGGTAATTTTAACTTGGTTGACCGAAATTTGAGTCTTGTATTATATAGGGTGTGTTACCGCACCCTAAAAATAGAAGCTTCCTATCCCCTATCCTCTGTTAAGAGTTCCCTGTCCCTTCAGTAGCAAATAATATAGTTGCCCCTCACTAACCGTTACTCCAGCTCGATCGCCTGCTTCTTTACCTGTGCCCAGAAAATAGTCTACCCGGCCTGCTCCTTTGATGGCACCTCCGGTATCTTGGTCGAGGACGTAGCGGCTCACGGTACGATGCTCTAGTTCACCTGTCGCTTTCACAAAGGGGAAGGGAGCGCGAATAAGCGCTAAAGCTCCTGGCGGCATTAAAGATTTGTCTGTAGCAATAGAACGTTCGGCAGTCAGCGGCACGCTAATACTACCCAAAGCTGGGGCACCGTGGGTTTCTTGGAAAAAGACAAAGCTGCGATCGCGGGGAATATAATTGTTCAACTCTTGGGGATGCTCGCGAAAATACTGGAGGATAATCGGCATGGTCATGCCTTCTAGCGGTAACTTGCCGTCGTCTGCCAGTGCCCGCCCGATACTAGTGTAAGAATAGGCTGTATTACCATCATAGTTAACTGAGGTTTGGGTGCCGTCAGGTAATACGAGTCGAGCCGAACCTTGGATATGAGCGATGTAGGCTTCTAAGCGATCGCGCAGCCAGAATAATGCTAATCCTCGCAGGTGCCCTTTTCCTCCTTGTAAACCATCTTCCCCTTCTAGTTCTTTGCGAGTTGGGTGAGGTTTGGGCCAACTAGATAAGTTTGGCGGTTGGCGATAAAGGGGATAGCGATACTCTGCCGTTGGCACTCTAGAGGCTGCATAAATTGGCTCGTAGTAAGCCGTGAACAAAATATTACTCTGACCGTCTTTACCATTAGACTGGTAGAAGAGAAACTCCCGTTTCACTGCTGCTTCCAGGGCAGTTGGCGAGTCAGATGTCAGCAAAAGTTGGCGAAATCTTAAAAGACTGCGTAAGACGCGATCGCGAGTAATGCCAGTTACGGAATACCGTCGATAAGCTGCCAGTGCCTTATCGGTTTTCAGGTAACGCAGGCTGTAATCAATTGCTGTCAACAGTGCTTGTTTGTCTGCTGCCTGATTCAAGTCACCCCATAGGCGATCGTCTGCACCCAAGTTCTGTAAACCGCAACCTTTAAAGGATACTGCCTCCCAGACTCTAAAGAGCAACTCCCTGTTTTTGGCAGGAGCGTTTTGATGGAGTGAAGTGTCCTGGAGGAATGGGTTAGCCGATGTGGCAACTAACAGGCAAGCTGTGGTAGGGATTTGGGTCCCA
Source organism: Cyanobacteria bacterium UBA8803 (assembly GCA_003505715.1). Taxonomy (GTDB): domain Bacteria; phylum Cyanobacteriota; class Cyanobacteriia; order Cyanobacteriales; family Coleofasciculaceae; genus UBA8803. The sequence continues at coordinate 6,773 of DNXU01000543.1, read as the reverse complement.
ATTCCCTTGGTGGCGAGGGAGAGGGATGAGGGAGAGAGACTAGGGAGAGAGACTAGGAAGAGGCTGATCGGGAAAAGGATTTTCATTCAGAGTTGTCTACGACAATTAACTTGCCAGGGACATCAATGATATTATTATTTATTATCCGCATCTCCCTTAAGGACGAAAAGTCAGTTCCAGAACGCGGATTTTTGGATAGAGTATTTTCTATGGTAGAGAAATAGTGCGAGCAACAAATTGCATAACTGGCAATCTCACCACTACAGCAGAGTGCCAGAAGTTTAACTGCTACATCGACAGCATTTTTTTCCCTGAGAACTGCTATAAATATTTTGTCTTGTTAAAAAATTTGGAAGCAATCGAGTAAAATATGAATAATAAATCATCTGGGTGCATTAGAGTGGCAGTTAATCAGTAACTATAAAGATAAGGGAGTTAAGGTTTAAGTAGCTCTCAGTCTTTGGTGGAGATGGTTGAAAAACATCCCCCTAAAGGAGGACAGGCAAGGATTTGCTAATCCTAAGCTGCTGAGAATCCTCCTTGCTCGTGGCGTAGTGAGCTAAGGTTTTCTGGGAGAAATTTTATGAAATTCAGTATTGTCATCACGACATACAATCGCCTAAGCTTGCTTCGGCGAGCAATTGACATTGCTCTAGCTCAAACCGTGCCTTGTGAAACGATTGTGGTTGATGACTGTTCCTCGGACGGCACCCAAGCTTACGTTGAAGGTCTGTGTGAAAGTCTGCAACGTGCAGGTGACTCTCGTTTGATTTATCACCGTAATCGGGTTCATCTAGGCCATTCAGGATCGGTCAATGCAGGCGTGGCAAGAGCCACAGGAGACTGGATTAAGTTTATGGATGATGATGACTATCTAGCACCTAACTGTATTGAGGAAATGGGCAAGGCGATCGCCTTACATCCAGGAACCGTGATTTGTTCTTGTCAGGCTATTCAGGTTGATAGCCAACAAGCTGTCATCAGTAAAACCCGGCAAGTTGGCCCATCAAGAGTTTCGCATATTCCCCAAGAAGATATCCATTATGGGATGCTGTTGGAACTGTTACCGTTCGGCACTCCGATTCAAGTGGCCTGCTCTCGTGACGCTTTTCTCAAATCAGGGGGTTGGGATTCTAGTCTGGATACCAACTTTGATGATATTGATTCCTGGATTAAAATTGCCCAGTTCGGAGATGCAATTTTTCTAAATCAATATCTAGCTTACCGGACGCTTTGGGAAAAGGCATACAATCACAAGCTGTCGATTAAAAAGCGTCTTGAAACTAACCTTTTAATTAAGGAGAAAATATATGCTCTAGTTAGTAATAAACATCGGCATAAAATTCCCCAATTGCAAGACATTAAAAATTATATTAGATTACACTGGGCTTTAATAGCTCTAAAAAAAGGCAACCCTACCAGTGCAATCGAGCTTTCTTATCCAGCAATTTTATCCCCAACCGCTTGGCAGTTACTTAGCCAAGAATTAAGGAGTAAATTCTTAAAGAAAGAGTCCTCAACCAGGGAGTCGATCCTCCCATCATTTCAGGCAAATAATAACCCAGAAAGCGTTGTAAAGATTTAAATTAATCTACCAATATTTTCCCGATTAAAACAATAGGTGAGCAACGGATAAGTTTTATCCTCATCCATCCTCCCTCATCCCTCCTCCTTTTATCTAAGGCTTGCTACAAGTTTTAAGGTAAGATCAAGAGTTTGCAAGTCAATTACAACCTTTGTAGGAAGGAGATGCTTCTATGGCGCGGATGTATTACGATGCGGATGCTAACTTAGACCTACTCGCTGATAAAACGATCGCGATCGTCGGTTACGGTTCTCAAGGTCACGCCCATGCCCTAAATCTTAAAGACAGTGGCATGAATGTCATTGTCGGACTGTATCCCGGCAGTAAATCCGCTGCTAAAGCCCAGGATGCGGGTTTAAAGGTTCACTCCGTTGCCGAAGCAGCTAAAGCAGCGGACTGGTTGATGATTCTGCTGCCCGATGAAGTACAGAAATCGGTTTACAAGGATGAAATTGCACCCAATCTCAAGGAAGGAAACGTTCTTTCCTTTGCCCATGGTTTTAATATTCACTTCGCTCAAGTGGTGCCACCACCGGACGTAGATGTGCTCATGGTTGCCCCCAAAGGACCGGGACATTTAGTGCGGCGCACTTACGAACAGGGAGAAGGGGTGCCTTGCCTGTTTGCCGTCTATCAAGATGCTACAGGTCAAGCTCGCGATCGCGCCATGGCCTACGCTAAAGGTATCGGTGGCACTCGTGCTGGTATCCTGGAAACCACATTCCGCGAAGAAACGGAAACCGATTTGTTTGGCGAGCAAGCAGTATTGTGCGGTGGTTTGAGTGCGTTGATTAAAGCTGGGTTTGAAACCTTAGTCGGGGCTGGCTATCAACCGGAGCTGGCTTATTTTGAATGTCTCCATGAAGTTAAACTGATTGTAGATTTAATTGTAGAAGGCGGTTTGGCTAAGATGCGGGACAGTATCTCCAATACTGCTGAGTACGGTGACTATACCCGTGGCCCTCGGATCGTCAACGAGGAAACCCGCGCTGAGATGCGTAAAATCCTCCAAGAAATTCAATCGGGGCAATTTGCTCGCGAATTTGTATTAGAAAATCAAGCAGGCAAACCCGGCTTTACTTCCATGCGGCGTCAAGAAGCCGAACATCCCATTGAAGATGTTGGCAAAGATTTACGAGCTATGTTTAGCTGGTTGAAAAAAAGTTAGCTTGAAAATGGAGAATTGAAACTTGGCAATAGGACATTTGGTAGTGGGCTAATGTAGGGGGCAATGATGTAGGGGCGGGTTTAGCCATTCTAGCGTGCATCCTACCAATAACATTGGTACAAAACCCGCCCAGAATAAGTCTTATACCAAATCATACCCATCCCTCATCCCTCATCCTTTGATTTGGAAGGAGTAAGTAGCATTGTGAGTAATCTGGGCAAAAAGAGATTAGACGCAGTTTTAGCGATCGCGAGTTATGCGATCGCTGGCAGTGCAGCAGCAGCTGCCCCAACACCGGGAGGAGAAGTGCCTAAACAGCTGGTTTTAACGGCTTCAGATATCCTAATGTATATGTCCATCTGGAAGAGCTATTTTGAGGAGGATTTATCCCACAAGGAACTCCTAGACATGCTGGCAGAGTTGGGTTTAGTAACAGTAGCTGCTGCCGGAACTGCCTATATCGTTGCTAAAGGCAGTAGTGCCCTATTGAAAGAGGTGACTAATTGGTTAGGGCCAGTAGGATGGGGTGTTTCAGTAGCAATATCAGGTTCTCTAACTGGTATGTTTGGTGCTGCGTGGGCGGTTTATTGCGATCGCATTTATGCAGAAAGGGAGTCCCAATCCANNAACAGTTTAAATCTAACGTTGTGGCTTTGTTGATACCAAGTGATTCAAAAATTGCTTGGTATTCTTTTACTCAAACTTCATATAACTCACCAAAAGTATAAAGTTTTGAGTAAGATCCGGAAAATAAAGCTCCTTTGATTCCAATTATATATTAAATTTTAGACTAATAACTATATCAGATGTTCCATGAAAAGCTCTGTAGCCGCTCTTACCGTTGGTCTGGTGTGGATCGCAACAACCAATGCTGCTAAGGCAGTCACCATCTATGACGGCACAAATTTAGCCCAGCCAAAGCCCGATCAGCAGGGATGGACTTACAAAGGTACTACTATTTATAAGGCTCCTTCAGTCACAACTAGCAACGACGGTATCACTCTGGATAGTGGTAATCCCCTCAATTATGCAGGTTACTTCAAACTATCCCCAATTGCGCTGGATTGTACTAAGGGATACTCTTTCACGATTCAGCTCAAGATTAACTCAGAATCTCACAGCAGCAATAACCGTGCCGGGTTTAGCGTGATTGCCATGTGTGATATCAGACCAGGTGAGACGCAACCCTATGGTATCGAACTAGGTTTCTGGACAAGTAACAACATTAATACGATTTTTGCTCAAAACGTTGGTTTTAATAAAGGCGAAACGGCAGCCTTCAATACCCAAGGCGCAATAACTGAATATAATTTAGTAGTTAAAGACAACAAATACCAACTATTTGCTAATAAGTCAGCCCAACCCATTCTGCAAGGCTCGTTGCGTCAATATACTGGCTTTACACCACCTCCAGGATACCAAAATCCTTATACTACCTCCAGGCTCATTTTCGCAGGGGATAACACGACATCAGCTACGGCCAACTGGAAACTAAAAAGGGTTGATGTTGCCCCAATTACCCAATTCCCATAAGGCTTAAAATAATTTTATTGTTGATTGTCACCTTTTTCGAGGCGATCAGCTGCATCTTTAGTGCGCTGGTTGGGGTTCTTAGGTTGCCAGTTAGGGAATAACCCGATTAAGAATTGATTGATGCTGGTACGAGTATTCCGGCTAGCATCATTGAGGGGTTGGGGCAGGATGCGATCGCCTAGAGTGATAAATAGCAAGCCGAGAATCAAAGCAAGAGTGAAAAGGTTCTTAAAACGCATAATAACTAGTTCTTGAGAA
>DNXU01000543.1:498-2085 GCA_003505715.1 Cyanobacteria bacterium UBA8803 | reverse complement strand
GGCGAGTCAATTGAGGTTATCGCATTCATCTTTGATATCTTCACAGCGACTCGCCCCTACAGGTATATATTAAGATTCAGTCGCGAACAAAGCAGGACGCTGATTGCTCCAAGGTTTTGCTGCTTCCAACTGGGCTGCTACAGCAATCAGAGTTGCTTCGGCAGCAGGACGCCCGACTAGTTGAACTCCTACGGGTAAACCATTCTCATCAAAACCTGTAGGCAGGGCGATCGCAGGCAATCCAGTAGCATTAAAGGGTGGACAAGGAGCAATCCAACTAATAATTTTCTGCAATGTCTCCTCAGACGGCAAATCGGCCCACTCGCCAATGCGAATGGTTGAGTGCATGTAAACTGGTAGGACTAAAACATCAAAGGTTTCAAAAAACGTCACAATCTGACGCGAAACCACTTGCATTTGGTTAACCGCTTGGAGGTATTCCCCGGCAGAACCTGATTGTTGGGCAATCCATTGGTTCATTGGACTCAGCGCTGCTACTGGAATGCCTGATGCACCAACACCTGCCTGCCAAATTGTTTTAAACGGCTCAACCAAACTCGTGAAATCAGGACAACCCGATTCGACAATATGACCCATTCCTGCCAGCAATTGCACAGTTTCCCTAACACTCTGCTGACAAATCTCTGCTGCCTCGCCTAAGGGGGGTATGGCTGTGGAAAAGGCAATCCGTAACTGAGTTGGTGCTTGACGTGCCGCTTCTAGAAAAGGTATTTCTGGATTGGGCAACCAATAGGGATCGCCCGTAATGTATCCAGACATAACATCCAGCAGGGCGGCAGCATCAGCAACGGTGCGAGCGAGTGGGCCATTCATCGCAATACCGCTTTGGCGATCGCCAGTGGGTGCCCAACTGATCCGGCCTCGTGTTGGTTTAATAGCGACTACTCCACAGCAGAAGGCTGGCCCCCTGAGGGAACCCCCACCATCGGAACCCTGAGCAATAGGACACAACCCTGCTGCCACTGCTGCTGCGGCACCACCACTAGATCCTCCTGGCGTATAGTCCAAATTCCAGGGATTTCGAGCAGGGGGAAATCCTGGTGGCTCAGTATAAGGTAAGGAACCGAGTTCTGAAGTAGCCGTTTTGCCCAAAATAACGAACCCAGCCCCCTTGATGCGCGTTACCACTCCATCATCGTAGGCAGCGATATTATCTTTCAGGACGGGAGTGCCATAAGTACAAGGCAGTCCTTGAACGGAGCAGAGATCTTTGATAGAAATAGGAACGCCAAAAAAGGGAGGCAGTGCTGAACCCTCTTCCATCTGAGCTAGTTGTTCGGTTTTGGCTTTAGCATCGGCCAAAGCCATATCAGCGGCTACAGCAAAGTAACTTCCCAACTGGCTATTAAATCGCTGAATGCGTTCTAGGTAAAGCTGCACCAATTCCAGCGGCGAGACTTCTTTAGTCCGAATCAGCCGAGTTTGTTCTAAGGCTGGTGTAAAAGCTAAATCAACGTGATTCATTAGTTGTTGGTTGTTGGTTGTTGGTTGTTGGTTGTTTGTTGTTTGTTGTTTGTTATTAGTTGTTGATTGTTAGTTGTTGATTGTTAGTTGTTAGTTGTTAGT
>DNXU01000543.1:0-454 GCA_003505715.1 Cyanobacteria bacterium UBA8803 | reverse complement strand
TTACCAATTACCAATTACCATAGTAAGGATGAGCAGGCATTTCAGACAGTACTAGGAATGGGTCGATATGGTTTAGATGGTTAGCAACCAGCAGGGCGGGTACTTGGGGAATTCGTTCTAGATACTCCACCTTCACCCGAAAAAGAGTGCGGACGAGCGATCGCAATATACTGCGACGCAGTTCCCCACTCACTCGGCGAGCGCAACCACCTTCAGCGATCGCAACGAGATCGTCAAGAGTGTTCTGGATGGTTTGGCTAACGGTGCGATCGCGTGCGGCAGCGAGTCCTTCTCTTACCCGTTGGATTGTTTGAGGTGTAAGAGATGGCAAGAGGTTCTGTTGGGAGACTGCTGATTTTGAGAGGGGGTATTCAAAAGGAACTATAAATGATGAGCCAGGAACAGGACAGGATATTATATCATGTCGGGTACACCCCCTCACTCCCTCACCCCC
>DNXU01000110.1:9278-19149 GCA_003505715.1 Cyanobacteria bacterium UBA8803 | reverse complement strand
CTCATCCCTCACCCCCTCACCCTCTAACGCCATACCACTAAAGCTCCAGATGTCAGATATCAAGCGTCTGGTAACTCAAGAACGCTTGGGAGAGGTGCGAGAATTTGAATTTACTATCCCCACCGAGGATACTCAACCCTTGCCCGTGGAGCAGGTTATACCCATACCCCTAGAACACGATCGCCAAGGATCTCCCCTATCCCCTGGCAGTTCTAATCCTGGAACCACACAACCCCCCGCTTCTACCACTATCACGGGTGTACTCGAACTGACGGCAGACCGTCAGGAATACGACCAAGATCGACAAGTGATTACGGCACAAGGAAATGCGGTGCTGCGGTTTCGGGGCGCTTTACTAAATGCCGATCGCGTCCAGGTCAATTTACCCAACCGCATTCTTGTCGCTGAGGGGAATGTGGCACTCACGCGAGGGGATCAGGTCTTGCGAGGCGAACGGTTTGAGTATTACTTTGTTCAGGATAGCGGTGTCGTTTTGAACAGTACAGGTGATATTTACGTGCCTACCGCTGGCACCGATCTAACTATCTTGCCCTCTCCTCGCGACCCATCGGCACCTGAGGAACAGCGCCCAGTGAGCGATCCCATTGCCATCAATCAACCTCTTAGCGGAATCACGAATCCCGGCTTTTACTCCTTCTTCGTAGGGGGATCTTTAATCGTAGACCCGCTTACAGGCAAGACGAATACCACAATAGCGAGACCACAATCAGGAGGAACGATTAATCGATTTCGCTATGAAGCCGATCGCATCGATTTTGAAGGAACGGAGTCGATCGCAACCAACGTCCGGTTGACTAACGATCCCTTTTCGCCACCAGAGTTAGAATTGCAAGCCAAAACTGCCCGGTTTAGGCGCATTTCGCCCTTAGTAGATGAAATAGTTGCCACCCGACCTCGTTTAGTCTTCGATGGCGGTTTTTCGGTGCCGACATTCCGCAATCGCATCGTTATAGATCGCCGGGAACGGGAGCCGGATCTGGTTAAATTTGGCTTCGATGAGGAAGATCGCGGCGGTTTGTTTGTCGAGCGTACCTTTGAGGTAGTCAATACTCCTACAGTGCGATTCCGTCTCACCCCTCAGTACTTTATCCAGAAGGCAATTTTGGGCGATGAAGACTCGGATAGTTCCGACAAGGACGATGGCGGCATCTTAGACCCGGATTCCTTTGGTCTCAAAGCTCGGTTAGAGGCTACACTTACTCCCAGGACGACTTTGGTAGGTTCGTTAGTCTCCACCAGCCTAGATCCTGATGAGTTCGGCCAAAAAACACGAGCCAGTCTCCGACTCCGGCAGGTCATCGGCACTACTTTACCGCACAATCTTAACTTGGAATATAGCTACCGCGATCGCCTTTTTAACGGCTCCCTTGGTTTCCAAACGGTGCGGACAAGCTTGGGTGCGGTGGTCACGTCGCCGAATATTACTTTAGGCAAAACTGGCATTAACTTAAACTATCAAGCAGGTGTTCAAAATATCAACGCCGATACCGATCGCATAGACTTGCTCGAACCAATCCGAGATAACAATCGCATCAACCTCACCCGCTATCAAGCCACTGCAACCTTGAGCCGAGGATTTTTACTCTGGCAGGGTCAAGGTTTACCCCCCACACCCACCGAAGGCTTGCGATACACGCCAGCACCAGTGGTTCCCTACCTGGGATTGAGTGCAGTAGTTACTGGTGTTGCCAGTGCCTATAGTAACGGCGATACTCAAGAATCTTTAAGTGGTTCCATTGCCCTATCGGGACAACTGGGGCATTTTTCTCGGCCTTATCTCGACTACACGGGTTTTAATATCAGCTACACGCAAGTTGCCTTCGGTAACCTTTCACCCTTCCTCTTTGACCGGGTGGCAGATAGCAAAGTGCTTTCCTTTGGCCTCACCCAACAAATCTACGGGCCGTTCCGACTCGGTTTTCAGTCCTCTTACAATTTGAACACGGGTGAGGAAATCAGTACCGATTTCTTTGTGGAATACAGCCGTCGTACCTACAATATCATCCTGCGTTACAACCCAGTCCAGCAACTGGGTTCTCTCAGCCTGCGCATTAACGATTTTAACTGGGCTGGTAACCCAGGACTTTTCGATGGTTCTGAAATTCGTCCGGTTGTGCAGGGAGTCACTCGTTAACTTTTGATTTGGAGTGAGGGGGTGATAGCGTGTCGGGTTGCGTCGATATTGTTCGTAGTAACCAATAAGAGTGGTTAACACTGCTCTATTGTCAACTACTCTTATTGGTTACTACGAACCTTTCACCTCCTCAGTCTCTCTTCTTATATGCAGCAATCAAGTAGTCCGGCACCCAAAAGTTTGCGATCGGCATGAGGACGGCGACGGGCATGAAAATATCGACATCTTTTCCTCCTATGCTTGGGGTTGGCAGTAGGCCGAAGATTTCGCCCTCTAGCCTCACGTCGGCGAGAATGTCATCAAAATTGTTTTTAAATTCATCGGGATCTATACAGTGAATGCCCCGCTCATCTTCGTAATAGTCGTTATAGTCGCATGAGTAGAGGCTTGGTTTCAGCTCATACATCACTGCATCTAGTCGTTCAAACTCTGCGATCGGGATGAGCGCGGCAACTTCTTCCTCAGCCTGTTGCAAGACTATCCGTTCTCCTGCAAACATTACTCGTCTGAGGAGGTGAGCTAAGTTATTGATCGCGTCATCGGTTGATAAACGGATAAATCCCTGGGTATCCTCTTGTGTATTTAAGGTGTTGCTGTCCTTCATAGTCTTAACTTCCTCACTAATGCTGTAAATTTTGCACAATAATGTTAAGAACGGGCTTTTAATATATTTCCCAAAGCCTAGCCAAAATTATTATTGAGAAGACTTTTATGAACAGCCCCTTCCTCGCTCGCCTCCACAGCCCGGAACGCCCTGTCCTTGTCTTCGATGGTGCAATGGGTACATCACTACAGACGCAAAATCTGACTGCTGAAGACTTCGGTGGACCGCAGTACGAGGGATGTAACGAGTATCTAGTTCATACCAAGCCGGAGGCAGTAGAGAAGGTGCATCGCAGCTTTCTGGAGGTAGGAGCAGATGTTATTGAAACCGATACCTTTGGCAGTACTTCCATTGTGCTGGCAGAGTATGACCTGGCAGACCAAGCCTATTATCTAAATAAAACAGCTGCCGAACTGGCAAAGCGGGTGGCGGTGGAATTCTCGACCCCAGAAAAACCTCGGTTTGTGGCAGGTTCGATTGGGCCAACCACCAAGCTACCCACCTTGGGTCATATTGACTTCGATACGATGGAAGCTAGTTTTGCTGAACAGGCGGAAGGACTTTATGATGGTGGCGTTGACCTGTTCATTGTGGAAACTTGTCAGGATGTGCTGCAAATTAAAGCGGCGTTGAATGGAATTGAACGGGTTTTTCAGCACAAGGGGGAACGCCGTCCCTTAATGGTGTCCGTGACGATGGAAGTGATGGGCACCATGTTGGTAGGTTCCGAGATTAGTGCGGCACTAACTATTTTAGAACGCTATCCGATTGATATTCTCGGTCTGAACTGTGCCACTGGGCCAGACCGCATGAAGGAACATATTAAATATCTCTCAGAAAATTCACCCTTCGTCGTATCCTGTATCCCCAATGCTGGGTTACCAGAAAATATTGGCGGTAAAGCTCACTACAAGCTAACGCCGATGGAACTGCGGATGGCACTGATGCATTTTGTCGAAGATTTGGGTGTGCAGGTAATTGGTGGTTGTTGCGGGACGCGCCCGGAGCATATCCAACAATTAGCCGAAATTGGGAAAACTTTGCACCCCAAAGAGCGGCATCCTCGCTTTGAACCTTCGGCAGCATCAATTTATAGCATTCAGCCCTATCAACAGGATAATTCCTTCCTGATTATCGGCGAACGCTTAAATGCTAGTGGCTCTAAGAAATGCCGCGATTTGTTAAACGCTGAAGACTGGGATGGATTGGTTTCTTTAGCTAAGTCCCAAATCCGGGAAGGTGCCCACGTTCTAGATGTTAACGTGGATTATGTGGGGCGTGATGGGGTGCGCGATATGCACGAATTGGTGTCCCGCTTGGTTACTAATGTTACCTTACCCCTCATGCTGGATTCTACGGAATGGCAAAAGATGGAGGCGGGATTAAAGGTGGCTGGGGGTAAATGTATCCTCAACTCCACTAACTATGAAGATGGGGAACCGCGTTTCTGCCAGGTACTGGAGTTAGCCAAAAAATACGGCGCGGGTGTTATTGTGGGGACTATTGATGAAGAAGGCATGGCGCGGACAGCTCAAAAGAAATTTGCGATCGCTCAACGTGCCTATCACCAAGCCATAGACTACGGCATTCCTCCCTATGAGATCTTCTTTGACCCCCTCGCCTTACCAATTTCAACCGGGATTGAAGAAGATCGAGCTAATGGTAAAGCTACCATAGCAGCGATTCGGCAGATCCGGCAAGAATTACCGGGATGTCATATTATTTTGGGTGTTTCTAATGTTTCTTTTGGCTTGAACCCAGCCGCCAGAATCGTACTCAATTCTATGTTCTTGCATGAAGCAATGGCAGTAGGGATGGATGCAGCTATTGTTAGTGCGAGTAAGATTCTGCCTTTAGCTAAGATTGAGCCAGAACATCAAGAATTGTGCCGGAAGTTAATCTTTGACGAACGCCAGTTTGATGGGGCGATTTGTATCTATGACCCCCTAGCCGAACTGACTCAGCTATTTGCTGGGAAAACTACCAAACGCGATCGCTCTGAAGATGACAAACTCCCTGTGGAAGAACGCCTCAAGCGCCATATTATTGATGGTGAGCGGATTGGACTAGAAGTTAATCTCGCTAAAGCTTTAGAAAGTTATCCTCCCCTGGAAATTATCAATACTTTCCTCTTAGATGGCATGAAAGTGGTTGGGGAACTGTTTGGTGCTGGACAAATGCAGCTGCCCTTTGTCTTACAATCCGCAGAAACTATGAAAGCAGCAGTGGCGTATTTAGAGCCATTCATGCCCAAAGAAGAGACGGGGAATAATAGTAAAGGGACGGTGGTGATTGCTACGGTGAAAGGGGATGTTCACGATATTGGTAAAAATTTAGTGGATATCATCCTCACTAATAATGGTTACAGGGTAATCAACCTGGGCATTAAGCAGCCTGTGGATAATATTATTGAAGCCTACGAAAAGTACCAGGCTGATTGCGTGGCGATGAGTGGGCTATTGGTGAAGTCTACAGCCTTTATGAAGGATAACCTGGAAACTTTCAATGAGCGGGGGATAACTGTACCTGTAATCTTGGGAGGTGCGGCTTTAACACCTAAGTTTGTGAGCCAGGATTGCCAAAATGCTTACCGGGGGAAGGTGATTTATGGGAAAGATGCCTTCTCAGATTTGCATTTTATGGATAAGTTAATGCCAGCTAAATCCGCTGGGAATTGGGATGATTTGCGGGGATTTCTGGATGAGGTGGTAGGGGATTTGGTAACGGATGTAACCGAGGTAGCAGAGGTAGAGAATGTAGGAAATGGGGGGGGGAAGGTTGGCGCAATTGCAGAAGATACAGTTCGTTCTGAATCGGTAACTTTAGATATTGCTCGTCCGACTCCTCCTTTCTGGGGGACTCGGTTACTGCAAGCAGATGAGATCCCTTTATAGGAGATATTTGGGTATCTAGATTTGCAGGCTTTGATTGCTGGACAGTGGCAGTTCCGTAAACCCCAAGAACAATCGCGGGAAGATTACGATCGCTTCTTGGCAGAGACGGTTTACCCAATTCTGGAAACCTGGAAGCAGCGGGTGGTGGTAGAGAATTTATTGCGTCCTCAGGTAATTTATGGCTATTTTCCCTGTCTGGCTGAGGGTAATTCCTTACATCTATATAATCCGGAAATACTCAACCAATCAGGTCCAGAAATTCCCCCCAATCCAGCACCGATGGCAACATTTAAGTTCCCGCGCCAAAAATCTGGACGGCGTCTGTGTATTGCAGATTTTTATCAACCTAAAGATTTAGCATCTTCAGTTGTTCCTCCCCTAGATGTTTTCCCGATGCAGGCGGTGACGGTAGGGGAAATGGCGACAGAATATGCGAAAAAGCTCTTTGAAGCCAATCAATACACCGATTATCTGTATTTCCATGGGTTAGCGGTGCAAATGGCGGAAGCATTGGCAGAGTGGACTCACGCCCGCATTCGGCGAGAATTGGGTTTTGCTAGTGAGGAACCGGATCATATTCGGGATGTTTTGGCACAACGGTATCGCGGTTCTCGGTACAGTTTTGGTTATCCGGCTTGTCCAAATATTCAGGATCAGTTTAAGTTGCTGGAGTTGTTGGAATGCGATCGCATTAATTTGTATATGGATGAGAGTGAGCAACTTTATCCGGAACAGTCCACTACTGCGATCGTGGCTTATCATCCAGTGGCTAGGTATTTCACTGCTTGAGAATTAGCAAGGGCAGGTTTTGTGGCATTTGCATCGGTGTATGTAAAAGAGTTAATCCCTAAACCTGCCCCTACAGCTTCGTCATTATGAACGAACACTAGAATAAGTAAGCACTATGACTGAAACATTAACCCCTGCCACTCTACCACCTCCTTTTCCGGACCATACTCAATTGCCAGAGTCCGATGGTACATTTGTGAAAAACTTTCAGGAGCATCCCCAGAGTATTATTTTGACTGAATCTATTTTGCCCGTCCTGCACAAGCTACATCCTGACGGGAATTATGCGATCGGACAAGATTGTGGTATTTATTGGCGAGAAACCGAACCACCAGAAAAAGGTGCAGAAGCGCCAGATTGGTTTTACATCCCCGGCGTGCCACCCAAACTTAAAGGTAAAACCCGCCGTTCCTACGTGCTGTGGCGGGAACATAGAAGACCTATAATTGCCTTAGAATTTGCTAGCGGTGATGGTAGTGAAGAACGCGATCGCACTCCTCTAGTTATTTCCCAGGAAGGAGAAACCGAAAGACCTGGAAAATTTTGGGTATACGAGCAGATTATTGGCATTCCTTACTATGGCATCTTTGAAGTTAATAATAGCAAGTTAGAAGTGTATCACTTGCTAGATACTACTTATCGGAAACTAGAACCGAACGAACGAGGACACTATCCCATCCCCCCAATGGAAGTAGAGTTAGGGCTATGGCAAAGCACCTATCTGGAACAAACCCAATTCTGGTTACGCTGGTGGGATAATGAGGGCAATTTGCTACTAACAGGGAGTGAAAGAGCTGAAGTAGAAAAACAAAGAGCAGAGATAGCGGAACAACGAGCTGCACGTTTAGCAGAATTGCTCAGACAACAAGGAATCGATCCCGATTTAGTTTAATGGTAATTGGTAATTGGTAATGGGTAATTGGTAATTGGTGATTGGTCAAGAATTTAGAGTGTGATCGCTTAATTAAAGAAGTTGGTGCTTAAAGCAGTTCCCAAATGTAGGGGCGAGTCGCTGTTTCAATATAATGCTACCAACGACAAGACAATTTGACTCGCCCTGATTGGCTCTTTAATCTCAGCATAATCCAGGGCGACCCAATAAATTCTCGTCACATCCACCTAATCCTAAACAGCGGGTCGCCCCTACAGTTTTTCATGATGAAAAGGTGTGTGAGTGCGATCGCCTTTCATAATTGGCGTCCCCTCCGACATAGACAAGTTATATCATGTCCGGTTAAACCCCCATAATAAATATCTGTAGGGGCGGGTTTAGTGACTAATATTATAGACCCCGCAGATATATCTTAAGTCAAAACCCGCCCTGCGACAGATTTTATTAGGGTTAATCAACCGGACATGATAACAAGACGTTCCACCAGAACGTCTATACAATCTCAATCTTCTGCTGTCAGAAGTTCATCGGTTTTCTGACGTTTCGTCAGTAGTTTCCTGGGAAGGCTGAACCGATTGTTGAGGTTCCGGTGCAGGCTGTTGAGTGTCTGACTGTTCGGGTGAAGGAGATACTTCGGGATTGGACTCCGCTTCATCTTTACGCTTCATGGCGTCCTGAACGAGTTGATTCAACTTCTCTCGCCAATAACGTTGCTCTGGAAAATTGCTATCTGAGGCATAAATCAATACATCGATATAACGGCCTTCTTTGTAGGCTTGTTCAATGCGCTCGAATTTAGCTTTAGCATCTGACCATTCCTGCTGCCATTGCTCAATTTGGTCTTGAGCATCTTTAAAAGCAGGACTGTCGGGGAGAACAGATTGAGCGTCGGCGATCGCTTCGTCCAATTTACCCTGCTGATACTTTTCCGCTGCTTTGGCTAAGATTTTGGCACTATTATCAACAGGTTTTGGTTGATCGGGGGATTTTTCTGTTGTCGGGGTTGGAGTTTCATCCGGAGTTGGACTAGGTTGGGTCTTAACTGGAGTTGGACTCGGTTCGGTCTGGGCAATGGTGGGAGTGGCTGAGTTACAGTCGATATACTGGCTGTCGTTAAATACCCATCCCTTCATCGGCGAGTTAATCTCTACCCAATCCTTTTGCTCCTTACCAGTCAGCGCTAGACTTGTCCCTTTTGTGACAGTGTCAAGCACGCTACCTCCAGGTTCTGAGCGCACGTTCAAGACTCCAGCCACCACTTTACAGCTGCCCATCTGATTGCGATCGCTAATTAAATTACCAATTCCACTGAATAATCCCTGACTGCTGGCATAGGCCATACCTACTCCAACTGCAAAGGCCATGCTAATACCTAACAGTATAGGCAGTTTATCGGATTTGTAAGGTTGAGCAACAGCAGGAGCGCTAGATGAGGAAGCCACAGGTTGGCGAACTCCAGCGCTAGGAGCTGCTGCCATTGTGTATTTTTCAGATAAGGGATTTGAGTAATTGGGTGCTGGTAAAGATGAACCCGCTGCCTGAACATCTCGCACCGACGAATAGGCTGGAGTAGTGGCAGAATAGCTAGCCGGATCAGCCTTGAACTGCTGCAATGCCTGTAATACTTCGCCTACTGACTGGTAACGGTCTTTAAAGTGGTAACGCACCATCTTAGTTAAGATAGTTGCCAACCCCCTACTGACTGGTGCCAAATGCTGCCAAAGGATTTCGCCAGTTTGGAGATCTTCTTGAAACTGGGTTGGCATCATTCCCGTAAGTGCCTGAATGCCAATGATACCCAGTGCGTAAATATCGCTGCTGGGACGGGGTTGACCGAGTGCCTGTTCACTGGACATATAGCCAGGAGTACCAACTGCGACGGTGTTGCTAACCTGTCCGTAATTGCTAGCGAGTTGAGTGCGGATTTGCTTCACCGCACCAAAGTCTACCAATACTAATTTCCGATCACAGTGGCGGCGGATCAAGTTATCGGGTTTGATATCCCGATGGATAACCCCGTGGCGGTGGACGAAGTCCAAAATAGTTAGGACTTCTTGTAGCAACTCAATTACCCGGTTTTCGTCCCACCGTTGACCGGGCAGTAGCTCTTGGCTTAAGGGATGTCCTTCGATAAATTCTTGTACCAGGTAAAATTCTCGGTCTTCCTCGAAGTAGGCGAGTAACCGGGGAATCTGGTCGTGGTTTCCTAATTGTTCTAGGGTTTCGGCTTCGCTATTGAACAGGCGTCGAGCCGTTTCCAAAAAGCCAGGATCGTTATTGGCTGGTTTGAGCTGTTTGACAACGCAGGTAGGGTTACCCGGACGCCTGGTATCTTGGGCGATGTAGGTGCGGCCAAATCCACCAGCACCGAGGACTTGGTTGATGTGGTAACGTCCGTCTAGTAACTTGCCTAACATGGAATGATGCGCTTTCTTAGTTCACCTGTCAATATTTACATACACGGGTAGGGAATGTGCGTCCGGGTTGTGCCAATTCGGATTTTATCACCAAGGATGAAAATAGGGAGAGGGATGAGG
>DNXU01000110.1:0-9238 GCA_003505715.1 Cyanobacteria bacterium UBA8803 | reverse complement strand
TGAGGGATGAGGGATGAGGAGGAGAATCATTTTCATCCTTGGTAGTTAGCGAACTTTGAGTGGTGTCTTACTTTAAAATGGAAACAACTTAATAATATTTAATAGTAATATTGAGAATTGAATCTTCATGCCATCCTTATAAGAGTTTTTCAATCTTTAGATAGATATAAATCTAATTTGTATTTATTACTATTATCATAATTAATAATGTAGAGTCACCTTGAATATAATTCTGTAAGCCTTGACATAAAATACTTTGAAGGGTTTTGGCAAGAGCTTTTTTCAGGTTCTAAGGACTGGGTTTTGTCCAGTTTTTCACATTTATCAATAAAATAGAAATAGTTAAGACGGTGAAAGCAAGGCTATCCGCGCATCTCGCCGCAATTTGCCATTCTAGCGCTCAAACCTGGAAATTTTTTTTAATAGAAACGGAAAAGGCATCATTGCAGTATTGTAATTCGTGGATTCACTAAGAGTCTTAGCTCTTGGCTCTTAGACCTCAAAAGGGTTGCTGTTGAGTTTACAGGGTCATATTCTGAACCGACTCTCTCCTGACGCTCATTAATAGGAGTTTGAGGTGAAACGAGTAGCGATCGCGTTTGGTCTTTTTAGTCTAGTTAGCAGTACTCTTGCCAGTTGCACAGGCCCTCCTGAAAACGCGCAAAGCGGCAACCAGCAGAATACAGACCTTTCCTCTGTTGCTGTAACAGTCCGCGATCTCGGCAATCCCTTCTTTGTACAAATTGGTGAGGGTGCTGAGGCAGCAGCCAAGAAACTTGGGGGTGAGGACACAAAAACAACGCTTGTTTCCAGTGGAGACGACTTAAATCAGCAATTCAACCAAATCGAAAACTTTATTGCCTCTGATGTCAGCCTGATCGTACTTAATGCTGCCGACAGTAGAGGGATTTTTGCTGCTGTAGAAAAAGCTAAGCAAGCCGGAATTCCCATTGTTGCAGTTGATACCGCTGCGGAAGGAGGTGTTGATGCTACCGTTACTTCCAATAACGTGCAAGCAGGTGAGGTGAGTTGTCAATACATTGCCGATCGCTTAAAGGGTAAAGGGGATGTTGTGATTATTAACGGCCCTCCCGTCGCTTCAGTGCTTGAGCGAGTTCAGGGGTGTCTGAGCGTATTTTCCAAATATCCCGATATCAAGATTCTTTCCAAAGATCAGAATGCCGAAGGGAGCCGTGATGGTGGGTTAAGAGTAATGAGCGATTTGCTCACGTCCTTCCCCAAAATTGATGCCGTTTTTGCTATTAATGACCCCTCTGGGATTGGTGCAGAGTTAGCTGCTAAACAGGCACAAAGGGACGAATTCTTTATTGTTGGTGTGGATGGTGCGCCGGAGGCTTTAGATGCGCTCAAGCAGCAGAATAGCCTATTTGTTGCTACTGCGGCTCAAGACCCATTTACCATGGCAGTCAAAGCAGTTGAGGTTGGTAACGACATTCTGAAAGGGCAAAAACCAACTGAGTCAAACATTCTAATTCCAGTCACCCTCATCACCCGTGAGAACGTTAATCAGCATAAGGGCTGGACAAGTGAATAACCAAGCTGCTGTTGTAATTACCTACATTGATGAGCCGTCGAGCAATGGCATGAAACTTACAGGTATTTCTGATGGTAAGTAGCACTCAACCCTCAATAAAAACTAAACCTATCCTCGAAATGCAAGGGATTACCAAAACCTTTCACGGTTTTACCGCTTTGCATGATGTAAATTTGACGATTTATCCAGGAGAAGTTCACGCTCTCATGGGCGAAAATGGTGCAGGCAAGAGTACGCTGATGAAAATTCTGGCTGGAGCCTACATCGCTGATGCAGGTGAAATCAGAATTGATGGCCAACTTGTTAAGATGACAGATCCTGGTCAAGCTAGAGATTTGGGTATAGCCATTATTTATCAAGAGCTTAATCTCGCCCCAAATTTGACAGTTGCTGAAAACATCTTTATGGGGAGTGAGCTTAAAAAAGGAGCTACCCTGATTGACGAAGAGGGAATGCGACGTCAGGCAGCTCAGGTACTAGAAAACCTGGACGCCAGCTTTGACGCTGAAGACTTGGTTTCAAAACTCTCTATTGCTGAACAGCAGCAAGTTGAAATAGCTAGGGCACTCAAAGATCGAAGCCGCATCCTGGTAATGGATGAGCCAACAGCAGCTCTTTCAGACCGCGAAACAGAAAAGCTTTTCGAGGTTGTTCGCCGTTTGCGGAATGAAGGAATTGCGATTATTTACATTAGCCATCGGATGGAAGAGATTTATGCCCTTGCCGATCGGGTTAGTGTAATCCGAGATGGTGGGTATATTGGCTCTCTGGAAAGGAGGGAAATTTCCGCCGATCGCTTAGTCGAAATGATGGTGGGTCGTCCTTTACAGGATTTATACGAACATAAGCGCCGCATCACTCCTGGTTCAGTTGTTCTTGAAGTCACGAATTTAAGTGATGGGCGCAAAGTAAAGTCGGCAAGTTTTCAACTCCATGCTGGCGAAATTCTGGGTTTAGCTGGTTTAGTGGGCGCAGGTAGAACTGAGCTTGCCCGTTTGATTTTTGGTGCAGATCGCAGGACTAGCGGTGAAATCAAGCTGCAAGGTCGTTCTCTCAATATCTCCGAACCAACTAATGCAATTGAAGCGGGAATTGCCTACGTACCAGAGGATCGTAAAAATCTCGGTCTATTGCTAGAGATGAGTTCTGGTGAAAATATCACCCTGAACGTCCTCGATCGAGAGGCAAAAGCTGGCATTATAAACTCAAAATCTCTAGTTAGTATTGTGGCTGATGCCATTAATAACTTAGCAATTCGTCTGGCCAGTCCCAGCATCAGGGCGATGGATTTATCTGGGGGTAATCAGCAGAAGTTATTGTTAGCACGTTGGTTAGCCATTAATCCCAAGGTACTTTTGCTAGATGAACCAACGCGAGGAGTGGACATTGGAGCAAAAAGCGAAATTTATCGCATTATGAGCGATTTGGCAGCTCAAGGCGTAGCTATTTTAATGATTTCCAGCGAACTGCCGGAAATTGTGGGAATGAGCGATCGCGTTTTGGTGATGCGGGCAGGATACCTAGTTGGTGAAGTGGGCGGCTCGACTAGGGAAGCAATTACACAAGAGAACATCATGGCTTATGCCACAGGGGCAAGAGAGGTAGCAAAATCATGAGTCAAACAGAAGTAAGAACCACCAGAAATAGCAAGAGCGATCGCCAGAGAGCGAGCCAAGGTCAAGCTTGGAGGAATTTTATCCAGGTTGCGGGTATCCTACCGATTTTGATTGTCATCTGTATCGTTTTTTCCCTGGTTTCACCAAGTTTTCTTTCACCAGGAAATCTCATTAATGTCATTCGGCAGGCATCGATCAATATTGTACTAGCTACCGGGATGACATTTGTAATTTTGACTGGCGGAATTGACCTTTCAGTTGGCTCAATTTTAGGCGTCACAGCAGTAGTGGCGGTACTTGTCTCATTAATTCCAGGTGTTGGCTTGCTTGCCATACCCGCTGCCCTACTAGCTGGATTGGGTTTAGGGTTACTTAATGGGTCGTTAATTGCCTATTTGGGTTTGCCTCCATTTATTGTAACCCTGGGTTCTTATACGGCTTTGCGCGGCGTTGCTTATTTAGTTGCCAATGGTACTACAGTTCTGAATCGCAATCTCAATTTTGCTTGGATAGGTAACAATTATCTAGGGCCAATTCCCTGGCTAGTTGTAATTGCTTTGCTCACAGTAGTAGTTAGTTGGTTTGTCTTAAGGCGGACAGTCCTGGGCAGGCGTATTTATGCTGTCGGGGGTAACGCAAGGGCAGCGCGACTGACAGGAATTAAGGTGAGTCGGGTATTGTTATTTGTCTATGGCGTCAGTGGGTTGCTGTCTGGTTTAGGCGGAATTATGAGTGCGTCGCGCCTCTACAGTGCCACGGGTATGTTAGGGCAAGGCTACGAACTCGATGCGATCGCGGCTGTAATTTTGGGAGGAACCAGCTTCACAGGTGGCATTGGCACCATCTGGGGAACACTACTCGGTGCTTTAATTATTGCTCTGCTCAACAATGGGTTAACCCTAATGAACGTGTCATTTTTCTGGCAGTTAGTTGTCAAAGGTCTAGTGATTATTATTGCCGTAACCATTGACAAACTGCGCACCCGTTCTAGCCTTGCTTCCTAAGAACTATTGGTAGGGTGCGTTACGCTATGCTAACGCACCATTACCGCTATATAGGGAGTTTACCCTGAGCATAGCCGAAGGGAGCATAGCCGAAGGGTAGTTGTGTAAGTCCTGTACATGGTGGCGATGGGGATGCTTCCATTATCGTAGCAAGCGATCGCGTGGTGTAGCCTTTCCTGGTAGCAGTTGGGCTAACTGTGGCATCATTAGAGCATACAAGTGTTATAAAAGCCTAGTTTAGGAGAAAAAACCTCTATTATTTAGATTTCATAACCTTGTTAAGGCCAATTAATGGTTTGGTATGTAGTCTTCTAAAACAGGAAAAATGGCCATGTTGGTTCAAGTAACGATAGAAAATTTCCTATCCTTCAAGGAAGCGACTACCTTTAGCATGTTAGGTGTGAATAGCGACTTGAGCCATATAGAGCATCTAGCTCTTGATGTAGCAGGTAAAGGTAGATCTCTGCTGCCTGTTGCTGCTATTTATGGTGCAAATGCAGCAGGCAAATCTAACCTGATCTCTGCCATTGATTTTGCCAAGGATTTAATTGTTGAAGGAACACGTAGCGGACAAGCCATCCCAGTTTCTACCTTTAAACTAGGGGACTATAGTAAAAAACCTAGTAAATTTGAGTTTATATTCACTTATGAAAATGCTTTCTACTCTTATGGATTCACACTGGATTCTAGCCAAATCATTGAAGAGTGGCTCTATGGAATTCCTTCAAATAAAAAAAGAGAAGTACTTTATTTTGAACGAACTACTTCTGGGAAAAAAGAGACTCAAGTAGAGTATGGAGCCATACTCAAAGGTAAAAGTGATAAAAACAAGCAATTTCTAGATTTTATTGCCAAAAGTACGCGACCCAATCAACTATTTTTAACGGAAGCTGTAGAACGTAATGTTAAGCTTTTAACACCTGTTGTGAACTGGTTTAAAAGAGTTTTAACTATAATTTCTGCGGAGTCTCGTTATACAGGTTTAGAAATTGGAATACTAAGTAGCAAAGATTTTACTAGCTTCCTAAGCGAGTTTCTCAAGTTTGCTGGTACAGGAATTGATTCTATAGGAGTAGATGAAGTCATACTTGATTTTGATTATTACTTTCCAGAAATGCCAGAAAGTATGCGCGATGAGCTTAATCAGCAGCTTGCTGAAGCTGGTAAAGACTCTGTGGTAATGATCGAAAATCTGCAAGGAAAACGCTATCTCCTTATGAAAAGAGAACAAGAGCAAATAAGTTTAATGCAACTTAAAACTAAACATCGCCATGAGAATGGGCAACTTGTTGATTTTTCTATAGATGAGGAATCAGAAGGCACACAACGTTTAATAAACCTAATTCCCGCTTTATTTATTCTCAAGTACAATTCCGATAAAATTATATTTCTCGACGAGATCGATCGTCGCTTACATCCTTTACTGTCACGTCAATTTTTAAATTTTTTTCTACAATGTAAAACAGGAGAGAGTAAAAGCCAGCTAATTTTTACAACTCATGATACTAACTTACTTGACTTAGATCTATTACGGCGAGATGAAATTTGGTTTGTGGAAAAGAATCAGCAAGGCGCATCACATCTTTATTCATTAGCGGAATTCAAGATCAGACCCGATCTTAAAATTGAGAAAGGATATTTAAACGGTCGATTTGGAGCGATTCCGTTCTTTGGTGATATTCGCAGCTTAGGTTGGGCAGATTGTGAAACAGAACTTTCTGCTCATGTTGCCAAGGTCTAATGATAGAAATGAGCAGAGCTAACAGAACAAAGTTACTTGATCGCAGTTATAACAAGAGAGATGCACAACTTTTCATAATTGCTACTGAAGGTGTAAAGACAGAGAAGCGCTACTTTGAGGTTTGGTTATGTTTACATCTGGATGATTTAGATCCTAAAGATACAAATTCTCAAGATTTCAAAAGACGTTTACAATCAATTCTCGGAGGCTATAACAGTAGCAATCTTGATGTGACTCCCTTTGTAGAAAATATTCAGGATGCCATCCGACGTGCGAAACAACTGCATCCAAATGCTAACCAACACTGGCCTCCAAACCCAGGTTCTCATGTCTATCGCGTTGTTAATATGCTTCTCAAAGCTATGAAACAATCATAAGTTTTTATGTTTCTAGGTTCAGTTAAGCCTTTAACGTTTTCAAATATAAATCCCTTAGGTTGGTTAGCTTGTACGGCTCTGAATACATCCATCCATAGCTTACCTCTAGGATCATCCAAGCCCTGTAATTTTCCTGCAATAGACCAAGGTTGACAGGGCGCTCCACCAACTAATACATCTATCTCAAAAGGCAGCTTGTAGAGCTGGGTAATGTCTCCTAAATCTAATTCCTCGGAATTTATATAACTAATAAAGTTCTTTTGATAGACTTTTATGGCTTCTCGATCAATTTCTGAGTAGCCTAAACATCTACCCCCTAACTCTTCTAGCGCAATCCTAAATCCTCCTATCCCGGCAAATAAGTCTACAAAGGTAAATCGAGGCTGGAAAAATATAAGATTAACGGGTTTGAAGGATTGGAATAATTCAATTTGCTGGACATCAGCTACAGATTTCATTCGACTTGGGTTAAATTATGTCCAGTTTTACATCGGACTTGTATAAAAAGGTTCGTAGTAAGCACTTTAGTGCTTGGAAATACCAGTCTTTTGACGCACTAAAGTGCCTACTACAAACAATGATGCCACATGATATTACATCCGAACCAAGGCGCGATCGCCTACATCTACCCTCAGTAATGCCCCTTCAGGACTGAAGGTGGCAGATAGAGAAAGTTGGCGTTTGATGCCTGGAATTGCCAGCGAGCCAGCTAAGGTTTCTCTAGACTGCCACTGGGCAACGTAGCGAGCCGATGCTAACTGGGGAACGAAGGAACTAGCAAATTGATAAAGGAGGCGGCGAAGTCCGGTTGTGACGATGCCAACAGGTAGATAGTCCTGCCATTGCTGCCCGTTCGGTTGCACTAAGGGTAGTTGGGGCAGTGCCACCCACAACAGAGCCAGCCAGGGGTCTTCGCCATCTAAGCGATGGAACATGAACTTGTTCTCATCCTGTCCGAAGAAAAGCTTACCTTTACCGGAGTCTAGATAAAACGAGCCATCTGCTGCCATTCTAACTTTTGCCCTCAGTTGGCCTACTGCTTTACCCTTACGGGTGGCAACAAACTCTAACCGTGCATCGAGGGGAAAGTTCATGGCCTGAGACAGGGTGGGATCGGGTGGGACTGGTTCCAAAATCGTCTCGACTTTGGGATGACATTCATGCTGGAACTTGCCATCCGCGATCGCATTAGCAAAGCAGAAGGGTACAGTGGCAGATCCCACCTCCGGACTCAATTGCACCTGGATGTGAATGTGGGGTTGGGGGGAATAGCCGGAGTTGCCGCAGCGTCCCAGCAAAGCACCCCGTTCGATGCGATCGCCCGGTTTCACGGCAATGCTGTGCTGGGCAAAGTGGGAGATTTCCACGTAAAAGCCCCGTTCGTCGTAGAGTACTACATAGTTGCCCCAGTTATGATGGCGATCGACGCTACCGATCGCGCCGTCCGGCAAATCACTCACTACTTGCACCACCCAGCCGCGCACCGGAGACCGCACTGGCTTTTGGAAAGCGTAATAGTCCGTCAACTGTAACCCAGAGCCACTGTAAGTACTCTCCTCTTCGTCCCGGATCACAAAGTCATAGGCATAACGCCAAATTCCCTGGTGCGTCCATTGCCCATCACATCCCTGCCAAACCACCCAGCGTCCAGTGAAGGGCAAGGCAATAGCACGACCACTATCCTGATAGCGCAGTCGAGCCGCAATTTCCCGATCGAGGGTTTTTTCTGGCGAGGATTGAGGATACCAGACCAGTAACTGATGCCCAGCCAGTCCCAACAGATACAGCATCAGCATGGTGACCAGATTATAAGGAAGCGCGTGGACGGGCAGAGCTACAGCAGCCCAGAAGATTGCGATCGCTTCCCCCAACAAAGCTGACAGCGCCACACCGATGCCAGACAGCACATAACTCCTGGGAGAAGGCAGCAGATAGAACCCCCCGATCGCCAGCGCCACCAGAATAAAGTTGAGGGCACCGGGATCGTAGTAGACATAGTCAAAGGTGCCAGTCAAGTTACCCCGGATCGTAGTGCCTAGAGCATAGCCGAACACTGCCAGCAAAAACTGGATGCGGGAGTTTACCAGCAGTAATGACACCACCACTATCCCAACNNCCCAGATATTAGGTAGAAAGAAGATCAATCCCAGAGTGCGCAGGAAGCCTTCCACCGGGAGAGGCCAGCCGATGGTATAGGCATAGGCCGGAACCGTAGCCGCTTGCAAACCAGCATAGCGGAACGCCGCCAAGTGTATCACCCAACTCACGATAATGAAGGGCAAGCTCAACACAGGTAGGTAGAGGAAGGTACGCAAGATGTGAGCCAGCGTCCAGGTCAGGAGGAATACCAGAACTCCCGATGCTGCTGATAAAAACAGCGCTGCCGGACTAGGTTGAAACAAATAGCCAACACTCAACCCTGCCAGCAGCGGATTATACAGAAACGGGCTTTGATTTAGATAAGTCTGCCCCAACTGAGTCAACCGAGCAAAAGCAATAGCTGCCAGCAGTCCGGTTAGTCCCATAACCAGCACGGCAGGTTGTAACAGCATCGCCGACAGCAACATTGCCCCCGGTATAATTCCTCTGAGAAATAAAATTTCACTAGTAGCGGCGCAAATTGCCTGCAACAGTTGTACCGAAGTCTGCCATCCCTTAAGAAGAATCGTCCTAGCTGTAACAAAGGCAATAGGCGATCGCCGTGCAGAGCGTTTGCGAGCTGCTGTAGTGGATTGATAGCGAAGATCCAGCATGGTTTCTGAGAGTTCAAAAATCTATATCTCTCATTGCGCCAGCCAAAAATAACAGCTCACCCGCCGATTAGATTACACTTTTGTCATGGACTTAGATAAATCCGGGTCTTCCTTGATTTTTTGACTGTACTTTCTAAGCCCGTGCCTTCGACCAGAGCAGATGTGGAGGATGATACCAAGTTGCGGTCAAAC
>DNXU01000043.1:1944-4489 GCA_003505715.1 Cyanobacteria bacterium UBA8803 | reverse complement strand
CCCACACCCCATTCCCCATTCCCTATGAAAAACTGTAACAGTTCTTGACAAAGTAGCAATACAGGGATGAACTGGGTGGTAGCATTCCCTAAATGCCGTATATAAAGGTTGAGAACAATAACTATGGCAGAAGAACTGACTGGAAAGCCTCCCATTTTTGGCGGTAGCACCGGCGGCTTGCTGACGAAGGCACAAGTGGAAGAAAAATACGCTATCACTTGGACTAGCCCCAAACAGCAAGTATTTGAAATGCCTACCGGTGGCTCTGCCGTCATGAATGAAGGGGACAACTTGCT
Organism: Cyanobacteria bacterium UBA8803; assembly: GCA_003505715.1. Classification (GTDB taxonomy): domain Bacteria; phylum Cyanobacteriota; class Cyanobacteriia; order Cyanobacteriales; family Coleofasciculaceae; genus UBA8803. The sequence continues at coordinate 4,193 of DNXU01000043.1, read as the reverse complement.
TTATCTAGCTCGTAAAGAGCAATGTCTGGCACTGGCAACCCAACTGAAGACGCAATTTAAGCCCAAAATCGACAAGTATAAGATTTACCGGATTTATGCCAATGGTGAAATCCAGTACTTGCACCCAGCAGATGGCGTCTTACCCGAAAAAGTTAACCAAGGTCGTCCCTATGTTGGGAAAATCGACCGCAGTATTGGTCAGAATCCAGAACCAGCGACTATCAAGTTCAGCGGTAAAAAAACCTACGACCCCTAAGTAACCGCTTAGAGGTGAGTTTGGGTTGAAGGTTGAAGGTAGCTAGCGAAAAGCGTTATGAGTGATGAGGGATGAGTTGTGAAGCAAGCGGCTTCACTCTAGCTTGCTCCTATTGCAGCTCATAACTTTTCTTCTGCCAACCTTCAGCCTTCAGCCTGAACCTTTCAAAGATTAAAAACTATGATTTTCCCAGATTTATCCGAGTTTCGCGCTCTGGCCCAGCAGGGAAATTTTATTCCCGTCTACCAAGAGTGGGTAGCTGACTTAGAAACACCAGTATCTGCTTGGTATAAGGTCTGTGCAGGCCAACCCTACAGCTTCCTGTTGGAATCAGTCGAAGGGGGAGACAATCTGGGCCGTTATAGTTTATTAGGCTGCGATCCTTTGTGGGTGTTGGAAACTAGGGGCGATCGCACAACCCTAACTCATCGAGATGCATCGGTGACCGTATTTGAGGGTGACCCCTTCGATACCTTAGCTAATTGCTTGCAACCCCATCACCCCGTAAAATTGCCCCAATTGCCGCCGGGACTTGGGGGCCTATTTGGGTTCTGGGGATACGAACTAATCCGTTGGATTGAGCCAAGAGTCCCTGTTTACCCAGCAACCGAGCAGGACTTGCCGGATGGTTTGTGGATGCAGGTAGACAACCTGATCGTTTTTGACCAAGTGAAACGCAAGATTTGGGCGATCGCTTATGCAGATTTGCGGGATGGGGAGGTTGAGTTAGAAACTGCCTATCAACAAGCTTGCGATCGCGTGGGAGCCTTGGTCAACAAACTGCAACTGCCTCTATCTGGCAAAGATACGGTATTAGAATGGACGCCACCAGATAGCGCCACTCAGCAGCTAGCTTATACCAGCAATACAGAAGCATCGCAGTTCTGTGCTAACGTCGGTAAAGCTAAAGACTATATCCGCGCTGGGGATATTTTTCAAGTCGTCCTGTCCCAACGTCTCGCGGCAGACTACAGCGGTGACCCCTTTGCTTTATACCGTTCCCTACGTCTGATCAACCCTTCCCCCTACATGGCCTATTTCAACTTTGGGGATTGGCAAATCATTGGCTCTAGTCCGGAAGTGATGGTTAAAGCAACTCAGTCACCGACAGGGATACTTCAGGCCACCCTTAGACCTATTGCCGGGACACGCCGCCGGGGTCAGACTTACGCAGAAGATGAGGCTTTAGCTCAGGAGTTGCTCCAAGATCCCAAAGAAATTGCCGAACATGTCATGCTGGTTGACCTAGGCCGCAATGACTTAGGCCGCGTCTGTAAAAGCGGTACGGTCAAGGTTGACGAGTTAATGGTCATTGAGCGCTACTCCCATGTCATGCACATTGTCAGCAATGTGGTGGGAGAACTAGATGAAAATAAAACGGCCTGGGATTTACTCAAAGCCTGCTTCCCTGCTGGAACCGTCAGCGGAGCGCCCAAAATTCGAGCGATGGAAATTATCCACGAGTTAGAGCCAGAACGGCGCGGCCCTTACTCCGGGGTCTACGGCTGGTACGATTTTGAGGGTCAGCTTAATAGTGCGATCGCTATTCGCACCATGGTAGTTCGCCCTAGTGAGGGGAGTAAGCATGAGGTATCTGTACAAGCTGGTGCTGGTTTAGTGGCAGATTCTGACCCGGAAAGGGAATATGAAGAAACTCTGAATAAAGCTAGGGGATTACTGGAGGCAATCCGCTGTTTGGGAAACTGAATTTTTAAAGAATAGGGAATAGGAAATTCAAGAGGCAGTATTGTTGACAAGCTTCTGCCTCAGCGGATACCTTGTCTTGTTTACAATATTTTGCCAAACCACAGATTGTATAGAATGGAGACATCCCAAATCCTTTCTTAATGTCACTAACCCCGCTCCCTCAAGATCCTGCTGGCCAGGAGCCATATCATGTTCGGTTAAACACCCATAATATCTGTAGGGGCGGGTTTAGCGCCAAATATTGTGGGACTTACAGATAGGTTTTAAGTCAAAACCCGCCCTGCGA
>DNXU01000043.1:0-1816 GCA_003505715.1 Cyanobacteria bacterium UBA8803 | reverse complement strand
AGTCGAAACCCGCCCTTGCGACAGGTTTTATGATAGTTAATCAACCGGACATAATATCAGACCCTCCATTCGCTAGCAGTATATCAGGCGCTGCTGGGCGGTTTTGGACAAAAGTTATTGGTAATATCTCGCCTTCAATGGCTAAACCCACCCCTACATCCTCTAACTACATAACCTTCTATTTTCTATCTAATACCCCCTGACCATGAGCAACTTTCCAGACTTTTCCCCCTACGGTTATCAAGTCGTTCGAGAACTCGGTCACAATCGCATGGGTGGACGAGTTACTTACTTAGCAACCCGAATCTCCTCTCAGCAAGAGGATGTAAAAGTCGTCATCAAGGAATTTCAGTTTGCTCAAATGGGAGCGAACTGGGCAGAATACGAGACGCACGAACAGGAAATTAAAATGTTGCGCCGTCTCAATCATCCCGGCATTCCCCGTTATCTCGATTCCTTTCAAACCAATGCAGGCTTCTGTATGGTGCAGGAGTCTATTAACGCCAGATCCTTAAGCGAACCCCGCAGCTGGACACCTAAAGAAATCAAACAACTTGCCCTGAGGGTCTTAGAGATTTTGGTCTACTTGCAAAATCAAACCCCGCCAGTAATTCATCGAGATATTAAACCGGAAAATATTCTAATCGACGAGCAGGACAATGTGTACCTGGTAGACTTTGGCTTTGCCCGGATGGGGGGTGGGGAAGTGGCAATGAGTAGCGTTATCAAAGGCACTTTGGGATTTATGCCGCCCGAACAACTGTTCAATCGTCAACTCAGTGCTGCTTCAGACCTTTATGGCTTGGGGGTAACTTTGATTTGCTTGCTTACGGGCACCAAATCCGTAGATGTCGGTACTCTAATTGATAATAACTATCGCCTCCATTTCCAACATTTGGTGCCACCACTGCAACGAGGTTGGCTGAACTGGTTAGAAAAGATAGTAGAACCCAGACCCCAAGACCGCTATCCTAATGCGGCTTCAGCCATAGCAGCTCTCAAACCTATCAATGTGAGTCGTTTACCCAAAGTTAGATTAGAGCGCAACCACCTCGAATTCGCAGCATCAGAATACGGCGAGACTCTTACCAAAACGATTAGAATTACTAACCCAATTCCCGATACCTTGCTAGCAGGTCGATGGGAAGTTGCTCCCCATCCTTCCGATCCACCCCATACCCCTTACGACCACGCCTGGATATCCTTTCAACCTTGGAAATTTGAAGGCAATCAGGCGGAGTGCCAGATTTTAGTGGATACTAATAAGCTGCTAGCAGATAAAACCTACAGTCGCGAGATTGTCTTGCACAGCAATTCTGCACCAGATACTCATCAGGTCGCGATTAAAGTGCGCACCTATCCCCTTAAGGCCATTGAGAAACTGCCTGCCAAGGCTATTGCCTTGCAATTTGGTTGGCACTTGTGGATGTTTTTTCTAATATTACTGGCTTATGGCCTGTTTTTAGCTGGGTCAAGCAATCCTACCTTGTTAAGAGGAATCGGAGCAAATGCTTTTATCTTGATATTTGTTGCCCTAATGTTTGAAATTGGCACTAAGCCTGTAGTTAAAAGTCTCCGGAAGAAGGGATTTAACAAGAGAGATGCGGTTCTAATCGCCCTGTTGATAGCTGGATGGGGCTTTAACTTAATCCCCTGGTTGGTTATTGCCTTAAAAGTTCTGATTCAACTAAGATTTCTGGAACTAGGGGAAATGGTTTTGACAGGCGGGATAGCGATCGCTCAAATTACAGGTCTGTTTTTCCTCCTGAACTACTACCTTAAAGGCAAAAGAGCTAAGCTCATTGCTAAATACCAG
>DNXU01000538.1:10892-20590 GCA_003505715.1 Cyanobacteria bacterium UBA8803 | reverse complement strand
AAGCTAGAAATTGATTAAATCCTTCAAGGTTCTCATCTCAATCTAAAGGCTCTAAATATCATGGCTACTTAACCCCGAGTTAATTTACCAATCGTTTCTTCCAGTTTTGCGGTCATAGAGGAGACCTAAAACATGATTAAGAAAACTCAGCTTCCCAAGCAAGTTGTATGGGCAGTTATAGCCATCTGTGTGCTGCCGTTTCTCCTTAATTTATTGGGTGTAGACTTTGATTCAACCCTGCGTCTGTTTGATTTTGCCATGTTTTCTGAAATGGGCAAACACGAACGGGATGATGCTTTGTTTCATAGTTTAGCAGGTGGCTTCATCCACACGATACTAGAATGGAGCGCCTTCTGTGCCGCGATTTTTACGGCGGTATTATCCTTTGTCTACTTCCAAATAAAAGGGGATATAGTGACACCTATTATTGGTGTTGCTTTATTTTTCGCTGGCAGCATGGATGCCTTTCACATCCTAATTTCTGATCGCTTGATTGAAACTAACGCTGAGAGCTATAAAGTGATGATATTTACTTGGACAGTTTGTCGGCTGTTCAACCCCGTAATCTTGATTATCGGTACCGGTATTTTTTTAGTCAGTAGAGTTCAAAAGTACAGCGGAAACTTGGCTTTTGTTGCTACCATCACGCTGGGCTTTGGCATGGTATTTTATGCAATTATCCATTACGCTCTGATCGGTACTTTTTTTCCACAAGCTCTTTTCCCTAACGCTTTGATTACTCGCCCTTGGGATGCGTTGTCGTTACTGCTATTTATCGTTGCAGTTGGGTTTGTTTTACCTCGATTTTATCAACGTTACCCCAGTTTATTTTCCCATAGTCTGATTATAAGTATGATTCCTGCGATCGGGACTCAGCTACACATGAGTTTCGGTTCAAAAATCCTATTCGACGATCATTTCAACATGGCACATTTTTTAAAAATTATCTCCTATGTAGTTCCATTTTTAGGATTGAGTGTGGATTACATTGACACTTATAGACAAGAGGAAGTAGCACTTAAAACTATCGCCCTAAACGAAAAACTCAAAGCAGAAAACCTGCGTATGGGTGCAGAAATCAATGTTGCCCGTCAAATCCAGCAGATGATTCTACCCAAACCGGAAGAACTAGAAATTGAAGGACTCGATATTGCTGGATATATGGAACCCGCCGATGAAGTGGGTGGCGATTACTACGATGTCCTGCACACAGATGGCATCGTCACGATTGGCATTGGTGATGTCACCGGACATGGACTAGAAAGCGGCCTTCTCATGCTCATGGTTCAAACCGCTGTTCGCACCCTTAAAGAAGTGCGAGAACACGATACCGTTAGATTTTTAGACACACTCAACCGCACTATTTATAAGAATGTACAGCGGATGAATTCCGAAAAGAATCTGACGCTAGCGATACTTAACTATGCCGAGGGAGCTATCAGTATCAGCGGACAACATGAAGAGACAATTGTTGTTCGCCAAGGTGGGCAAATTGAGCGGATTGACACGATGGATTTAGGCTTCCCTATCGGACTGGATGATGATATTGTCGATTTTATTAGTCACACAATAGTGAAGTTGCAACCGGGGGATGGAGTCGTTGCCTATACCGATGGCATCCCGGAAGCCAAAAATATCGACAAAAAGCAATATGGTATCGAACAGTTGTGTGAAGTGATTAGCCTCAATTGGCACCTGTCAGCACTGGAGATTAAGGATGCGATCATTGCCGATGTGCGGCAGTTTATCGGCAAGCAAAAGGTGTTTGATGACATCACGTTGCTGGTGCTGAAGCGGCAGGACAATGCGCTGTCGGAGTTGCCGCGATCACAAGCTACTCTATTAAGTCTATAGAACTGGTGCAAGTCTCGTTCATCATAAAACAACCACTTGTCAGTATAAACAAGTCAGTTACGAATATCTTTCTTGTAAAACACGTAAACTGTGGACATTAACCGCCATCCGTCATCCGCACCCTAAAAATTTCTGATCAAAACCCAGGAGACTTTATAGAAATGAATCAACTATTTGGTGATTTTATCGAGCAATTTCCACCCGAACAAGATTCCCTCGAACTCACCTTCTCCCCTAGTTCCCGTCCGATTAAAAAACGCTGGCGCAACAATCGCCTTTCTGCTCATTTTGTTGCCGATTACTTTACCAATTTCTTGCCCATAGATGAGGCTGACCATGAACACCGTCTCAAAGAGAGCAAAAATGCTGTCAGCTATGTGGCGAATGAGCTGCTAGAAAATGCCATGAAATTTCATGATGAAGGATCTAAAAATAAGGTTAAGTTTGGTATTCATTTTTTAGAAGAAGAGGATGATGTAACGGCGGTAATCTTTGCAACCAATAATGTCAAACCAGAAGGAGTAGATAAATTAAAGGAATTCATTGAAGAACTACTCTCATCTGATCCGAATGATATGTACGTTAGTCAGATTGAAAAGAGTGCTGAAGAGGGCGGTGACTCTTCAGGTTTAGGTCTTTTGACAATGATTAATGACTACTCCGCCCAAATGGGTTGGAATCTAGAGACTGTTCAAGGAGAGTCTTCAGGCACCATTGTCACTACCATGGCCCAGGTTAAAATCTAAGCGATTCAATGTAAAAGATTGACCATTTGTAATTAAAAATATAAGGAGAGGAGGTATGGTTCAAGAAATTAAGGGAGAGGACTACATCGTTTTCTTTGATGAGACTTCCACAACAGTTATTTTTAAAGGCGAGTTGAGCTTGGGTGGTCCTTCTGAATATGAACCGATCGCCAGTTTACTCAACACCGCTACTGATACCAACCCTACAACAATGACTCTCAACTTAAAAGAGTTGGGATTTCTCAACAGCTCTGGTATCAGTATGTTGTCAAAATTTGTATTGAGCTTACGCAAAAAGAAGGGAATTCAGTTAATTATTTTAGGCTCTAATGATATGCCTTGGCAAGGAAAATCATTAAAAAATTTGGAGCGATTATTACCTGGATTAAAGCTAGAAATTGATTAAATCCTCTCAGATACTAGTCTAAAGTTAAAAAGATATAAGTATCTATCCCATGCTTAACCTCAATTTGTTTCCTAAAAGCTTGACTTCTACCAATTGGCGGCTGCGTCCCGGTTATTTAAGTGAAGGTGGCTCTAACTTTGAATCAGTACATATTTTATTAGGCCGATTTTTAGCCGATCGCTATTCCACAGATCCATTATCAGAGCGCTCACTTCTGGAGGAAAATCCAATATTTGAATGGGGCAAGGGAAAACCTTTAGAAAAGGTGATTTCCTCCCAGGAAGACTTTGATTTTTTGATGAAACATCCACGTCTATTTCGCCATGCAATTACCATTATTGAACCTTGGGAACACGTTGGCTATAACCCCACCGGGGAACATGTTCGTGCTTCTATCAATGTGGCCTATATTGCTCAGAAAATTGCGGATTGTGACTCCATTATGTTTCCTTTGTGGTCTTCAGGCCTGCTTGATCCAGACTTAATTATACCAATCATCTCTTCCAGTTTGGCGGTCATCGTGGAAGGGGGCGATCCCTCGGTACGTGATGCTAGCTCGTTTGCTGGAAGTAACTGTTCCCTAGCTGAGTTGCATCAGTTTGTGGAAGCGTTGCTGCTGTCGCGATCGCCGACTAGCGCCCCCGCAATTTTTATCTGTTTAGGACACCAACTAGCAGCCCAAGCCCATACTCATCTGCTGCAACAAGCTGTGCAACAGGTGTGTAGCTTAACTGCACTGCCCCGTGATTCCCAAGGCAGGGCTTTAAAAGCCTTGCAAAAGGTTTGCCAACACATCGCTGACATTGGTGATTCACTTGTAGTTCAGAAAAAGAATGGTCATATTATTGCCCAAAGCTGGCAAGATCCAGAGTTTGCCGTTGGCCCAAATGAGTTTAAAGAAGTGGGCGATCGCCAATTACTGCACTACCATTCACCCGATGCTGAAACATCAAACATTCCACAAGAGTTAATCACAGCCCATGAGGTGACAGCTGATGAATTTGAAGGAGTGATTGATACTTCGATCGAATATGAACATGAACTCAATATTGCCATGTTTCATTCAGACGAGGTGAATGAGGAAGCTATTCTTTTTGCCAACTGGGCATATCGGTTGTTACATGATGCCATCATTCCCTATCGTCATATCTTAGCAGGAAGTTCCCTAGCTTGGCTGATGCAACTTCCCTATGCAATAGAAATTCTTTGTTCAACTGCTCATGATGACGAGATACTTACTGAATGCGCTGCCACCTGCATTAACTACAAAGATTTTGAAAGTAAAGTGATTCGGCGCTCATTTACTTGTCAGTTTCATCCGGAATTACTGGCAGATTTGCGCGTGGTTGGCCATCGACAACCTCCTTCCTATGCTCAACTCAAAACAGACGATGGGGCGAGATTATTTGCTCGGCTACTGTATGCTGGAATGCAAGAGTAGCAGAACTTGGTTATTGGGTATTTTACAGCTCTTCAGAACTTTGGTTCAAATCAAAACCCGCCCTTTACCGATATGCGTGGGCGGGTTTGGGATTGAGTTTTATTGTTGAGTGGCCTAATTTTTTCCCTAAACCCGCCCCATAGTTTTTAGCTTGGGTGGTACAGGCAAATTTGACATGCTCCCTCCTATCTTCAATCGGAAGTTCACAACCCATTGCCAATTAAAATAAAGGGTGCCCAGTAATAAGGATGGGAAAATCCGACAGCGAGATTAGCAGGTGTCGAGGTGCCGGGACGAGGTCGCACCACAACGCTAGCACGAAAATCAGTAGTTGGGACAGCAGTTTGATTACCCTGAATAAAGCTAAGTTGTGCCTGACGCAATGCTTGGGCTTTAGTTATGGGTGACTCAGTGCTAGTCTTAGCTAAGTTACTGTAAAATCCCTCCATTAACAGCCGGGTACTCTCATCATCAACTCGCCACAAAGAAGCCATCACGGCTTTAGCACCTCCATTGAGAAAATAATAGCTGAGTCCGGCAATCTCAGTGCCATCTTGTCCGGTGTCTCCCAGCGCTGTTTCACAAGCAGAGAGTACCACGAGATGAATTTTACTCAAATCTCGCAAGTTTTGAATATCGGGAATGGGGAGCTTTTCCCCGTTACCGAGTAACAGGTAGGAATCATAGGCACTTCCGGGCACAAATTCACCGTGAGTGGCGATGTGCAAAATTAAGTGACCTGCTAAATTATCCCTTAATACTTGATAGTTAAAGGCTTTATTGAGAAATTCCAATCCCGGATAAATTCCATTGGGATCGCTGGGGGATTCGTGAACGATCGCATCTAATTCAGAAGGTACGTTAGGTAGGGGATTGAATCCAGCTATACCGTCGGAGAGTCCCAGCGCTAAGACGGAGGTATTAGAGTTTGTCTTCTAGGACAAAAGGATAAATCAGAACGGTTCCGGGTTGGGCGGAGACAATTTCTTCAGCATTACCGCCTAGGGTGGTGGGGTCTAGGAAGGTGCGATCGTTGGCACGGCGAGAGCGTATTTCGGCTTCGAGCGAGCGCACAGTTTCTTCAAATTGCTGGGCGATCGCTTCGCGCTGATCTAGAAGTTGGCTGCGTTCTGCACATTGCTGACATTCTGCAATTTTTTGCCCCAGAGCAATCAAAGTGCCGTGAATTTTCTGAATTTCTGCTTCCGTGGGATTGGTGGCAATGGCAGGAGTTTCACCTCCAGCGCGAGTATCTCTGGTGAAGTTGCGTAATTCTTGAAGTTTCAGTAGTTCTAATACCTGTTGTGCTTCTAGAATGCGTCCTTGAGAGAGTAATAGATCGGCTAAATTACGATAGGTATCGGCTATGGTTTCAGTATAGGCTTTTTGTTCTTCAATAGTTAATGTTTTTAAGTCTTGCCGGATAGTTTCACTGATATTTACTGCTTCTTTGTAAAAGACAATTGCTAGTTCTGGCTGGTTTTGTTTTTCTAGTAAAGTCCCCATGTTACTGAGGGTGGTTCTTTCTCCGGGGCGATCGTTGAGTTCTCGGAAAAGCGCCAGTGCTTTGCGGTAGGCTGCCAAGGCTTTAGTATAGTCTCCAATTTTGGTATAAACTAAAGCAATATTATTGAGAGTGAAACCTGGCACCCCAGGTTCGCCGGGAATAGTGCGAAGATTGAGAGCTTGTTCGTAAAATTCAAGTGCTTTTGCATAATCGCCCCTCTCTAAATAAACTGAGCCGATATTATTGAGGATGTTACGATGCTCGAATCCCTGCCCTAGCTTGGATAAAGCTTCTTGAAAGAAGTACAAAGCTTTTTCATTTTCTCCTAGTTTTTGATAAACTAATCCAATATGGTTAAGGGCAAAGTGTTCTGTTATCAATCTAGCCAAGTTATCGGGAATTGCCAGGGACTGCTGAAAGTAATCTAGTGCCAGATTATATTGAGCCAAATCACTGTAGACTATCCCAATATCGACTAGAAAGAATGCTTCTAAGGAATTTTTAAAATCACCTCCAATTTCCCTAGCTATTGCTAAGGCTTGCTGATAAGTGTCTAATGCCAAGGAATATTGAGCCAGATTACGATAAGCCCAGCCAATACTATGTAAGCTTAAAGCTTCCTGGTCTGGATCGACAATTTCCCTGCCTATGAACAAGTTTAATTTAGATATTTCTAAAATCTCTTCCCAAGAAATATCATCTTGGGTAAGACGTTCGTTAAGCTTTTGAGATGCTGCCTTAGCGCTGTAACCTGCCCGAAATTGCCATTCTTGGTATAGAAAACGGCGCAGCACCTCAAGAACGATCTGCTCACCATCAGCATCGCCAATTTTTCTCAGACTCTCTAGCTTTTGCTGAAATAACTCCTGTACTTGAGAATACTGTCCTGCTGTAAAGTAAGTATCACCAATATATCCAACTGTTTCTGCTTCACCTGAGCGATCGCCAATTTGTTCGTAAATTGCCTGCGCTTGCTGATGTAACTCTAAGGCTTGGTGATACTGTTGTAAATCTGCATAAACTCCACCAATCTGGTTAAGTAACTTTGCTTCACCTTGGCGATTAGGAATTTCTTTACTAATTGCTATGGCTTGCTGAAAATAATTTTGGGCTTCAGACGTTTGATTTAATTCTAGGTAGACTCTACCAATTTTAATTAGTGTATCTTGTAGCTCTTGCTGGAGTTGTTCTAATCTCTTTTTGAGAGCCTCTTCAGACAGACCTTCTGGTAAATCCCGATGCAATATTATGCGAGCATCAGCAATTTGAAACTCACCTGCATTTAACTGTTGGGAACTCTTCAAAGGCAACTTCTCCAACTCAGTTTCAGAGTTTTGAGGAATAACTGCTCTAGCACCTGAGATGCCTAGAGGAGTCCCTGATAGTTGTAGGGGAGAGGTCAGGCACAGCAACAGCGTTGCGGTGATAAAACTGGGATACTTAGGATGCGATCGCACAACCCGAATCCTCCATCAGCTTGCTAATTATCCTTATCTCTAGACTATCGGGAGGATATGCAAAAATTTTACCAATGCCCGAGTGTAGAGAGCTGAAGATGCGATCGCAGGCAGAAGGCAGAAGGGAATAAAGTTTGTACAGTAAGCTTTTTAACCTTTGTCAACTGATTACAGCTCTTCAGAACTTTGGTTCAAATCAAAACCCGCCCTTTACCGATATGCATGGGCGGGTTTGGAATTGAGTTTTATTGTTGAGTGGCCTAATTTTTTCCCTAAACCCGCCCCTACAAAATGGGGTGACGTGGTACGCCTACCTCTGATTCCACTCGTTCGCAGCATCAGTTACTGCTTGCTCTACTGTCTTCTCGCCTAACATGGCTGCCTGTAAATTCTGGTATATTGCCTTCTGCAATTTGTTTAAGTCTTTCATAGCTGGCATTAATACCTCAGCATCTGCTAACTGGCTAGCACTGATATTTCTAGCTTGTTCTAAGGGTGAAGCTTTAGCTTGACGGGATAGCTCGGCCTTATATTTCTCTACAGCTGCAACTGTTGAGGGTAATACATTCGCGGCTTTGGTAAAAGCTAACTGGTTTTCTGTATTCGTCACGAATAAGGCAAATTTTAAGGCAGCATCTGCCTGGTTAGTATCTCGGGGAATGACTAGATTCATGACTGCTACGTTCTTCTTCTTCGTATTACCCGTAATCTGGGGTGCTGCTGCGGATACTTTAGCGATCGCGGGAGCGTTAGTTTCAATTGCCTTGAGAAATTCAGCTCCTGAAGATAGTAAAGCAATTTCCCCAGCCTGATACAGTTCAATCGCATTGCGGTGTCCTTGAGTCAAAACTTCTCGGGGTAGCAGTCCTTGTTTATAAAGGTCTACCCAATAGTTAAAGGCAGCAATGCCTTCAGATGTATTAAAAGCTGCGTTCCCTTCCTCATCAACTAACTTGACGCCCATCTGTACCAATGACTCCAACACTTCACCGGAATCTTCTGGCACAAAGGTGACAAAGAAAGCATACTTACCCGTTTTGTTTTTAATGCGTTGAGCTACCTCTGCCAACTCCTCATAGGTAGCAGGTGGCCGATCGATGCCTGCGGCTTGTAACAATTTCTGATTGTAAATCGTAACGCGGGTGGTGAGATACCAGGGAATTCCAAAGGTAGAGACCTTACAGGTAACCCCTTGACATTGGTTGATGGTGCTGGCTTGCCAGATTTTGGGTAAATATTCCTGCCGTACTGGTTCGGGCACTTTGCCATCCAATTCTAACCAGGCATTGCGGGTTGCTAACTGCGAGGCAAAATCCGGATTGAGGTTCACCACATCCGGCGCAGCTTTCGCCGCAACCGCTGTCAGGATTTTACTCTCCATATCCGACCAAGGTACATCTACCCAGCGCACCTTCAAAGGCGGATTTTTGGTTTCAAAGGTAGCAATCAGCTGATTGAAATATGACGTAAACTGAGGTTGGAGCTGCATCGTCCAGAATTCAATTTCTGGGCTAGCCGGAGGCGAGGGCGTCGGAGCGCAGCTAATGACCCAACTCAACAGCCAGCCTAACAAGGCAAAAACTCCCAGACGTTTCCAAGTTACCATCCCGATCATCATGTAAACTATATAGTTTCGCTCCCTAGTGTGGCGCGTAAATCATCCTACTTTATCAGAAGGGTGCTAATCCCGTGCGCTAACTATCTGTAGGGTGCGTTACGCCGGAGCTAACGCACTATTCCCCCTAGAGAGTCAATAACTCGCCTTTACTTCGTTGAAGGGTGAGCTTGTAACAGACAAGTCTTACACGCGAGATGAGCTAAATTGGTTACCATGTATCAGTATTGATCTGGTGAGATTCACGCTCCAAGCGCTTTACGCTACTTAATCTTTATTCTTGCAGCACCTGCCAACCCAGCTATGTTTAACCGTATTCAAGGTCTGTTTGCTAAAAGCAAGAAAGGCATCGGCATAGAATTGGCCCCAGAACGAATTAATATCGCGCAACTGCGCAAACAAGGTCAGGGCTTCAAAGTTACGACTCTATACTCTCACGAAGTCCCGGAAGGGATCTTTGAAGGGGGGCAAATTGCGAAAGCTCCGGAATTGGCAGAACTGATTAAGACTGCCCTGGCAGAGAGTAAAATTAAAACCGATCGGGTCGCTACTGCCGTACCAATGCGGGAAGCCGTCATCCGGATCATTCCCATTCCTGCGGAGCTAGACGATCAAGAACTCCGGGACATGGTACTCAACCATGAAGCGGGACTTTACTTACCCTATCCGCGG
>DNXU01000538.1:8037-10880 GCA_003505715.1 Cyanobacteria bacterium UBA8803 | reverse complement strand
GAAGTAGATCTAGATTACCAGAAGCTAGGTTTCTTTGTGGATGAAGATGGCATAGAAAAAGTACAAGTCCTCCTAGTCGCCACCCGCAGAGAAGTAACTGATATGTATCTAGATATCTTCGATCAGGCGGGCTTAAAGGTAGATGTCCTGGAAATTAATAGCTTTGCCCTGATTCGCACGATTCGAGAGCAACTGCGGCAATTTGCCCCCCAAGAAGCAGCAGTGCTGGTTGATATTGAATTTGACAGCACCGAAATTGCGATCGTGGTGGATGGCGTACCCCAATTCTCTCGCACCGTTCCCATCGGCACCTACCAACTCCAAAGCGCTCTCTCCCGTGCCATGAACTTGCCCACCTCCAGAAACACCGAACTCCTCCAGGGTATGACTATTCCCAATACCCCCGTAGACGGAATTCGCACCGGAGCCACTGGTATTAATCCCGGCATGGCGGCTTTGCTGCGAGTCTTAGGAGAACTTGCCGACGAACTGCGCCGCTCCATCGATTTTTATCTGAACCAAAGCGAAAATTTAGAAGTAGCCCAACTACTTTTAGCAGGACCGGGCGGAGGAATCGGACAACTTGATGAATTTTTTACCCAACGGTTAAGCTTGCCCACGACTCAGGTCGATCCAGTGGCGGCGCTTTCTCTGGAGATGGATGAAGAAATCCCCTCGGTGCGACGACCGGGATTGGGAACTGTACTGGGATTAGGATTGCGAGAGGTTTAAACCAATGTATAGCCTAGATATCAATTTCTTAAAAGATCGGCCTGATTATCACCAGCAGACTCAGGGAAAAGCTGCCCCCAAAAAATCAGTTCAGATGGAGGGGATGACACCGCTAATTTTAGGAGTGGTGGTCGGACTTTTGTTACCAGGGGCAGTCGGTGGCTTCTGGTTGTACCTGCAACAGCAAAATGCCCAGTTAACCCAACAAATTGCTGACGTAGACGCTCAGCTGGGAGCCTTGAAAGCCCAAGAGGCAGAAATTGGCAAGCTCAATACAGAAATCAAAAACGTCAGAACAGAAACAACCGCACTGGCAACAGTATTCAATCAAATCAAGCCTTGGTCAGCCATCTTACAAGATGTGCGCGAGCGCACTCCCGCAGGCGTCCAAATTAAAACCATTCAGCAAACAGAAACACTGCCCACCCCAGCTCCCAGTGCTGCCCCCAGTCCAGCAGCCTCACCAGCTGCCACAGCTGCTCCCGCAGACCCGAACGCCTCACTGCCAACCATCAATCTAGAAATTGCTGGTACAGCTCGCTCCTTTGATGATGTCAATTACTTTCTATTAACGCTACAACAGTCTCCTTTCGTGCAAAACGAAGGAACCGAGTTAGTCAGCGCTCAGTTAGTCGCCAATCCTACCAAGCTGGAAGTCCCGAAAGAAGATACTCAAAAACAGTCAGCGGCT
The DNA here is from genome assembly GCA_003505715.1 of Cyanobacteria bacterium UBA8803. GTDB lineage: Bacteria > Cyanobacteriota > Cyanobacteriia > Cyanobacteriales > Coleofasciculaceae > UBA8803. The sequence goes on along the minus strand of DNXU01000538.1, from coordinate 9,457 downwards.
AAGATTACCTACGAACTGCCCAAAGTAGTGGACTACAAAATAAAAACCACTCTCAATAATGTACCTGCTTCAGAATTGTTGCGGGAAATCGATCGCAAGGGTGCCGTAGGACTGGTAACTCGGATTAGAACCCTAGAGCAAATTACCCAGGAACAAAACTCCAAAACCGGAAACCCAGCCCAAGCAAAGCCCCAGACACAACCCTCAACCCAGCCTCAGAAAACTAAGGAGTGATGCCACCATGACATACGCCGATCCAGATTTCATTCCAGGTGAAGGCCAGGAGGAAGCGCCTAGTTATCCTAGCGCCTTCGGAATTACCTTCACTCCAAAAATTTCGGGAGTAGCAGTAGCTGTTTTAGGTCTTTTGGGCGCAGCATACCTAGCTCTCAATGTAGTCCAGCCTGTATTTCAGCAATATCAGGAGTTACAAGGACAGCTCAAAGACAAGCAGGGTCAACTGAAAGACTCGGCTCAAATCAAGAAACAAATTGAGCAGAAAAAGGTAGAACTCCAACAGGCAAAGCAGCAAAATAAACAGGTACTGAGTTTATTCGCCAGCGAGAAAACTCTGGATACCTTAATACTGGATCTCAATAGCTTTGTTAAAGACCGCAAAGGCACCTTGAACAGCTTCCAACCCAAACAAGACGCCCAAAAAACAAGTGATGTTGTTACCGATGGTTCTTTGGGACCAGCAGTCAACGGCAAGTTGAAGCGCAAAAGCATCAACGTCGAAGTGGAAGGCAGTTTCGACCAAATCCAGTCCATCCTGAGGAGTTTCGAGCGGTTGCAGAGCCTATTGCTAGTTAAAGAATTTAAAGCTGACGTGAGTACACCTCAGGCACTGTTCATTAACAACCAAGGCAAAGTCATGCCTGTGGTGATTGAAAAAGAAAAAGTCATTCCGGGAGCTAAACCTACCATCAAAACCACATTTAGGCTCGATGCCCTGTTACCCTTAACTGAGGAAGAAACCAAGGCCGCAACGGCTGCTGCCCAACCGCCAGCCCAGAAGTAAAAAAATTGCCCGATTGCTCTATTAGGTGAGGAGTTAACTGTGAGACAGGTGCAAGTATTTAGTGGAATTGCGATCGCCAGCTCTGTTGCCCTTTTAGGGATACAACCCGTCTGGGCAGCAGCAGCCCAAGTAACAGGGGTACGGCTCAATCCTAAGGGAACTACCCTGGAACTCATCTTGGAAACTCAAGCGGGTGACAAGCATCCCCAGGTTTTTTCGGTAAACCGGGGCAATGATTGGGTCGCTGATATTGTGAATGCGCGGTTGAGCTTAGAGGAAGGGAACAGCTTCCGTCAAGAAAACCCCATGCCCGGTATCGCAGCAGTCGTCGTCAACCAACTTGAACCCAACAGTATTAGGGTTACAGTCAGCGGTGCCGATACCCCAGCCACTGGTCAC
>DNXU01000538.1:0-8030 GCA_003505715.1 Cyanobacteria bacterium UBA8803 | reverse complement strand
GAGTCCCAGGGTATTACTCTCGGTATTAGTACAGAGGCTACCGCTCAAGCCACAGCCTCCATCCCCCAACCATACCCCGCTGCATCAGTCTCCCAGACTAACTCAACTCTCCCCACCCTACCGCCTCAACAGGTAGCCCAGACCCCCTTAGCTGTGCCACCCCCATCAGTCCCCAGACCCCTAACCGAAAGTCCCAGCCTGCCAACCTTAGAGGCTCAGACACCAACACCTCAACCTGTCCAACCCCAACAAACCCCAGCACCAGTAACCCCCGTGCCACCGCCCGAAGTTCTGGTGCCAGACCCCAAAATTACCATCGACGGCGTACCAGCTGCGCCAGCAGGTACAGTACAGCCCGTAGCACCTGCTCCCCCCTTCTTACCCAGAGCCGTGGCTCCACCCGTCGGTGATATCGCCATTTCCAATATCAATGCGGCTGTCACCCAAATCGACCTAGGCACGGCTGCCGTTGTCCCCCGCCTCTCCTTAAGAGAAGCACCAGTAAGAGAAGTCTTAGCTCTCCTGGCTCGCTCCGCCGGACTCAACCTCGCCTTTACCGGAGACGCAGGAGCTAGCGGTCAACCGGGTCAACCTCCCGGTCAACCTGGGGCTCCAGGAGGTGCAGGAGGACCAACCATTAGCCTGGATATTGAAAACGAACCAGTGCAAGACGTATTTAACTACGTCCTCCAGCTGTCCGGCCTTCAAGCCAACCGCATCGGGCGTACCATCTTTGTTGGCAATCAACTCCCTGTCGGTGCCCGCAATATCATCACCCGCACCCTCCGCCTCAACCAAGTTCCCGTCACGAGTGCAGCCAATTACTTAACAGCTCAAGGCGCAGAAACTCAAATTCCCATTGAGCAAGTACAAATTCAGACCGTCGGCGAAGGAGCAGCAGCTCGTACCATTGAAACCAGAACCCCCAGCATCTTAGCACTCAGAGCAACGGAGACAGATGCAACCTTGCTACTCAGGGGACTGTCAGTGGTAACCGACGATCGGCTGAATGCCATTACCTTGGTCGGCGAACCGCGCCAAGTTGAAATTGCCACTGCCTTATTAACTCAGCTGGATCTGCGCCGTCGTCAGGTCGCCATCAATGTGAAAATTGTTGATGTCAACCTTTTGGGAACGGATGCCTTTAACACCAGTTTCTCCTTTGGCATTGGTGACAGCTTTTTTGTTAATGATGGTGGAGCAGCTGTCTTCAATTACGGCGGCTTCAGACCACCCACCAGTTTGGAGGCTACCTCTAGTTTGGCAAGCCCAACAGTTATTTCCAATCCTTTTGCCGACGCCGATACTTTTCTTGATGTTAGTGGTGGAGCGGGAACCAGTATTCCAGGAACTGGGGTAGATACCGTAAGAATTTTTAACGATCCTACAACTGGCCAATTCCTATTTGATAGACAAGAAGGAAATGATTTCTCATTCTTCCAACGTGTAGCGGGAATTTCAGCCGATCCCTTTGTAGCAGGTATTACCGACTTTACGCTGGGTACACCTAATGTCATCACCACAACAGTCACTCCAGGTACTCCTGCCACTCCACCTGTTTTCGATGCCAATGGTAATTTAGTCAGTCCTGGTACAGCTGGAACTCCTGCTACTTCAAACACTACCCTTCAGCAGGGTACACCTGGAACACTTACGGCTGCACTTCCCAGTCTATTCCAATATCCAAAAAGATTTTTAGCTGCCCTACAGGCACAAATTACTAGTGGCAATGCCAAGATTCTCACTGACCCAACACTGGTAGTTCAAGAAGGCCAAACAGCTCGAGTCAACCTAACTCAAGAAGTAGTCGGCAACATTAGGAGCGAGACTGAATCTTCCGACAATGTAACCACCAGAACAGTCACAGCAGAGATTCGGGAAGCAGGTTTAATCCTTGAAATCATCGTCGATCGAGTTGACGACAATGGTTTTATTTCTTTAGCTGTCAATCCCAGGGTGACATCTATTGGTGGTTTTCAAGATCTAGTGGTTGGCGAAGATGAAAACCGCATCGCTTTACTGAATGTCAGACAGCTAGAATCTGGACGAATTCGCCTGCGAGATAGCCAAACTTTAATTCTGTCCGGCATCATTCAGGAATCTGACCGAACTACGGTCAGAAAAGTCCCAATTTTAGGGGATATTCCGCTGCTAGGTGCCTTGTTTAGAAGCACAGAGCGGCAGAATCAGCGGCAAGAAGTAATTGTGCTGCTGACACCTCAAATTATTGATGACTCGGAACGCTCTTCCTTTGGTTACAACTACACCCCAGGGCGAGAGACGCAGCAATTTTTAGAACGACGAGGTTTTTCCCCTCAAGGTCGTTAAAAGGATGAGGGATGAAGGATGAGGGATGAGGGGCAGAATCATTTTGATTTTCCTCTTGTTCTGAGAGTGATACTACATCCGCTCTCATAACCACCTGTCTAGTCGTAGAGACTTTCCGCCGGAATGTCTCTACAAGATTGTGCTGGTTGCTGAAAAAGGCGGTATTAAATTCGGATTTGGTATTAAACCCAGATTTGGATATGAAGGCTCATCGGGTCTGTCCTCCTATTCCCTATTCCCCCTCAAAATTCCCCCTCAAACCAATTGGTATCACTAGGCTACTCTTTTAGGTGCCGTTGGCCAAAAATTATTAAGTATTTTTACTCAAAAATGCCGAAATCTACATAATTTAAAGCTTTCAACGATCCATATCTGGCTGACAGACTTTAGAATATGGCAGTGAAACTTCGATCCTGCGGATGTTTCAGCGATTTTTAGTTGAAAGTTCCCGCACTTAGGATTAAAATCATCCATCTCTCGAACTCAGATTTGACAGCGAGAGTTGGTCTGCGATTCAGACAAAAAGGAGATTCCTCATGAACAAGGGCGAATTAGTTGATAAAGTGGCAGAAAAAGCTACGGTGACCAAGAAACAGGCAGATGCGGTGTTAACGGCAGCGTTGGAAGCGATTATGGAAGCCGTTTCCGACGGTGACAAAGTGACCTTGGTGGGTTTCGGCTCGTTTGAATCACGGGAGCGCAAAGCCCGTGAGGGACGCAATCCCAAAACTGGCGACAAGATGGAAATCCCAGCGACGAAGGTTCCAGCCTTTTCCGCTGGTAAGCTGTTCAAAGAGAAAGTTGCGCCAAAATAACGGCAGATTTAATCCTTGAATCGACCAACTCATGGGGGAAACTTAGCCTGGGCAGCAGCACTGGCAGGCTGTCCCCCTTCCTGCATTCTTGATTTTTCGGCCAGCATCAACCCCCTAGGGCCGCCCAGCAGTGCGATCAAGGCAATTGAGTGGGGACTCAAAGACCTGATCTCCTATCCTGACCCCAATTACAACCAGTTGCGGGCAGCTCTGAGTCAGCTACACCCGACTCTGACCCCCGACTGGATTAGGCCCGGTAACGGCTCAGCAGAGCTATTAACTTGGGCTGCAAGGGAACTATCAGAACTGGAGGAAACAATCCTCCTCACTCCAGCCTTTAGCGACTACCAACGGGCGCTCAAAGCATTTGATGCCAAGGTCAGGGCATACCCCCTGCTCAATCAAGACATCATCAACTACCCTCACCCCGAAGGGATGAAAATAATTCCTCCCTTCATCCCTCCTCCCTCCTCCCTCCTCCCTATTGGAAAGACTGGTCTGCTGCTCAATAACCCGCACAATCCCACTGGCTTGTTATTGAGCCACAAGACCCTCCTGCCTCTCCTAGACCAATTTGCTCTGGTAGTGGTGGATGAAGCCTTTATGGATTTTCTACCCCCCGACCAGCAGCAAAGTCTAATACCAGTGGTGCAAGACTATCCCAACTTGGTGATTTTGCGATCGCTCACCAAGTTTTACAGCCTCCCCGGACTGCGGCTAGGTTACTGTGTCGCTCACCCCGACCGACTCCAACGCTGGCAGCAGTGGCGCGACCCCTGGCCAGTAAACGCCCTGGCTGCGGCGGCAGCCATAGCTGTAGTGCAAGATACAGCATTTCAGCAACAAACCTGGAACTGGCTACCACCAGCGCGATCGCAACTTTTTCAAGGTCTCAAGCAATTACCGGGATTGCACCCCTACCCCAGTGCTGCTAACTTCCTGCTCGTGCAATCCCAACAATCCAGTTCCCAACTTCAGGAAACCCTGCTCAAGCACAGCCAAATTTTAATCCGGGACTGCTTGAGCTTTCCCGAATTAGGCGATCGCTATTTCCGAGTAGCGGTACGCACAGAAGCTGAGAACCAACGTTTATTAGACGCTTTGCAGAGTATTCTTTAATGGCTTTCCAGGTGGTTACCACCCCTTCAGGAATACATACCTTGATTCTGTATTAAGGGTGCAACTCAGCAGATTTGGGTAAATCCTTTTGCCCTAATTACAAACGAAAGGATTGTTGATTGCAGGGGGTTGAACGACTTGCGGAACTGTTATAGGGGTAGTGGTTATAGGATTAGGTCTAATGCTTTGGGGAACTGTGATGGGAGTATTAGTTATCGAATTCGGTTGAACGACCGGAGGAACTGTGATGGGAGTATTAGTTATCGAATTCGGTTGAATGACGGGGGGAGCTGTAATGGGAGTATTATTTATGGGATTCGGTTGAACGACTGGAGGAACTGTTATTGGTGGGCAAGCAGCAATTGCTTGATTTGTCCTGTTGGGAATTCCAACAATACTAATTCCTATAGCTCCAGATATAATTATGATAGAAAGTGGTTTCATATATCTGCCCTTTTATTGTTGATAGTAAACTCTAACTTTATTCAAGGGAAAAAGCGATCGCTTTTTTCTGAAAAAACCTGCCAAATGGTTACTCTGCCAGTCTCACCTAGTACAGCGCGGCGGAAAGAACCCACCATTTAAAAAAATTGAAAAAGTTTACCGTACAAGCTTTCTTCCCGCCTGCCGCCTACCTTCTTGCACTAGGCTGCCCTAGTTTCAGACTGCATCCCCCTATGCCCTCCTTATAATTGCAGTTCTGACAGTTTTATGCTACAGCTCAATGACTCAAACATCCAGTAATCTCAACTCTCATGACCGTTGAATACGATCTAATTGTCATTGGCGGCAGCAAAGCTGGTACTTATGCCGCCCTTGCCGCTGCTCATTTGCAAGCTCGCGTTGCTCTGATAGAACCGCAACGTGACCAGATAAACTGGCTAGGTCAGGGTGCGCTCTACAACCGGGCAATGGCTCATGTAAGCAGCGTCCTCCAACAAGTACGTCATGCCTCGCCATTGGGAATTTCCTTTCCAGCTCATGACTCTACTAAATCACAACCAGTCCCATCACTGCAATTGGATGAGGCCATGCAGTGGGCACAAGCTGTGGTTTCCACTTGCTCAGAACTACTTGCTCCCACCGTATTAGCCTCTGTAGGTGTGGATGTCATTATTGGGGATGGTGAATTTTGCCGACTCCCTCACCTCGGCTTTGTCGTGAATAACCGACGCCTGCGATCGCGATCCTATCTAATTGGCACAGGCTCCCGTCCCCACATTCCCGATATCGATGGGTTAGACAGCGTTGGCTATCTCACTCCCGCTCAGATTTGGCAGGAAGAGAGATGGAGTGAGAGGGAAAAATCGACCTCTGCATCCTCTCAATTTCCTGTGAACTGGGTGGTAATTGGTGGGGGTGCCCAAGGTACTGAATTAGCTCAGACTTTAGCCCGACTGAACTATCAGGTTACCCTGGTTGTGAGCGAATCTCATATTCTGCCCCAAGAAGATCCAGAGGCGTCTCGCTTAATTCAAGCTCAATTGGAAGCAGAAGGGATTAGAGTTCTCACCCAAAGTCCGGTGACTCAGGTGAGGGCAATTGAGGATAAAAAGTGGGTGCAGGCAGGAAATCGAGCCATTGAAGCGGATGAGATAGTACTGGCTGTCTCTCAGCAACCCCATATTGAATCCTTAAATCTGGAAGGAGTGGGAGTCAAGTTCTCCCCAGGAGGTCTGGAACTCAATGATAAACTGCAAACCACTAATCCTCGGATCTACGCTTGTGGCGATGTGGCAGGTGGTTATCACTTAGCCCATGTAGCTCAGTATGAAGTCGGTATTGCCTTAAAGAATGCTTTATTTGCACCCCTGTTCAAGGTGGATTATCGGGGTATTCCCCGAACAATTTTTACCGACCCTCAGTTAGCACGGGTGGGTATAGGAGAAGGGCAAGCCAGACGGTATCATGGCAAAGATGTCTGGGTTTTGCGGCAATATTTTAAAACTTTGGAGCAAGCCCAGCTGTGGGAAGCAACTACCGGGTTTTGCAAACTGGTGGTGCGCCGCAATGGGGAAATTTTAGGAGCATCGGTTGTGGGACAACAAGCTAGTGAATTGATTGGGGCGATCGCCTTGGCCATGCGGTATAAGATTAAGATTAGCGCGATCGCTGACCTCCCCCAAGTTTCCCCCACTTGGTCAGAGGTTCTGCAAAAAACAGCCCTAGAGTGGCAGCGGCAGCGCCTCAGCCGCAACAAGACTTTACAAAATTTCCTAGAAGGCTTTTTTAACTTGCGACGTGACTGGTCATCTTGATTATATCCAATCGGTGGGCATTGATATAATATGTTTTTTTAACGCAGAGTTTTTTTAGAGAGCGGAAAGGATATGAAAGGTTGCTCAGATAGTAGCCACTACCCTCCAGTTAAAAAATTTTAGTGATATCAAATGAAGCGATTTCGAGTAGAAGTAATTGCCAAAACACCAAATCCTCAACAGGTGATTTATGCTGCCCTTCACCAAGACTATACTGAGGCATTCGTATTTGATGAGCGGGACTCTTGGCCTTCAGAGTCACAATGCGGTGAGATTATTGTTAAGCGCCTTCTAGCAGGCGATCGGGGACATTATGGCCCCTTAGAACACGTACAAATTGTATTTAACTGTGGCTACTTCCCCCACAGTGTCATGCAACAAGCTCGCACTCACCGGATTGGTGTATCCTTTGACGTGCAGTCATTTCGCTATACAGGTAATCAATTTATAGAAATACTAGAAGGCAAGAAAGATATAGAAGATGTTTTCTACTTACGTCCTGTAGGCGATTACGCTGACCGCCAAGGTAAGCGATACTATTATTCTCAAGGGACACGAGAAGAAGATTTGAAGTGGTGCCTAGAAGCCGCTAAGCGATATAAAGCCGATATCGAAGCTGGCATGTCTGAGGAACACGCCAGAGGTAAGCTCCCTTTTGATTACCGCCAGCACTTTATCGTTAGCTTCACTTTAAGGTCTTTCCTACATTTTTGCGACCTGAGAAACAAAAAAAATGCTCAACTCGAAATTCAAAAACTCTGCGAAATGATGTGGCCTCATTTCCAGAATTGGGCACCAGAAATAGCGGATTGGTATGAAACTAACCGACTCGGAAAAGCCAAATTAGCCCCCTAACTATATATATTTACCTCTCTTGCCACCTCTGCGTACCTCTGCGTTAAAAAAAATTCCTCTCATCTAACCATCAAACTCTCGGAAATACAACCGTCTCAGGTTGGTCTTGATATTTCCCCTGCCGCTGTTCGTAAGTCACAGCACAAAGTTCTGACTCAAAAAACAGCAATTGCACTATACCCTCACTAGCATAGATTCTACAATCCGCTGGAGAACTATTGCTAACCTCTAAGGTCAAATGACCCCGCCAACCAGCTTCCGCAGGAGTCAAATTCGCAATTATCCCTGCTCTGGCATAAGTGCTTTTACCAATACACAGCACAGTCACATTTTCTGGAACTTCAAGGCGTTCTAGTGCTACACCCAGACCATAGCTATGCCCTGGTAGGATGAAATATTGTCCGTGGCGATCCTGATGGAGTTTAGTTGGCTCTAGGTTTTCAGAATTGAAATTTTTAGGATCGACCACCGTGCCCGGAATATGCCGAAAAATGCGGAACTCCACTGGCGAGAGCCGGATATCGTAACCAAAGCTGCTCAGACCAAAGGAGAGAACAGGCACCTGCTCAACACGACGAACCAACTTAGGCTCAAAGGGTGAAATCATACCTTTTTCAGCCATTTGAGCAATCCAACTGTCGTTCTTAATCATAGG
>DNXU01000169.1:2941-19908 GCA_003505715.1 Cyanobacteria bacterium UBA8803 | reverse complement strand
CATCCCTCATCCCTATCCCGGCAGCGTCAGGCGTGGGCGTTCGCCGAAGTCAGGTAGTTTAACTGGATATTGCTCCAGTTGTTCGAGGATAAGTGCGATCGCTCGTTCCAATTGCGGATCTTTGCCGATCGCCCATTCTTGGGGGAGAATCTCCACTTCGATATCCGGATCAGTGCCGTAGTTTTCTACCTGCCAACCTACATCGGTAAACCAGAAGGAATACTCTGGTTGGGTAATGATACTACCATCAATGAGCAGATGACGGGGCCAAATACCGATCACTCCCCCCCAGGTGCGTTTGCCAATGAGAGTACCTATGTTCATCAATTTAAAGCAGTGGCTAAAAATATCGCCATCTGACCCAGCATGTTCGTTGGTAATAGCAACCGCAGGGCCCATGATAGAATCCGTAGGATAGGGTTCTGGTTTCCCCCACCGGGAAACATCATAACCGAGGCGTTTTCTGGCCAGCTTCTCCAAAATTAACTGGGAAACATGACCGCCGCTGTTGTAGCGCACGTCTACGATTAACCCTTCTTTATGCACCTCGGCAAAGTAGTAGCGGTGAAACTCGGCATACCCCTCCGGCCCCATATCCGGAATATGGACATAGCCTACCCGGTTGTTAGTCGCTTGGGCAACTTTTTGGTGGTTGTTTTCTACCCATTCCCGATAACGTGCTGGGGTTTCTTGGTTAAGGGTTTTCACCGTGACGGTTCGTTTCTCAGCTGGATTATCTGCACGAGCAAAGGTTAAGGTAACTTCGCATTCCGCCTGATGAACCAGCAATTCTTGGGGGGAACGATGGCGGCTGACTCGTTGTCCGCCAACTGCTATTAATTGGTCGCCTACTTTGATGTTAACTCCCAATCGATTGAGGGGGGAGTCTGCGTTTTCATTCCAAGAATCTCCCCTAACAATGTGTGCTACTCGATAAGCATCTGACTCTGGCTCGTAGACAAAATCTGCGCCTAGAAAGCCTAGTTGGTAGTCCGGTTCTTGGCGGTAATCTCCGCCGAATTCATAAGCATGAGAGGTTCCCAGTTCTCCCTGCATCTCCCAGGTTAAATCGGAAAATTCCGAGCGAGTGGTCACCCGGTCTACTAAGGGTAGGTATCGTTGGTAAACCCTATCCCAGTCTATCCCCGACATATCCGCTGTCCAGAAATGTTCCTGCTGCAACCGCCAAGTTTCTCGCAGCATCTGTTGCCATTCCTGAGGAGGAATAACCGAAATTCGGACGCGATTTAAATCAATCCAGCCACTTTTACGTCCCGGTTCATCCTCAGCAGGTTTGTTGTCCTCCAGGGTGGCAATTTTACAAACCCGTAGGCGATTTTTAGAGCGGTAAATTAGGGTTTCGCGTTCTCTGGAGACCTTAAAATCCGTAACCTCGATGGCAACGATATCCTGTTTTTGTTCTTCAAAGTCGTAAACTTCAATTCTCCCCTTAGCTTGTGGTTCTGTAGCCGCCCAATCCTTATCTAAGCTGCCTTCCACCGGAAATGAGCTAAACAGCACTTTACCTTTAAGTCCCCATACCTGTCCGTACAAACCTTCTGGTACTGGAAAACCGATGATGCGATGTTCGATGCCGTCAAAGTCAATCTCAACTGAGGAAAAGCTTTGGGGGTTAGATTTATCCTCAGAGTCTTCGCTTTCTTTATCCTTGTCTTTAGCGACTAAAGGTTTAGGGACGGGGACGAAGGGTGAAGGGGTGTCCTTTCGCAGGGAAATCAAAAACGGACGCATCCCCTGGGGGAAATTCAGGTCTAAGTAAATGCTGTCATAGATAGGATTGAATTCTCGCAAGGAGATAAAGTAGATAAATTTCCCTTCTGGATCGAAGGAGGGGCGGATATCTCTGAATCTTGGCGGCGTTAAACGGTAAATGCGGCCATCTTCGATATGGCAAACTTTAATAGAAAATGTCAGTTGGGTTTCAGCACAGCTATAGACCACCCATCGCCCATCACCAGACCAGGAAAATCCCTGAATTTGAAAATAGTTGCTCTTATCCAGCAGTCTACTCTGCTTGGTATTTAAATCGACGAGGATGAGTTCCTGCCGATGATTAGACAAGACGACTCGATCCGCTGTCGGCGAAACCTCCATTTCTATGGCTCTGCCGAGATCTAGATGCGGTAACAGTTCGGGTTCAAAGTGAATATGAGGACTGTGGATTTCCAGTACTTCTGTGCCAGTGCGATCGCAAATTGTGACGAAGCGCTGTTTGTCGTTGAGCCAGCGCGTTAAGCGATAGCGCACGTTGTCTGACGGACTCAGTTGAGTAACTGCGCCTTCCCAGTTACCGAAATAAAAGCTTTTGCCACGGCTGGTAATCAGGGTAGAATGGCCTTCAGGATGTAAGGTGTAGTCCTCGAGAAACTCACCAGCATCGACAAATTTCCTTTGCCGTTGCACCTGGGGACTATGAAATTCCACCTTAATTTGGTGATGTGCTTCAGTTTCTCCATCCCAGCAAAAAAGTTCGCCGCCAGCGTGATAGACAATGCGGCGACCGTCGGTGGTAGCATTACGGACGTAGTATTCAGTACTGTTGGTCAGGCGTTTCAGGTCTTTGCCGTAGGGGGTGCAGCTATAGAGATTGCCGATACCTTCGTGGTCGCTGATAAAGCAGATCCTTTCTCCCACCCACATGGGACAGGCAAGGTTCCCCTTCAGGTCAATCAGTTTAAGAAACTCGCCAGTGCCTTCGGGGTCGATCCAAATTACCCCCGCCGTACCACCTCGATAGCGTTTCCAACGCGCTGGATCGCTGGTGTTGCGACCAATGACAGTACCACCATTAGGACTGTAGGAGATCGCATGGGCCATCCCTAGTGGTAAGCGTTCCGGCAGTCCTCCTGCTGGACTTACGGCATAGAGGTTGAAGATGCGCCGGAAGGGTTGTCCGGCATTACTGGCGAATACAATTGACGCACCATTTCGACTCCAGCCAACGACTGCCGAGTTAGCACCGAGAAAGGTTAACCGTTTGGCAACTCCACCCTCAGCAGGCATACAATAAACTTCCCTATTGCCCTCCTCCCGACCCATAAAGGCCAGCAGGTTGCCATCGGGAGACAGAAAAGGATGGGAGGCTTCCCCCAAGTTAGCGGTTAACCGAACTGCCACTCCCCCTAAAGCGGGAACGCTCCAGAGATCGTCTTCACAAACAAAGACCACCCGGTTTCCTGCAATGGTGGGAAACCGATAATAACCCGATTGCCTGCTCATAATTGCTCTGACCGATGCGACGGTTTTAACGTGAGGTGTGCTGATTTACTCACGGGAAAATAATAAAGTACCAGGTTATGTTGGAAATTACCAAACCTGGCGCGAAAATAGGGAGAGGGAAGAGGGAGACATGAGGTCTCTCCCGGATCTGTGGTGATAAGTAAATCTAATAGCTGGTAATGGGAACTGGTAATTGGTCAGTAATTTAAACACGATTACCCGTCACCTATCACCCATTACCGTTTAACCGAAGATAGATTTTACCCCAGATAGCCAGGAGACTCAATAGTAAAATATTGTGTGGTCTATACCTAGGTTGATTGCTCAAAACTAATCATGTTAACAACCAAATATTAAGCAATAATCCAACTAGTTTCAAGAATGCTAAAGATTGAAGGCTATCAAATTTTTACTCAAATTTATGAAAGTGCCAACTCCAAAGTTTATCGCGGCATCCGCCAGCAAGATAATAAATCTGTTATCCTCAAAATGCTCAAGCAAGATTATCCAACTCTGGCTGAACTCACCCGCTATAGACAGGAATATGAAATCACGCGCCATCTGAATCTAGAAGGGGTTGTAAAAGCTTATGGCTTGGAGGAATATCAGAGAACCATAGTTATTATCTTGGAAGATTTTGGTGGTAACGCCTTGAAGATGGCAATCAATACCCCTGGGGGAAAACAAGGTGTTACATCTTTAGCAAAATTCTTGCACATCGCCATACAAACGGCAGAAATTTTGGGCAAGATTCATGCGGCAAACGTCATCCACAAAGACATCAACCCTGCCAATATCGTATTACACCCAGAAACAGGACAAGTTAAAATCATTGACTTTGGGATCTCTACTGTCTTAACTCGGGAAAATCCAACCCTGAAAAGCCCTAATGTTTTAGAAGGCACACTCGCTTATATCTCCCCAGAGCAAACAGGACGGATGAACCGTGCTTTAGATTACCGCACCGACTTTTACTCCCTAGGTGCCACCTTGTACGAACTCCTGACGGGACGGTTACCCTTTGAGACTGAAGATGCTCTAGAAGTAGTACATTGTCATATTGCCAAACTGCCAGTTCCTCCCTGCCAAGTCAAACCTGTGCAAGGCAATGGAATTAAAGAAATCCCCCAAGCGATTTCAGATATAGTCATGAAATTGATGGCAAAAACCGCAGAGGAACGCTATCAAAGTGCCTTTGGTCTGAAAGCGGATCTAGAACAATGCCTGAAGCAATTAGAGACTACTGGTAAAATTGCACTCTTCTCCCTCGGCACTCAAGATATTTCCGATAAGTTCCAAATTCCTCAAAAACTCTATGGCCGAGAACGGGAAATCCAAACCTTACTAGCAGCTTTTGAAAGAATCAGCACCTCAAACTCACCAACAACCAACAACCAACAACCAACAACCAATAACAAAATTGAAATGATGCTAGTGGCTGGTTACTCCGGCATTGGCAAATCAGCCTTGGTGCAAGAAATTTACAAACCCATTACCCGCGATCGCGGGTATTTTATTGGGGGTAAATTTGAACAATTACAGCGCAATATTCCCTACTCAGCAGTTGTTGCTGCCTTTGCTGGATTAGTGCGACAACTGTTAACTGAAACCGAAGATCGGCTAACTTTATGGCGAAACAAACTCTTAGCCGCTTTAGGCGCTAACAGCCAAGTCATTATTGATGTGATTCCTGAAGTAGAACTAATTGTTGGCAAACAGCCCGCCGTACCGCAGTTGGGGTCAACCGAGTCTCAAAATCGCTTTAATCTCGTTTTCAGTAACTTTATCCGGGTATTTTGTGCCCAAGAGCATCCTTTAGTCATCTTTCTCGACGATCTCCAGTGGGCAGACTCGGCTACCCTCAAGTTGATTGAACTGATGATGACCGATACCGATACCGAGTATTTATTTTTAATTAGTGCGTATCGCGATAACGAAGTCAGTCCCAGTCATCCCTTAATTGTCACCCTAGAGGGATTGCGTCAAACCGGAGCAACCATTAACCAGATAACCTTAAGCCCCCTGGCACTTCATCATGTCAACCAACTCATTGCCGATACCTTGTACGCCAATACTGAATCGGTCAAACCCTTAGCCGAATTAGTAGTGCGTAAAACGGGTGGCAATCCTTTCTTTGTTAATGAATTTTTAAAAACGCTGTATCAAGAAAATCTGCTCAGCTTTAATGTTGACCGACTCTCTTGGCAATGGGAAATCGATCAAATTGAAGCGATCGGGATTACTGATAATGTCGTGGACTTGATGATTGGGAAACTCAAGAAACTGCCGCCAGCCACGCAGTCCGTCTTGCGCTTTGCTGCTTGTTTGGGAGCAGAGTTTGACCTAAAAACCCTGTCCTTGATGTATGAAGAAGCCGCGATCGCTATTTTCTCAGACCTTAAAGTAGCCATTCAGGCTGAATTAATTCTGGCGCTATCAGAATTAGATGAAAACCTCTTAATTCAAGAGTATAAATTTGGCCATGACCGCATCCAACAAGCGGCTTATGCCTTAATTGCTGAATCAGAGAAACCAGCCATTCACTTACAAATTGGCCGTCTGCTTCTAGAAAATACAACACCAGAAGCTTTATCCGAGAAAATATTTGCCATCGCCGATCATCTGAATCTCAGTTTAACCCTAGTCACTCATCCAGAGGAGCCAGAGAAACTCGCCGAACTGAATCTATTAGCAGGCCGTAAAGCTACCTTAGCCACAGCATATGGGGCGGCGGTTCAGTATTTGAAGACAGGGATAGATTTATTGCCAGCAGATGCTTGGCAGTCTCACTACGAATTAACTCGCGCCTTGTATGAATCAGCTGCCGAGGCGGCCTACCTCAATGGTAACGTCGAACAGATGGAGCAATTGGTGGCAGTTGTACTGCAACAAGCCAAAACCCAACTGGACAAAGTGAAAGTGTATGAAGTCAAAATTCAAGCTTGTATTGCCCATACCCAATTGCAAGCAGCCGTAAAGATGGTACTGCAAGCTATCTCCCTATTAGGGATCACTATTTCAGAAAATCCTAGCCAGTCAGATATCCAACAAGCTCTTTCAGAAATCCAATCAAAGCTAACAGGCAAGAAAATTTTAGACTTAATCGACTTGCCTCTGATGAGAGACCCTGCTATCCTCGCAGTGATGCGACTCTTAGGGAGCGCAAATGCTGCTGCTTACACCGGAACTCCTGAACTATTACCCCTGATTGTTGCCACCCAGGTTAACTTATCAGTTGAGTACGGGAACGCTGACGTATCGCCCTTAACCTATGCCTATTACGGTGCCATACTCTGCGGCACGCCCGCCTCAATTGAAGCGGGTTATCAATTCGGTCAAGTCGCTTTAAGCCTTTTAGAAAGATTCGATGATGGGCAAATTAAAGCTCGGACTTGCGATATGGTGTATGGCATGATTCAAGGGTGGAAGGTTCATCTCAACAAAACCTTAAAACCTTTACAAAATAACTATCAAATTGGCCGAGATTATGGGACTTTTGATTATGCCGGATATAGCATCCTCAAGCATTCTTACTACGCCTTATTAACCGGGCAACCACTGGCAGAACTCGAACAAAAGCTAGCTACCTACGCTCATGCTTTAGCTGAACTGAAGCAATTTACAGCTGTTAATTACCTCCAACGCGATCGCCAAGCTGTTTTAAATTTAATCGAAGAAACTGCTCAACCAGGAATCTTAACCGGAAAAATCCATAATGAATCCGAGAAGCTACCCCTTTATCACCAAGCCGGGGATGCCTATGGCTTATTGTATTTTTATTTAGACAAACTCATACTCAGTTATTTATTTCAGGATCTATTAGAAGCACTTAAGAGTGCTGACCGGGCAGAAAAGTACTTAGATGGCGGAACGGGGTTAGCCTTAGTAGCTGCCTTCCATTTTTACGATTCTCTGACCAGGCTGATGGCCTACAGTCAGGCAACTAGCTCAGAACAAGCTGAAATACTTAGCAAGGTAAAGACCAATCAGGAAAAAATGGCACTATGGGCACATCATGCGCCCATGAATTACAGGCATAAATTTTATCTAGTTGAAGCAGAACGATATCGAGTGCTAGGCGAAGATACCTCAGCAATGGACTTCTATGATCGCGCCATTGCTGCTGCCCACAAGTATCACTATATCAATGAAGAAGCCTTAGCCTGCGAACTAGCTGCCAAGTTCTGGTTAGCTAAGGACAAAGAACGGTTTGCCAAATCTTACCTGAATGATGCCTACTATGCCTATACTCGCTGGGGAGCAACGGCCAAGGTTAAAGATTTAGAAGCCAGATACCCGCAGTTATTAACGAAATCTGCCACAACAACTCGCCTCACAACTACGCACACGACTACCATTAGTACGACAACTAGCACCAGTTCGGTGGCGGCGTTAGATTTTGCCACAGTCATCAAAGCTTCCCAAACCATTGGTAGTCAAATTGTGCTAGAGCAGTTACTGAGAAACTTAATGAAAATTCTCATTGAGAATGCTGGAGCACAAGTCGGCTATCTGATTTTGCCATCCCAGGGGCAATGGATAATCGAAGCCGAAGGAGCTGTTGATACAGAAGAGGTTACCGTATTACAGTCAGTTGCGATCGCTAAGAGCCGCTCGGTTTCATCAACGCTGATCAATTATGTTGCCCGTACTAAAGAGAGTGTAGTTTTAAATGATGCCACCCGCGAGGGAAATTTTACCAACGACCCTTATATTATCCAAAATCAGCCCAAGTCAATTCTCTGCTTTCCGCTCAGCGATCGCGGCCAACTCGTCAGCATCGTTTATCTGGAGAATAACCTGATTACAGGAGCTTTTACTCCCGATCGCTTGGAAGTCTTAAAGATATTATCCGCTCAAGCTGCGATTTCTATTGAAAATGCCCGACTCTATCAAACTTTAGAAGACAAGGTAGCCGAACGCACCACCCAACTCGCTCGAGCGAATGAGGAAATCACGGCTCTGAACGAACGCCTCAAACAAGAAAATTTGCGGATGAGTGCGGAGTTAGAGGTGACCCAGCAACTGCAACAGATGATTCTACCCAAAGAGTCGGAACTCGAATCAATTCAAGAATTAGAAATTGCGGGATTTATGGAGCCTGCCGATGAAGTTGGCGGCGACTACTACGACGTACTGCGCCAAAACGGTCGCATCAAAATTGGCATCGGTGATGTCACCGGACATGGGTTAGAAAGCGGGATGTTAATGCTGATGGCACAAACAGCAGTCAGAACCCTACTAGAAAGCAACCAAACCGATCCGGTGCAATTCTTGGATATCCTCAACCGAACGCTCTATGGCAACCTCCAACGCATGGACTCTTATAAAAATATGACCTTAGCCCTGCTAGACTACGCCGACGGCGTTCTCAGCTTGAGCGGTCAACATGAGGAAATGCTGGTGGTGCGTGCTGGCGGTGAAGTTGAGCGGATCGATACGGTGGAACTCGGCTTTCCCATTGGCTTGGAAGAACAAATTGTTGACTTCATCGCTTCTGAACAAGTACACCTAAATCGAGGGGATGGAGTTGTATTGTACACCGATGGCATCACCGAAGCGGAAAACATCAATCACGAGCAATACGGACTCGACCGCCTCGCTGAAACAGTCAGCCGCAACTGGGAAAAATCCGCTCGCGATATCCGACAAGCAGTGATTGAAGATGTGCAGCAATTTATCGGCACTCAAAAAGTTTTTGATGATATTACGTTAGTAGTAATTAAACAAAAATGAGGGAAGGATTTACTCAACTTCAGAAGAAACCAAGACGGAAGAAAAAGGGATGAAGCGCACCGAATTCCCCTATGGTAAATTCCATCGAGTCATTCCTTTGCCCGCAAGGATTCAGAATACCAATGTCCAAGCTGAATACAAAAATGGTATTTTGAACAGAGAAAATTGACCAACACCCCACCCAGTTCAAATCTGGTTAAAATACCCATAGTTTAAGTTCAGACTACCATCTGGAAAAACTGAGGAGGCGAAACAACCCTGACTGGGTACAGCCACTTTGGTGTACGCCTGCTGAGTAGCAGCAGATTACGATCGAAATGGAAGTTCTCGCTGGAGACTGGGTGCAGCTGCCACAGTCCCGTTCGCAAACGATACAAGCTTTTTAAGGACGGGTTATTCTCGTAAAACCTACATTCTGAAACCATGTGGATTAATGCAAAGATAAATTAAATCTTAAATTTATCGCTCCCTCGCTCCCTTAATCCCTCTCCCTCTTGCATTAGATGTTCCTCTGGTGAAGTGGCTGTTAATATAGGAGAGACTCCATTCAAAATGGTTCTGAGCAGCCCATTATTTCATCGCGATCGATGTCTGCCCTTAGGAGCGCAATGGTTGGAGTTAAATTAGATGCTAGCCCAAAGGCAATTCCTGGTGGTGAGTTTCATTCCTCACACGGGAGTGCTTGCATTCAAAAAAAATCCCCAGCTCAAACCGGTGAGCTGGAGAACGTCAATCAGGGTGCATCTACCATCCCACTATTCCGAGGTAGGCTATAGTCATCCGGAAGAATTTTGGGAAAGTTGCCCCTAAATTTGAAAAGCATGTTGAACGAGAAGGAGCAGGAATATCGGTAGAACATAAGTATTAGGTCGGCTGATGGGGAAAAACGACAAGGGAACCGTACAGCAGGGCAGCTCGATCGACGCAGCCCAAGGGTAAGGAGCTATGGCTCCTTGTGGCGAACTCCAAATACCTACGAGGGAAACTTTTGAGTTATTTAATCCATCTATGAATAATAACTATGATTAACTGTTAAACCCTTTGAGGACTCACAATTAAGCTCTTGACATTGACATTTAGCAAGATTGACCCAACAGTAGCAGTGGCACAGGAATTTCACATCTCTGTGACTCCCTTAGGGGACGACCAATATCTGGTACGCATCGAACGAGTTGCGCCGGGAGTGCCATTGGCAGAAGAACAAGTACGGTGGCCAGTGGATGATTGGCTAACTCAGGCACGGCAGTTAATGAATGACCCCCTTTTAGGCTTGTTTCAAGGGAGCGCAGGCGGGGTTGAGGATTTCTTTTTCTTGTCAGAATCGAACCAACGAGTCAGTCAATCCTGTAGCAATCTGATCGCACTAGGTCAGGAACTTTACAATGCCCTATTTCAAGGCAGCCTGCGGGATAGCTGGATGATGGCGCAAGCGATCGCCCAAAATCAGCGCCAGGTGTTGCGGCTGCGTTTGGGACTCAAAGGCAACCGCCTACCTCGCCTGCCTTGGGAAGTTCTGCACGCAGGCGATCGCCCTTTAGCCACGGGTACAGATGTGGCTTTCTCCCGTTATGAACTCAGTACGGGATTGCGGAGACCCCTGCACCACCTGCCAGGTCCCCTCAACCAACCTCTAAAAATTCTGATGGTGATTGCTGGACCTAGCGATCAGGAAAGTTTAGAACTCGCCCAAGAAGCCGCTCACCTGCAAGCAGAACTCAGAAATCGTGCCCGTAACGAACCCCCAGCTATTCAACTGACGATCTTGGAACAACCAGGAAGAGAGCAGCTGACCCAAGCCTTGGAGCAAGGACAATATCAAGTATTCCACTATGCGGGTCACAGCAGCTTGGGAGACTCTGGCGGAGATGTCTATTTAGTCAGCAACAAAACTGGTCTCACGGAAACCTTAAACGGTGATGACTTAGCGGGATTGCTGGCAAATAATGGCGTTCAGCTCGCTGTCTTTAACTCCTGTCGTGGTGCCTATACAGCCGCATCAGATCCCGTAGATATCGGCAAAGACAGGAACTTGGCAGAAGCTTTGGTGAAGCGGGGAATTCCCGGTGTTCTAGCCATGGCCGAGCGCATTCCTGATGAAGTAGCGCTGACCTTAACTCGCCTACTGTACCGCAATATTAATCAAGGTTATCCCATCGATCTCAGCCTTAGTCGGGCGCGGCAGGGTCTAATTTCGGCTTATGGGTCTAACCAATTGTATTGGGCGCTACCAGTCCTCTATCTGCACCCAGAATTTGATGGGTTTTTGGCGAATAGTGATAATGATACTCATAATCGGGAAGAACGATTGCAGCTACCGGAGCTGCCAGAATCTACCTTAGCTTCACAGATGGAAGCCGAGCTATTCAGCCCCTCCCCCAGATTGAATGCCAACAGCTTCCCAGAGGATGAGTTTGTAGATGACTCAATGGTGGAGTTTGGAGCGTATGAGGATGAGGAGTTCGCTGGTTGGATGGATAATTCAGGCAGTGAGAGCCTAGAATCTGACGACCCTTCCTCCTTCATTCAGAATTTACTCCAGCAATTGAATACCGAGTCCACCCAGGGTGGCTCAGCAGCGCCCGTCTTTGACGCAAGCAATTCCCCTAACGTGCTGTCAGAGGGTAACTCCTTAGTTGTTAATCTCCCTAACGATCCACCCCAGGACTCAGTAACCCCCCTCTCCCCTGTACTAACTCCCCCATCGGAAAACCCTACTACTTCCCCCAAAGCCCCCAACCCCTCGCAGATAAAAGCCTCTAGGCACTGGTGGCAAACATGGCGATCGCTTCCTAGACTAGGAATGGTATTTGGAGTCACGAGTGGAGTGGTGCTG
Organism: Cyanobacteria bacterium UBA8803; assembly: GCA_003505715.1. Classification (GTDB taxonomy): domain Bacteria; phylum Cyanobacteriota; class Cyanobacteriia; order Cyanobacteriales; family Coleofasciculaceae; genus UBA8803. The sequence continues at coordinate 8,099 of DNXU01000169.1, read as the reverse complement.
GCTCTGTTGGGAGTTTGGTTTTTCCAAAACCGGGGACTGCAACCCATACAGTTGTGGAGTAAGTCTAGTCCCTCGATACCCGCTATCCCCCAGAACTCTGGTTCAGGCAATGTCGATTTGCAAAAGGCTGATACCCCTACAGTTACCGGAATTGCGATCGAGCAATTCAGCCGAGGCAATATTGCCGCAGGACAAACTGCTGTGGAGAAATTACTCAACGATGGCGCACTACCCCAAGCAAAAGCGGCTCTTGAGGCTATACCCCAAAACAAACTCGACGATCCCGCTGTGAGTTTCTTAAGAGGGCGTTTAGCATGGCAGTCTATCCAAAAGGGCAGTGCTGACTACAATTTAGATGATGTCCGACGTTACTGGGAAACTGCGGTGAAAGCAAAACCCGACTCTGCTACCTATCACAATGCTTTAGGGTTTGCTTACTACGCTGAAGGGGATTTCGACCGAGCCAATAATGCGTGGTTGGATGCACTTACTCTGATTGAACAAACACAGATTGAAGTAGATGTTACTGGAGGTGGTGCTAAACGAGAAGCCATGAATGCTTATGCTGGGTTAGCACTAGGGTTCTGGAAATCTGCCCAACAGCAGCCAGCCAATAAACGAGCCAACCTATTGAATGAATCGCTCAAACTACGCCAAAAAGTATTGAGGGATGACCCGGTTAACTTTCAACCTGACGCCCTGAGTAAGAGCCAAAACTGGTTGTGGACAGAGCAAGCGATTCAAGATTGGCGATCGCTTTTAGCGCTAAACAGTTAGGATGTACAGTTAGCCAATCAATGCCACCGAAATTGATATCAGCTCATCAAGTTGAAAATAAAGGAAAAAAGGGACGATTTCGTCCCTTTTTTCCTTTGTAGAGACTTCCCGGGTGGAACGCCTCTACAAGATAACTTTTACCTTCTCATACTCCGCCTCTACCTGAGCGATCAATGGGGCGGCATCCGTGATAATACCAGCACACCCCATCATTTCCAAGTCTTTGCAGAGATTGGCCAGAGTCACAGCACCTAAAGTAGCACTACTAGATCGCAGAGCATGAGCTGACTGTCGCAACCTGCCAGCATCCCCAACAGCTACAGCATCCCGAATATCTTGTAGTCTTTGGGGAGCATCTTCGAGGAGGTAGCGATCTATAATTTCCCGTAAAAAGCTCTCGGCTTTGTCACCAGCTATCTGCCGCAAGGATTCTAGTACTTCGCGATCAAGTACAGATTCATCATCGGCATCTCCCAACTGTAAGCTCATAAGAAGATAGAATGACTAGAAACTTTGCATCCAGCTATCCCAAATTTTTTTAATGACAAAGCCCTTGTATATAGTAAGAGATTATAGATTATACCATATCACCCTGAGAAAGGTAATTCAATAAAAGAAAGCCAAATTTTTTTATTTTTTAAAGTTACTCAACAAAAGACACCCCCCACGCGGTGACGCGCCAAAAAAAGAATGAAATCCCCTTATCCCTCATTTCTTATCCCTACTTTTCCCACTTTTCCCACTTTTCCCACCTTTTTCTGAATAAACATCCGTCAAAAACCTACTTTTATAACTTACCCTTACCCGAAAAGCAATATCTACAAAAAATGATACAAATCACAAATCCCCCTAGAGAAGATCACAAGTCATACTGACTTATTATTGGTAATGTAAGTTTCACGAAATAAAGCAGCGACTAACTGAAATATAAAGCCAAGCAACCCTCAGCCCCAATTGACCAATGGTAAAACGATCGCTTCGAGCATCTTCCACAGGAATTGAACTCGCTCAAAAGGCTTTTCAGCGTAAAGGCTGGACTCAAGAATATCTTGCGGGTGAGGTGGGATTAGGGACGCGCCAGTCCGTGTGGAAGTTCTTCAAAGGTCAGCCAATTGAGCGTTATATCTTTATCGATATATGCTCAAGCTTAGATTTAAACTGGCATGAGATTGCCAATTTAAACCCAGACACAGCACCAGCGACTGAAAAGGCAGTACCACTCAAAGAAACGCGATCGCTGGCCTCAGATGATATAGATGTATTAGTGCAAAAAGCGCGATCGCTCCTGTACGATCCTACTCTAGCTCAATGCGGCACCCTACGGTTACTAGATACCTCTCAACCCATAGATTTAGATGACATTTATATCAACGTCAACATTCTTGAACAAATCAGCTGCCAACGATGGTTAGAGGTGTCGGAATTACAATCAGAGATGGGAGCGACTTTAAACCGCTTAAATCTGGATCAAGGGAGTTACAAAGGAATTTCAGCCAAAGAAGCAATTACCAGCTACCCCAAAATGATGGTATTGGGGAAACCCGGAGCTGGGAAAAGCACCTTTTTACAAAAACTGGCCCTGCAAAGTATCCGAGGTGAGTTACCTGATGCGAGCATTCCCATTTTTATCCAGTTGAGAGACTGGCCAGATGACAACGCCACCCATAGCACTAATGCTCACAGCGATTTGAGTTTATTAAATTACATCACCCGGAAATTGGGTGATGCTGGGATCTCAGCTCAGGAGGTTGAAACCTTGCTCAAACACGGCAAGGCATTAATCTTGCTTGATGGTTTAGACGAAGTGCGATCGCAGCATAGCCATACCATATCCAAACAGATCGCCAAGTTTTGTGAAACCTATTACCAAAATCAGTTTATTATTACCTGTCGGTTTGGTGCCCAGCAGTATCAATTTCCTGGATTTACTGATGTAGAGATTGCCGATTTGAACCAAATCCAAATAGAAGCCTTTGCTAAAAAATGGTTTGTTGCAGCCACTACCAAAAAATACCAAGCGAAAGGTTTAGCAATAGCTAATAACTTTATTGACAAACTAAAATTACCAGAAAACCAACCAATCCGGGAACTAGCGAAGACACCCATCCTGCTTACCCTAATTGCAAACGTGTTTCAGGCTAAGGCAGATTTTCCCCTCAATCGCTCTAAGCTTTATGAAGCCGCATTAGATATTTTACTAGTGCGCTGGGACGAAGCACGAGGAATTGAACGAGATGAGGTCTATCGCAGCTTATCACTCCTCCAAAAGATTAAACTTCTGAGTTATATTGCCGCTACCACCTTCTCGCTAGAAAAGTATTTCTTTGAAGAAAGAGAAATCGAAGAACAAATTGCTGACTGCCTAACTGTTATACCAGGAGCGAATTTAGACCCAGAGACGCTACAATTAAATGCCAAGGCTGTGTTGAAAGCAATTGAGACACAACACGGCTTATTAGTAAAACAAGCGCGGGGCATTTACTCGTTCTCTCATCTGACTTTCCAAGAATATTTTACAGCCAAAAATATTGTGGCCAGTCCCACTACACCCACACAGTTAGAAGCATTGCAACGATTGACGACTAACATCACTAAGTCCCAGTGGCAGGAAGTCTTCTTACTCACAGCAGAACTGTTAAGGAATGCTCATCCCCTCTTGCACCTAATGAAGCAGCAAATTGATACCTTAGTCGCTAGAGATGCGCACTTGCAGGAATTTCTAACGTGGGTCAACCAGAGAGGTCGTTCTCACCCAACACCTTACAAGAGTGCGGCAGTGCGTGCCTTTTATTTTACCCTGTTTCTAGACCGCGATTTGAGGCTGGCCTTAACACTAGATCGAAAATTCGCCAGAGATTTGGAACCGGAGTTAACCTTAGACCTAGAGTTAGCCCGCGCCCTCTCCTTAGTAGTAAGTCTGATGCACAACCCTGACATTAAACAAATTTTGGCTTTGGGTTTTGCTTTAAATGTAGAGGGACTCTTAGAAAAAACCTTTTGGAACCAAGAAAAGCGATCGCTATTTGCTAAGTCCCTCCAATCCCTCAAAGATCAACTCCCCGATCCCGCCCAAGGCCGAGACTATTTAATGGCATGGTGGCACAACAATGGCCATACTTGGGGATCAAAATTTCGGGCTATGCTGATAGAGCATCGCCAAATCGGTCAGGATTGGCAGTTGAGCGAGTTGCAGCTAGCAACGCTTAAGCAGTACTACCAAGCCAATTTGTTACTAGTAGATTGCCTCAATACCGAATGCCGTTGTAGTGCCGTGGTGCGAGCAGATCTTGAAGCCACTTTATTCACCAACTCCTTAACCAACTCTCCAACCCCATCCCTACCAGATGCCAACGAGGGATCAAGCAGAAACTCCCTGCCTAGCATGGGGGAATTCAGAGCAGAAAGCTTTATCTCTTACCCTACATACCTCGACCCCAATTTTTCTGATTTTTCAGCAGAAAAACCGAGAACCTTCACCCCCCTTTGGAGAATAGGGGCTATTTGCAATTCGCCGAATTGTTCCTAAGGTATGGTTCTAGGAATCAAAATTAGGTCTAGCGAGTAGGGACTTCCCCAAAATTATTCAGTTTAGAACTTCCCACCAACCATTCAGTCAATCAGGGCTAGTCAAGTTGTACTAATATTTGCCACCACTACCTCTAAGTAGCAACCCGCCCCTACATTTAGATACTTCTTGATGGGGAACTGCCATAGGATTGGCACACTAGTGTATTGCTCAAACCCTAATTATGTGACTTTGCCAACATATCTAAACTATATAACAGGGCAATTGCTCTCCTTTAATTTTCTGTGACAATTTAATAACTGTCACAAACAGCGGCAATATTCCTCACTAGAACTTGCAGCCGTTGAGTTGTGCTGAGCGATATACTCGAACACCGCATCCAGGTCAGACTCAGCTTTGCGCAACCAAATCACTTTCATTGAGCTAATTTGGCTGTAAGCTTAGTTTCTAGCCGCTGCATCACCTGTTCGTGGGGCACAAGTTCAGCCTTACCTGAACGGAGATCTGCCAAAGCTTCCTGAATTGCTTGAACTTGCCATGCTTGCTCTTCAAGATACCGCTTAATGGCTTGCTCGATCAGCCAGCTTCTGGGTCGATCCACAGAAGCTGCCAGAGCATCAAGTTGCTCGGTTAATGCTTCGTCTAAGCGCACAGTGGTCACTTTTGTCATATCAACTCCTCAGAAGGCAGAATTTATAAGGGAATAAAAGTTGTACAGTAAGCTTTTTAGCCTTTTTTAAATGCTGGGTTATTGCTGCCACACTGTACTATCACTACTACAGTGTATTCTAACTGAATAGATTATCTTACCTGGTAATGGGTGATGGGTCAGAAATTACTGACCAATCACCAATC
>DNXU01000169.1:0-2871 GCA_003505715.1 Cyanobacteria bacterium UBA8803 | reverse complement strand
CCCATCACCCATCACCAATTACTCATATCCTGAGAATGCCCGCACTGTTTGCAGTACGGCAAATGTTTATAAGTCAGATTGTGACAGTGCTGACATTCAACATATTGATAATAACCACAGTGAGGACAGTAGCTATCGTGGGGCTTAATTTTCTTAGCGCACTTGATACAGGATGATTTTTGCACTCGGTTAGCTGCCTGAAGTTTAGAATTAAAAACAAATTTTTGAAACAGCTTGATAATGCCAAATCCAATCAAGGGAATCAGCAAGATATAGAGATAATTGATCAGGAAAAGTAACCCGCCCAAAATAGCGCTGACGATTTCAAATAGAAATTGAAATAGCGCCCCAACTTGCAGAAATTCAAAAATTTTCAGGATCAGAGGGATAAAAAAGATGACCAGCAAATGCCAACTCATCAACGAGATGAGTCCATATCCTTTTCGTTGAGCAAAGTTGTGAACGGATAAGGCGAGGAGAATCAGCGGTAGCAAAAAGAGAGACTGAAAAGCTAGTTGGATACTGGGATACCAAAACAACGCCTGCTGATAGCCTTTTTCAACTGTGCCGAACTTATTGATATCCTGCAAAAATGCTATCAAATTAGCGCTTTCTGGTTTAGCAATAAGCACCTGCTTCAAAGTGGAAATTTCCTGAGCTATCCCACCAATTCTGCGGTTATTTTGTTCTAATGTTTGTTTAGCCTTTTCCGCACCAACTTGATTAATCGATTGCTGACGAGGCTGACCCGCAATTTTCTCCAACAGCGTTGAGTCATATTGATTGNNCGAATAGTTCGATTGGCTTGCTCAAGCTTACTGATTTCCGCTTTTTTGCGATCAATGGACTTTATAGCGTTCTGATTTTCAGTATTATTAACCTGATCTTTATATTCAGCATAATTCAGACAGATGGGAGAAACCTGACCGAGATGACCCACTTCAGCTTCTTGATAAATGCGCTGAAACTTAGTTTGATTGGCACTATTAGACGGTAATGCTAGTCGCAAAATGTCATAGTCTTTATCTTTACTAGTTTGTGTTTGATAATTTTTCCACTCAGAATAACAAGGGTAAGCTTGGGTGGGATTAATATGCCAGTTGCTAATATCATTCAGGCCAGAAAAAACATTAACCAAGATAAAAATATCAATCAAGATTATAACAATCAAACTTACCTTGTTAAGAGGCTCATTATTGATTGTCCTTGACTTACTAAAAAATTGGCGCAAAAGACTGCGGATTTGAGTAAACATATTGTTGTGTTTTGTTGCTGGTATATGTATTGTTAAGTGATACCAATCCTTGTCGTAGATCTAGACTTAGATCAGTAAAAAATCAATCTGCCAACCCAAGACCTCTAATAGACATATGGATATGCGTGATGCTGCCAAATCCCAGCCAACCCCATCGGCAAAGGATAAGGTACTTCCCAAAATCAACCTCCTCACCATGTTCCGACTCGGCCTATTCCAGATGGGATTAGGGATTATGTCCCTCCTAACTCTGGGGGTAATTAACCGGATCATGATAGATGAACTGAAAGTATTGCCCTTAATTGCCGCAGGAGCGATCGCAATGCACCAGTTTGTCAGTCCGGCGCGGGTGTGGTTTGGTCAGATGTCTGATGCTAAGCCCATGCTAGGCTACCACCGCACTGGCTATGTCTGGATTGGTGCCGCTTTGTTTACCGTCCTATCCTTCATCGCCTTGCAAGTAGTCTGGCAACTCGGTGGCAGCCTACAAGCCAGTGGCTGGAGTATGCCCACCTATAGCTGGGCAGGATTGCTCGCCCTAATTTATGCTTTATACGGTTTAGCTCTCAGTGCCAGTTCCACTCCTTTCGCTGCTCTACTGGTTGATATCTCTGATGAGGACAATCGTTCTCAACTCATCGGCATCGTCTGGTCAATGCTGATGGTAGGTATTGTCGTAGGAGCAATTGTTAGCTCTAAGTTACTGGAAAGACCGGAAATTTGCGGCACGGCAATTTTAGCCTACGACCCTGTCCATACCACGAAAGTTGCCGATGTGGCCAAATTGCAAACCACCATTAACCCCGTATTTATAATCATGCCAGCTATTGTGTTCGGACTTTGTCTGCTGGCCACTTTTGGGGTTGAACCAAAATACTCCCGCTATACCTCCCGTTCCATCATGGTAGAGCGAGAAGACAAAATTACCTTCTCTCGGGCACTGCAAGTATTAACCGCAAACCGCCAAACTGGTCTATTTTTCAGCTTTCTCTTAGTACTAACCCTCAGCCTGTTCATGCAGGATGCCGTGATGGAACCCTATGGCGGCGAGGTATTCGGAATGTGTATCTCGGAAACCACCAAACTGAATGCCCCCTTTGGCATCGGGACACTGCTAGGTATCAGCAGCACCGGATTTCTGATTTTACCCCGCTTGGGCAAGCAAAAAACTACCAAAATAGGATGTATGGGAGCAGCCGTATGCTCTGGATTAATTATTCTAGCAGGATTCACCGCCAACCCAGGATTACTCAAGGCCAGCTTGCTATTATTCGGCCTATCCGCTGGCGTCCTGACAGCAGCTGCTACCAGTTTGATGTTAGATTTAACCGCAGCAGAAACAGCAGGTACATTTATTGGCGCTTGGGGATTAGCTCAAGCCATAGCGAGGGGACTATCAACAATCCTCGGTGGAGCCGTGTTGAATTTAGGTAAATTGGTGTTTTCAGAACCAGTACTAGCCTACGGAATAGTATTCGCCCTACAAGCATTAGGCATGATTGTCGCCATTATATTGCTAAGGCGAGTCAATGTCAGGGAATTCCGAGATAATGCCAAAGCCGCGATCGCAACTGTAATACAAGGGGATTTGGATTAGTTGTTTGTTGTTGGTTGTT
>DNXU01000093.1:3373-7092 GCA_003505715.1 Cyanobacteria bacterium UBA8803 | reverse complement strand
CTTTTACTGGACTGGCGCTCTAGTACAGACTTCTCTGAACTCTGGGTTAAGCAGCTCCCACAGGCTGAACAACAAATGGTTGCAGTTATCGATGGAGTAATAGGAGTAATTACTCGTCGTAACACAGATGTGCCAGTAGTTGTTGAGGTGAATGAAGCTGAAACATTTGAAAGTTATCAGGAGTGGGAGCAAGTAACTGATTGCAGTATAAATATTGTATCAGGTCAGCTCATTGTGGCTGGTGCTACAGACGATCTTGCCAATGGAGCTAGAATTAAGGTGAAACCAGGAACTTACCGCGTCCGAATTTTTTATGGTGGTCTTGATAGCGTTAGCGCCAACGGTTTAGACGGCGAAGATCGTTACAAAATCGTTTTATGGCCAGGGTCACTTGCAAAAGTTATGGTAGTTAAACAATGGAGCTGTCAAAAATATAGCTAAAATGATGACACTAACTAAGTGTAAAATTCTTTATAGAAATAATTAAAATAATCAACCAATAATAATGATGCCTTAAATGAAAAATTGTATGGCGAACCGAACCATTTTTCTATTGCTCTGTCCGGCTATTTTAGGTTTGTTATCTTGTAGTACCCAAAGTTCGACCATCATGTTGAGTACTTCTCCACAGCAAATCCAGGAATCAAACCACTTACAGAGCCAGATACCAGAGCAGATCCAACTGTTTCCTATCACTTATAAGGGCAAGCAAGGTTATATTAATTCGTCAGGACAGATTATTATCAAGCCAAAATTTGATGAAGGTTCCAGCTTCTCAGAAGGACTAGCACCCGTCAGGATAGGTGATAAGTGGGGTTATATCGATAAAACTGGGCAAATTGTTATTAAAACGGATTTTGATTCTGCCTATGGCTTTTCCGAAGGGCTGGCTGCTGTAGATATGGATGGCAAGATGGGCTATATCAACCAGACTGGTAAATGGATTATCTCGCCACAGTTCGATCTAACTTATCAATTCTCCGAAGGAGTGGCAGCAATCAGAATTGAAATTGATAAGTGGGGTTATATTGACAAAACTGGACAGTTAGTGATTAAGACTCAGTTTAATGAGGCTAGAACCTTTTCCCAAGGGTTAGCATTAGTAATCAGGGATGGTAAAGCAAGCTATATCAACAAAACTGGGCAAATAATCATCAATCCGCCTTCAAATTTAGTCAGAAAATTCTCCGAAGGGCTAGCTTCTGTCAGAGTAGGAAACAAGGTAGGTTATATTGATCGAACTGGAAGAATGGCTATTAAACCTCAGTTTGATGAAGGTTATGACTTTTCTGAAGGAGTAGCATTAGTAGCAACTGGGGTTATTAGTAGTGATGGGCAACCACCAGTAATGACTAACATCAAGTACGGATATATCGACAAAAAGGGACAGATGGTGATCGAACCTCAGTTTTTAGAAGCTACTAACTTCTCAGCAGGGCTAGCAGGAGTAAGGATTGGAGATAAGTGGGGCTATATCAACAAAACTGGGCATGTAGTCATTAAACCACAGTTTGATATGGCTAATGTATTCATTGGAGGATTGGCCAGAGTTTCTATTGGGGATAAGTTGGGCTATATCGATAGGCAAGGAAATTATGTTTGGAATTCACCAAACTGAGAAGTTTGACACTAGTTTATCTTGCATTGCTAGCCCTAGCTGGCCGCAAATTTTGAGTCAGTTTAAATGGATTATCTAAAATATTTATATCCAGAAATTAGACAGGTTATTCAAAACTCAATTCCTAATTCCTGGCCAGAATTAAGGTTCGTGCTGGGAAAATTGCTGAAAGAACCAATGGTTTCTGAGGCTATATTGCCATTAGCTTCGTGCCAAGCTGTTAATGGAGAAGCCAAAAATGCTATCCATGTTTGTGCTGCATTACTTGTTCTCGGTTTATCTTTACGCATCTTGGACGATTTAGAAGATCGAGATCGCTCTGGACAGTTGTGGGAGGAGGTAGGAACAGCAAGGGCGTGGAATTATGCTTCTGGTGTGCATATTCTTTCCTTTGAAATACTAAGTAAAGCGCCTCTTGAATACCAGGTATTCCACAAAATTAATCAATCCTATATTGATATTTTTTTCCGCACATTAGCAGGTCAGAACAGAGATATAGCTAGGGCTACTAGCACACTTGAAGACTACTGGTTAACAGTCGAAATGAAAAGTGCTGGCTTTGTTGCCCTAGCTTGTGCAACTGGTGCTATGGTGGGAACAGATAATCCTAAACTTATTCAAGCCTGTGGTGTTTTTGGTCATCATCTGGGACTCGCTCTACAAATTCTTAACGACATGGAATCAATATGGCAACCTGATGGAATTACTGACTTAAAGCAGGGAAAAATTACTCTCCCTTTACTCTATGGATTGCAATATCATCACCCAGAACGGGAGGAACTATTGTCCATAGTTACGGCCAATGAAATCGCTGCCCACGCGGCAAGAATAAAAGAAATATTAGATCATATTGATACGAAAAGCTTCTTGATATGGGCGGCTTTAAAAGAACGGGAACAAGCTTTAAAAGCCATTAAAATTTGTCCTAATACTGAGGGCAGAGAAGTGCTTGAATCATATATAACTGGGATGTTTGGCGATATCGATTTATTATTGCAAACGCCAGAAGAGGAGAATGCTTAGGATTGCTGTATCGCTAAACTATGCAGCATGGCGATCGCCGTAAGCCAAAAAATTAAACTGACCATCATGTTGAGTACTTCTCCTCAGCAAATCCAGGCATCAAACTACTCACACATTGGTATACCACAGCCACTCCAAATCTTATCTGTGGTGATGTTAAAGTCTATGTCAATTCTGACTTAGAGTGGCGAAGATACCATATAAGTACTAGAATGTAAAGTGTATTGGCTCAGATTTTATACCAGTACCAACAACCCAGGATTGGCTAAAACCATACAGCTAGTAGCTCAACTCCGTTAAAACTCTTCAGAAATACGGACGGAATAGGTTTCTGAAGAGTTTTAACCCATTTCGCCCACTTCCGCCAACAGAGGCGACTTATGTACGAATCAGCACAAAAGAAAAGTTCTGCCTGGAGTCCGGCTTCGATTCAGAAAAAGACTAAGAGCTACTCCAAACCAGGTAGTTCGACTGTACAGCTGAAACGGGATAACTTATCTAGCTCCCAGGCAATACCCAACTACTCTACAGCCCCACTGGATTTGTTGACAGCGAATATTATGCCCTCTGTGGCAACCCAAGAGCCGGACTCCTCAGAAAATGCAACGGTGCAGCGTCAAGCTGAGCAAGGGGGAGCAGCATTAATATTGGTAGCACCGCCAATGGTATCAATACCTACGGTACAGTCAAAGGAAGTTGGGATTCAGCGGCAATGCTCGGAATGTACGAAGGAAGAACGAGAGCCATCAGGAGAAGAGGGGAAAGACATTGATGAGATGTCTGTAGCAGGGAGTGGCATTCAAACTAAGTTAACCGTAGGAACACCAGGAGATCCTTACGAACAAGAAGCCGACAGAGTGGCAGCACAGGTGGTATCGATGTCGGTAGCACCTGATAATTTACCCCAAGTGCAGCGCTTTGAACTAGAGGATAATCCGTTTCACAGTTGGATGAGTGCGCCTGTGATGACACCTGTGGTGCAGAGGCAGCTAGATGAACAGGTGCAAATGTCAGCTTTGATTCAACGGACATTCCAAGGGGGTGAAACTGAGGCGTCTGTTGATTTAGAAAGCCGTTT
>DNXU01000093.1:2975-3213 GCA_003505715.1 Cyanobacteria bacterium UBA8803 | reverse complement strand
CGGGATGTTTTCTTTAATCAAGGGAAGTATAATCCTGGTTCAACTGAGGGGAAGCTGTTACTAGCCCATGAACTGACTCATGTGGTGCAGCAGACAGGTGTGGTGCAGCGGCAGCATCAGAAACCACAGCAGTCAACCATCAATTTAAAAGAAGTACCGATTCTGGAAGGGGCAGCACCAAAGAGTAATGTATTGAGTCATCTGCAATCTTTGGGAGGAACTGCTGGTCATGATTCCT
>DNXU01000093.1:0-2944 GCA_003505715.1 Cyanobacteria bacterium UBA8803 | reverse complement strand
AAATCCGGCTGATAAGATTGCAGCATCTCAGCAGCAGGTGTTGGAGTCAGCTCAGTCTGTAGATATTCAGCAGAAAGATAACTCTCAAACTCTGCGACGGTGTGGAGGTGGAGGCAGTGGCGGCACTCCAGCAGCTAGCAGGGCTCCAATTAGAATGCGTAAAGTTATTAGCGGTACGCTTGAAGGAGGGAAAAGAGTTTCCGATTATTACCCCGACTTAGTTGGAAGAGGAGGTGCTTATGCTGGTAACACCGCTGGTCCTTTTGACACAGGTACGAGGGCTGGAGCAATTGTTCAATTGATCGGTGAGATTCCTACAGGAGTACCTCATACTGAATATACATTGAGCCAGAATATTACGGTATCAAGGTTCCGAATCAACGGTGCAGCACAACCAATGGAGGGCACAACATTCGACGATGTAGCTCGATCGGGACGGGATCAGTCAAAAGCTCCATTCCGACAAGTTTGGAGTAACAATGTTAGTATGTGCGATCCTATTTCGGGTGTACCCTATAACAACTTACAGAGTTATGAGTGGGCAGCTAACGCTACCACTAGTATCACGCATAGCAGTGGAGCTTCCCAATCAGTGAATTGGAGTATGGAAGTACAAGCAAGTCAAGGGGCAGTTACAAGAAATACAGTTAGCTAGAAAACCTGAGTTTTGACATAGGGAGGTGACTCGAAATCAACAAAATAGTTTTAACTCGAAGAGGTTTTGTGTTCTTCTGCGGTTTCCTACTAAGCAGTTTTCGTATGAATAAACAAGAATTACCATCTCAGGACGTATTGAAGAAGGTTCGTCAACTAATTACTCAATGTGAAGAAGCCGAACCACCGTTTGATAGCTTAGGAACGCCTTATGTAGGTATCAGCGAGGAAACGCAGAATGTGATTGACATGGGTTCAACCGCTGTTCCAGCGCTGTGCGAGTTGTTGCCTACTGCTACAGCCCATGCAGCAGCTTGTATTGCCTTTTGTTTAGGTCGTTTGGGTGATAGTAGAGCTATTCCAGTCTTGGAACAAATGCTTGCTCGTTATGAAAACAAGAAAGATAAAAGCCCTTTTGATTATGCTTTCATTGGAAATGCTAGAGAGGCACTCCAATTAATTAGAGGTTAGCAAATTAGCCCTCTTTTGTCACTCTGGTCATAGTAAAATACTTAAGCTTCTGTGATTCTATCCATTCGGAACATAAGCGTTAAACTTATTCATAATGTTTATTAAATGAAAAAAACCTTGTTTCAACATCGGAATCTGAAGAACCAAATCTTTAACCTCAAATAACTCTCAATTGAGATCGTTTTGAGTATGTTGATTGAGAGGGGTGGCTGAAAGGGAAGCCGATGACGAGAGTTGAACTCGTGACCCACGCATTACGAGTGCGTTGCTCTACCTCTGAGCTACATCGGCAACTAGGCACTGACGATTAGGGATTCAATGCTCTACCATTGAGCTACACCAGCACCGATAAACTAGTATAGCAAGCTTTGAGGACTTAGTAACCATTGCACACCGATGACTTCGGGTCTAAGAGTTTTTAGCGGTGGGTGGGGAATAACCACAAGCTAGCAGCAGTCATGTCACCATTAAGTTAGGCACCCACGAGCTTCTAGCTCGCAGCTCTCATTATAAAAATTTGGTTACCTCAGAACCCTGTCCCTTGTCCCTCTCTAACTATGACCAAGTCAACCTCAAAAAACCGCAAGCCTAATTCTAAAACTAGCCCGCGAGGATTCAGTCCGGAAAAATATGCCCGATTAAAAGCTGAGGCCAAAGCGCCCTACCGGGGATTGAGAAAATTTATCTACGTGACATTCGGTGCCTCTGGCTTGATTGGTGCGTTCGTCTTCCTAGCACAATTAGCTGCGGGTCGAGAAATCGCTACAGCTATCCCCAACTTAGCACTGCAAATGGGCATTATTGCCTTAATGGTTTGGCTATTTCGCTTGGAAAAACGGGCAGAATGAAAGCCTTGATTTGATAAGTGCTGCTGTCCTTAGTGCCCAATCGATCTACACTGGGTAGCAGTTGAGCAAGTTCTAATCATTTTCCGTTTGGAATTGTCAACTCTGTAGGCTTCATCCGAGACTGGAGATCGATCCGGATGTTGAGGATCGAGCCAAGTAGCACCGATTTTTTCATGGATTTTCGGATAATTCTTATGGAAATCGAACAGCGACTAGGTTTATACCAGGTTTTTCTGAAGCTATACCAGTATCATCGCGGTCTGCTTGATGAGATTCTCCAGCTAGAAACGTCTGGTCATAAAACCTTTGCCAGCCGCGCCATTCGCTATGTGATGGGTGTCTGTGGGGGGCAACAAGCCTATCTCGTGACGAATCTAGTAGGCGGGAGAACCCAGACACTACTCCAGCGCCAAGGCATCTGGACTATCGGTCGCGATCGCCAACTCACTCTATCCATTCCCGACCCTCACCTGTCTCGCCATCATGCCGTGATTCAGTACCGTGCCAAGGGTGGATTTTACCTGGTTGACCTCAACAGTACTAATGGCTCCTTCCTCAATGGAGAACCTGTATACGGACGTGTGCGGCTTAAAGATGGCGATCGCATTCGAATCAGTAGTCTGGCCTTCTACTTTTTCCTGTGTCAAGATATCCAAACTTTAGAAGCCGCGCCTNNCCTCCGACCATTCTGGCCAAACTGGAAACCTCAACAGGAGCCACGCCTGCACTGCCAATTCGCGATCGCCAGAAGGCACCTACTTCAAAAGTAAATTTAGAACGCCTACCATCTGCCAAGCAGGCTGTTCCTCCAGAGGGGACATCACATTTTTTAACAGAACTAACCGACCTTGAAGAGCCAATAGCCAAATTTTCCATTCCCCAGTTAAGCCCCCTGCAAAAGTCACAAATTTTAGACCGTTTTTTTAATCGGCAAATTCCCAAGATCACTGAAGATAGCTAAGAGGGAGGAG
>DNXU01000094.1 GCA_003505715.1 Cyanobacteria bacterium UBA8803 | reverse complement strand
CTTTTACTGGACTGGCGCTCTAGCACTTCTTGGACTGACAAAGCCGTAATTATTGAAATATTTCTGCCTCTTTTCTGGGGTCTTTCTCCTCTGGCTCTTTTCCCTTTTAAAGCTCTGGCATAAAGCCGAACCATGGCCAGGTTAACTCCTGACTCATCAATGAAAATTAAGTCTTCCACGCGAATCTCTCTAATTTTTGACCAAAACTCGACTCGCTGTTCTTGAATTTTTTCACTTTCTTTCTCGGCGGCGTAAAGAGTTTTTTTTCAGACTATAATCTAATTTCTTCGTCAGTCTTCCCATCGTGGCTCGACTGACTCTAACTTCAACCTTTTCTTCAAGTAAATCGCAAAGTTCTTCAAGAGTCGCATCATTATGGGTTTCAATGATTTCTACTAAATCGACTAATTGCTCTGGCTTTAGCTTAGGTTCAGGACTTCCTCCTTGAGGCCGAGGATGAATATCTCCAGTTTCTTTAAATTGTTTGAGGAGTTTTTGAACGAAGCTTGGAGCCACACAAAAACGTTCAGCTAGCTTTCTAATGGAAAGGTTTTCCTTTTCATGGACTTCAATGATTTTCTGTCGAAATTCAACGGGATAAGGTTTCATTGCTAATTTTTAGAATTGATGGACTTACCAGCTTATTGTACTCATGACTATGAGAAACGCTATATATATAGTGGTGGCCAACCAGAAAAACTAATGGCGGTGTTAGGCAAGCTGATGCTACGGGAAAATCGAGATTTCCATGTCATTCAAGAAATGGAAGCAGCGTTCCGACAGTATTCTTTACTGGGTCCAACCACGGCAGGCGTTCGCATCCTCATTGCTGCCGCTCGGTATCTCGCCGCTCATGCCCCTACCATGCGCTCTCAAGAGCAAACCTATAAGATAGCCCATCGCTTGCATCGAGGCGATCGCCTGTTTGAAGAGGCTTAGCTCCTGATGCTAGGCTAGGGGCAAAAGGGAAGGGAAGCACAACAAGTGACTGAAGCACAATTACAGGAACTGCGATCGCGAATCAGCCAACTTGAGGAGAACGATCGGGATTTCGCTCGGAAGTCAAACCTACTCCTAGATAAGATTGTGCTGACTCGCGATCAGATCGGGGAGAATGCCAAAGCCATTGCTGAAAGTAGAAGGGATATTGACTACTTGGCTACTCGGATGGGAGAACTAGCCCAATCTGTCAGCGAACTAAGGCAAAACCAGCAGCTATTAACATTTACCATCACTCAGGTAGCAGAGTCGTTAACTATACTGCGCCAAACCCAACAAGCCACGACAGATCGGTTTGTAGAAACATTTATGCGATTTCAGGAGCAAGCCACCTTAGAGCGCCAGTCCTTCCAAACCGAAATCGAGCGCATCTGGGAATATCTGCTATCCCAACATCCCAACGGTAAGGGAAGCAATGAGGGGTAGTCATGGTGCGTTAGCACAGCATAACGCACCCTACAAATCAATTATCTGCCACTGAGTATGCTGAATGGATGCAGCGTTTTTTTAAGGTAGCACGGCGTTTTAGTCTCTCGATTTTTCAATGAGCCGCTGTATGACGAAATTTTAGGATTGGATATTCAAGAACCGTCCCAAGACTGGCAAACCTTACGACAGAAATCGTATTTCTCCAATCTGATTCGGGCTTGTGCATCGGGAACTGCCTTTCTGCTGTTTTTAGTGACTCTGTCGTAACGACTACCCCCCAAAGCCAAAGCCCATTGGTGTCATGGAAAGATTTTCCAGCGCAACCAGACAATAAGGGGCATCCCATGAAGCGGACGATACTTTATTTGAGTATTAATCTCGTGTATGGTTAGGGGTGAGCAGAAAAAGCCTCAATTACTCTGGGCATTACGATGCGCTCGCTAGCTGATACTCTCCAGTACCAGGTTGTTCCGCCTCATCCCTTGTTAGCACCTTACATTGCGTGCTACTGGATTTTGCGAACTCGGATGGAGCAGATGACACGCCGCGAACTGATTTTGCCCGATGGGTATGCTGAGCTAATTTTGAATTTTGGTGCAGGGTACTCCTGGCATGATCAGGAACGGCAGATTAAGCAAGAGATTAAAACGGTTCATCTAGTGGGTGAGCGGGATGCAACTATTTGGGTGGATCTGAGTGAAGCGATTCAACAAGTCGGCGTGAAGTTTAAACCCATTGGATTATTTACGCTACTGAAGCAACCTTTGAGTGAGCTTTCTAATCAAATTGTGAGTCCAGGTGAATTGAGTGATCGATCGCTGCAAGAGATCTATGAACAGGTGATTGCAGCTCCAGAGGATACAGAAAAAATTCACGCTCTCAATACATTTTTCCTCCAGCGGCTTTTAGTAGCAGATTTGGCTGAACCTCTGGTGGAAAAGGCAATTCGACTGATTTTGCGGCATCAAGGGAATTTGCGGATTGATGACCTCAAGGATTCTCTCAATGTCCACTACAAAACCTTAGAGCGTAAGTTCAGAACCCATGTGGGCTTGAGTCCGAAAACCTTTGCACGCATTGTCCGATTCAAGCATACCTACAAACAATTTCATCGCATTGCTCAGCAGGATCCCGCCTTCTTTCTGGAACTGGGGTATTACGACCAAAACCACTTCATCAAAGACTTTAAGTATTTTCTGCACACGACTCCGTCTGCCTATCTCCGCAGGCAACAAGCACTTTCGGATGAGATTGTCCGCCGGGGATTGATCGAGCGATCGCAACCCTAGTGGACTGTCAAATTAATTTTGACGGGTAGTCAGAATTCAGAAAATTGTTATACTGCTGGCGCTAGTCATAATAAACATCTCTACTTGCGCCGATCTCAATCCTAGCCACCCTGTCCAAAATTTACTATCTTTCCGTTGCCCAGTTAGGGCATGGTGGAATCGTTGCTTGAGAGAAACTAATGATGTCATCGGATCATCAAAAACGGTTGGGAACCTCACGCCGCAGGTTCCTGGGACAAGCACTGACAGCAGCGGGAACGGCGATCGTTGCACCGAAAGTTCTGGACGGGGCAAATCCGGCTGAGGCTCAGCCCTCAATTGACCGTCATACTCTAATTCGAGGTGAAACTCCAGTGATGCTGACCATCAACGGACAACGCCAGACCGTCAACATTGAACCACGGGTAACGCTCCTGGATGTGCTGCGGGAACGTTTAGCCCTCACAGGGACGAAAAAAGGGTGCGATCAGGGGCAGTGTGGAGCCTGTACGGTACTGGTCGATGGAGAGCGGATCTATTCCTGTCTGGCACTTGCCATCATGCAAGAAGGACGACAAATTACGACGATCGAAGGCTTGGCGAATGGCGATCGCCTCCATCCCGTGCAAACCGCATTTATCGAAAACGACGGGTTTCAATGTGGTTACTGTACCTCTGGACAGATCTGTGCGACGGTTGCGTTGTTGAAGGAAGTCCAGCGAGGGTGTGCGAGTGCCGTGACACCAGACTTAACGCGATCGCCCCAACTGGCAACGTTGTCAGCAGCGGAAATTCAGGAGCGGTTAAGTGGCAATCTGTGTCGCTGTAGCGCCTATAACGGCATCGTGGCAGCCGTGCAGCAGGTTGCTGGACAAACGCCACCCTCCCCTGCCGCAACCATCCTGGTGCAGGAGGGAGCAGAATGAAAAATTTTGCTTACGTGCGGGCGACTTCAACGGAGGATGCAGTCCGACGATCGCGGACGCTGCCAAACTGCCAATTCATCGCAGGGGGCACCAATTTAGTCGATCGCCTGAAGGTCTTTCTCGATCAACCTGACGGACTGATTGATATTTCTCGCTTAGATCTAAAGCAAATTGCATCAACTCGCGAGGGTGGCATCCGCATTGGCGCACTCGCAACCAATACAGCCGTTGCTGATCATCCTCAAATTCGGCGAGAGTATCCCCTTCTGTCTCGTGCCATTCTGTCGGGTGCCTCTCAGCAAATCCGCAATCGGGCGACTGTCGGAGGCAATTTGCTGCAACGTACCCGCTGTCCCTACTACTATGACACGGCATTTGCCTGTAACAAACGACAGCCGGGAAGTGGCTGTCCTGCTATTCAAGGCATCAACCGGATGCACGCGATTTTGGGGGCAAGTGAACACTGTGTTGCCGTACATCCCTCAGATATGAGTGTGGCACTCGCGGCACTGGATGCGATCGTGGAAGTAGAAAGCACCCACGGTAAACGACAAATTCCATTGCGTGATTTTCATCGACTACCGGGAAATACTCCAGCGCAAGACACTAACCTGGCAGCGAGAGAACTGATTACGGCTGTGATTCTACCGCCGATGCCTTTTGCCAAAACAGGGGTTTATCTCAAATTGCGCGATCGCGCGTCCTATAGCTTTGCCTTACTTTCTGTCGCAGCAGCAATGGATCTCAACGGCGATCGCATTCAGGATATCCGTCTTGCCCTCGGTGGAGTGGCGCACAAACCCTGGCGATCGCTGGATGCAGAAGCTTTTCTTCAGGGCAAATCTGGAACACCCAAAATCTTTCAACAGGCAGCAGAAATCGCATTACAAGGAGCAAAACCCCTGACTCACAACGGTTTCAAGGTCAACATGGGAAAACGCGCCATTCAACGAGCACTCATGATTTCAGCAAAGGGAGGAGGTGTAGTATGAATCGAGTCCTAGGAACTTCAGTGAACCGCAAGGATGGATTGGCGAAAGTCACGGGACAAGCGACCTACACCACAGAACATCAGCTTTCAGGGCTGGTGCAGGGTTATTTGATCACTGCCACCATTGCTAACGGACGCATTCGAGCGATCACCACTCAAGCGGCAGAACGAGCACCGGGAGTCCTGGCAGTCGTAACCCATCAAAATATGCCGAAAGTTTTTACGCCTGCCAACGACTTTCGCAACTCTAAACTGCACGAAGCCCGTTTACCCCTCTCGGATGATCAAATCCACTATGCCGGACAAATTGTTGCTCTAGTCGTCGCTAACACACTGGAACAGGCACGCGAGGCAGCCCAGTTGGTCGCGATCGAATACGAGGCGCAACCCCCCCTAGTAGATCCACAACGAGCCAGCTATCAGGAATTGCCCGATATCACCTTTAGTCAGGGTAATGGAGCAGATCAATCGGGCATCTCTCTAGAAGCGACCTACACCACCGCGAAGGAACTCCATGCAGCAATGGAACCCCATGCCATCATTGCCCACTGGCAGGGTGATTCCCTCACGGTCTACGAAGGGTCGCAATGGGTGATGCTGCACCAGCGTACCTATGCCGAACTGTTTGGCATTCCCTCAGAAAAGGTACGCCTGGTCACACCCTACATTGGAGGCGCATTCGGCAGCAAATGTTTTCCCTGGTCGTACAGTGTCCTCTGTGCTGCGGTAGCCCGTCAGATGAATCGTCCCCTCAAATTAGTTGTCACTCGTCGCCAATTGACCACCAACACCGGACATCGTGCCGCAACCGAGCAAACCTTGCGCCTTGCGGCAATGCCAGATGGCAAACTGATCACCATTGATCATACCGTCAAGACCTACACCTCCCCCAGCGATCGCTTTATTGTGGACTGCACCGCCACGACTCCGGTGATGTATGCTGCCCCAAACCTGCGCTTGCAGCAAGAACTGAGTGTTTTGAACGTTGCCACACCCACCTACATGCGTGCTCCCAGTGAAAATCCGGGGATGTGGGCATTGGAATCCGCGATGGATGAACTTGCCTGGAAACTTAATCTCGATCCAGTATACCTGCGGTTGAAAAACGAAACCACCACTCACCAACGTACAGGCTTACCCTTTTCGTCCAAACACTTGGCTGACTGTCTCTGGGTTGGGGCAGAACGGTTTGGCTGGCGCGATCGCCCCAAACAGCCGCGTCACCTGGCTCGTGATGGGCAATTGGTCGGCTGGGGGATGGCAGCCGCCACCTTCCCGGCGATGCGGGGCAATACGACGGTGAAAGTCCGACTGCTGCCTGATGATACGGTACATATCCTGACTTCCGGCAATGACATGGGCACCGGAGCCTACACCATGGTTGCCATGACCGCAGCAGAGGCGTTGGGCGTTCCCATTGAGAACATTCAGGTGGAATTGGGCGACTCTCGCTTTCCCGATGGGGGTCTGGCGGGAGGTTCCCAGATGACAGCTTCCCTGGCTCCAGCAGTGCTCAAAGCCTGTCAGGAAGTTTTGAAAGCTGCCAAGTGTTCTACCGCAACCCATGCCTGTGCCGCCCTCAAACAGTCGGGGCGAGCCGCGTTTGAAGCCACAGCCTCCTCTGCACCCAGTGAAGACGCTCAAAAGTGGGCGTTTCAGTCCTGGGGAGCGCATTTCTGTGAAGTGAGGGTGGATGAGGAATTGGGACGGGTGCGCGTGACGCGCTGGGTTTCGGTGATGGATATTGGACGAGTAATCAATGCCAAAGCAGCGGCTAGTCAGGTGCGGGGTAGCGTGATCATGGGCATTGGCGAGGCACTGATGGAAGAATGCCAGCTTGATCCCGAAAGCGGCTGTCCGGTAGTCTATGACCTGGCAACGTACCACTATCCCAGCCATGCCGATATTCCTCGCATTGATGTGACGTTTGTTGGCAAACCAGACCTCACGTTTAATCCGCTCGGCGTGCGTGGGGTGGGCGAAGTCGGGATTACCGGGGTGGCAGCGGCGGTAGCAAATGCAATCTATCATGCGACGGGCAAACGATTCCGTCAGTTACCAATCACACCTGACAAGTTGATGGGATAGTTTATTGGCAGCGGGAGCCTCCACCCGCTTGGGACAGCCGAAACAACTGCTCAATTTGCGAGGCAAACGGCTGGTACATCAAATGGCAGAAATTGCGATCACATCCAGTGGCAATCCGATTGGCATCGTATTGGGAGCGCATATCGAACGAATTCAACCTCTGATTTCCGACTTACCTATTCACAGGATTGACAACTACAATTGGGCAACAGGGATTGTCTGGCTATCCTCTGAACAGTCCTCTTACATCGTGGGTTAGGCACTTGTGATCAATGGTGGTCTAACAGCATAGAGTTGTCCATAGGGGGACAGGTTGCTATACCTCAATGCAATGCATCCTAAAAACCTAGAACAACTCATTCTGGATATGGCTCAGGTTAAGGCACGAGTTTAGAAAACAACTCTAATGATCACTGAGTTTGAACACGCATTGGAAATTTTAAAGGAGAAAAGACGTTGGGGCTTAGTTAGAACAAAACTTCGATTTTGAGGAGAACAATGGCAATGACGTTAGAACGCAAGATTGCAAACACATTTCACATGGATGAGGAAACCTGGGCACGTCATGCCAATCCCTGGAGTGTTTGGACTCGCTTTACTGTACTTCCGGTTCTGATTCTGGCAATTTGGAGCCGTGTCTGGCTGGGCTGGTGGTCATTGGCTCCCATCGCGATCGCCCTGTTCTGGATGTGGATCAATCCCCGCATCTTTACAAAACCTAAATCGACCAACAATTGGGCTTCCAAAGGGGTATTGGGTGAACGAGTCTGGTTGAATCGAGATACGGTTCCTGTGCCTTTACACCACCAACGGGTTCCCAATGTGTTGAGCCTGGTTTCAGCCGTTGGTATGGCGGTTGTGATCGGGGGATTGATCACTCTGGATGGCTGTTTCACGCTTCTGGGATGTGCCCTGGTTTACCTCAGCAAACTATGGTTTATTGACCGTATGGTGTGGCTTTATGAGGATATGAGACAGACTCATCCTCAATATCAAAGCTGGCTTTACTAGACATTAGGGCTTTCAGAACATTTGTGACAAGTTTCCCAACATCCTAACGGTAAGGGAGGCAATGAGAGGTAGTCATAGTGCGTTAGCACAGCATAACGCACCCTACATATACTAAGTCTTTCAGGTTGGATTATCTCCTGCGGCGGGAGGTGATTCGGGTTTCTTGGGTTGGGGTGCTTCTGGTGGCGGTGGTACGTTTTTGATATCTTCCGGTGGCTTACTCTCTGGCAGTGATGCTGGAGAAGGTTCCGGTGCGGGTGGGGTTTCCTTGGGTTCTGATGGCTCAGAGTTAGCAGGTGAAGAGGCGGGCGCTGGTTTGGATACTGGGGCAGGTGGTTTACTAACAGGGGCAAGTGGTGTCTTAACTGATGTCGGTGGGGAAGATTCCCTTACCGATGGAGGAGACGGTTGGGGCGAGGTATCAGAGTTGGGACGCAAAGATCGCCGACTTCTGGACTGAGAAGGGGGTGAAGCACCGCTTTCGCCTACAGGTTCAGCACGCTTGGGGGCAATATCATCAGTCCGATCCGTTTTCGTTGTATTAACGGTAGTTGTATTGGTAGGTTGGGTGGTTGGTATAACAGAGGGTTCGGCAGCAGGACTGGCTACAGGCTCAGTCACAGGTGTAGTTGAGGGTTGCTCAGACTTATGGGACAGAGTGCCCCAGGCTATTAAACCCATTACGATCGCTACCGCTACCCCAATGACAGCAGGGGAAACCCCCAACCGCTCATACAAGGGAGCTAGAACTGTTGGCTGAGACTTTTGCAGCATTTCAGTTTGCTTTTGAGTCTTTGAGGAACTCGGTGTTTCAGTTGGGGTGGATGATGATGCGATCGCAAACTCCCTAGCCGGATCGAAGAGAACCTCCGGTAATAGGGAAAGCCACTCCGCCACTGTTGTTGGTCGATAATGAGCCTCTAAGGCCATACCTCGCATGACCGCTTGGTTGACTGCTGCACTCAGTTCTGGTTGCAGTTCCTGGGGTGCAAGCATGGGTTGGCGATCTCGAATCACTGCTGGGGTGGGGATTTGAGCGGTCAATAATGTATAGAGAGTTGCTGCTAAACCGTACACATCCGAGGCGGGGGTGCGCTTTTCTTTGGTTAAATACTGTTCTAGGGGAGCATAACCTTCAGACAGCATATTCGTGTGAGTTTGAGTTGAATCGAGAGTAAACTCTCGTGCAATCCCAAAGTCAATTAATACAACGTCGTGAGTGCCTTGACGCCGGATAATGTTGGCGGGTTTAACATCTCGATGGAGTAAACCTTTGTGATGGACTACTTTTAAAGCTTCACCAATCTGCCGAATATAATGAATGGCAGTCGCTTCGCTCAAAGGTTGTCTTTTAAGCACGACAGTTTGTAAGGTATGACCTTCAACATAGTCCATCACCATGTAAGGCCACCCTTCTTCCACGAAAAAGTCACTGACCCGGACAATATGAGGATGGATACACAGCGCCAACCGCCGCGCTTCATCTTGGAACAGGCGCTGAAAGCGAGGAAAATCTGGGTTAAGGCGTATGGACTCGTTGAGGGTTTTAATTACTACTGCTTGACCCAAGTAGTGATGGATAGCTTTATAGGTGATCCCAAAGCCACCCCGTCCCAATTCTTGCTCTAGAGTATATTTGCCACCCTGTAAAGTTTTACCTACTAACAAGTTCATACTAACGTAGTTTTCTTATTGAGTTGTTTGTTCGAGCAGAGGAGCTAGCCACAAACCTACAGACGCAAAAATATTACACGAGTTGCAGTTTACTTCCTAATTTGCTATACCAAATGCTTCGCCCTTACCCGTTAAAGCTTCACTCTAACTCAGAACCTCCTATCTGAGGAGGGGTGCCTGAAGAGTAAGAACAACTGCACATTACAGGTAGAAACGCTAGAATAACCCATCCGATGGCCGTAAAAGTGAAACAACCGACTTTACTCAGGTGGTTTCGGTGGCTTACCCAGTGGGTTCGCCAAATCTTCAACAGAAGGGGTACTCGCAAAAAGCCGTTAATAATCCTCGAGCGCATCTATTCTGCCGATGAACTCATCGTCCTTTTATCTATAGAACGGGACGCTCCAGGCGCTGTTGGCACCTGGTATCTGCTGCATCGACGCTACCCCCGTTACAATCTACTTATTACCCTAGACAATCTGGCAGCCATTCGATTGGCATTGCGCCAGCAGCGAGTCAGAGGCAGTGCCATGTCACCCTTAGAGCTATCCTTAATTCAGGATGACGAGGTTATTAGGACTCATCGTTTCAGCATCCTGTGGATTACCAAGCTGAAGAGTTCTCGGAAGGTTATTAGTTTCATTGGCACCTGGGACGCCGACTTACAGGGCGATCGCTTCGACCCCAATTCCAGCGCTATTACCATATTGCGGTTAGTTGTCCGAGAAGCATTGAACTTGCAACCCCTGCCTGGGGTATCCTGGCGACTCCGGATGACCGATTACCCTTGGGCAGAGAGCGTGCAAAGTTATGCTAATAGTGTTTTGGGAGAAAAGCACAATTGCTATATTAAGGAACAAAATTTGCAACCACTGTATAGGCAAGAGGGGTGAGGGATGAAGGATGAGGCGGAGAATGATTTTTAGCCTGTCGGGGTGAGTGATCGCGCATGGTGCTTATCTTGGAAATGAGGAATAGAAAATTTAGAATTGAAAA
Source organism: Cyanobacteria bacterium UBA8803 (assembly GCA_003505715.1). Taxonomy (GTDB): domain Bacteria; phylum Cyanobacteriota; class Cyanobacteriia; order Cyanobacteriales; family Coleofasciculaceae; genus UBA8803. Next base: position 5,142 of record DNXU01000094.1, on the reverse strand, counting down.
TTGGAAACTTTTTTAACTTCTAATGATTACGAACTTGATTGCCGTCCTGAAGTATTTGGTTATTTGAGAGATTCTTCAGGATTGCTCTGCCAACCAGATTGCCTACGTCTGGCGATGCTGGAAGATGGGTATCTGTATATCAAGGGACTTCTAGATGCCCAACAAGTCTGGCAAGCTCGCCAGGATATTGCTACTTACTTGGCTGCTGAAGGCAGTTTAGCATCTGGCTCCCCGGTTTTGGATTGCATTGCTCAGCCAGGATTACAGATGAGTTTCCGCCCAGATCTAGCCTCTCAAAGCCCCATGCTTAAAAAACTGCTTTATTCGGGACGGATGATGGAATTTTTTGAGTGTTTCTTAGGGGGAAATGTTCGACCTTTCGATTACACTTGGCTACGGGCAGTTGCTCCGGGACGAGGGACTTATCCCCATTGCGATATCGTGTACATGGGACGGGGAACGCAAAACCTTTATACTGTCTGGACGCCTTTAGGTGATATTTCTTGGCAGTTAGGAGGCTTGATGATTTTGGAAAACTCCCACCGTCTGGACAGTATTAAAAATAGCTATGGACGCCGGGATGTTGATAGCTACTGCATTAATAGAACTACTGCTCAGCTATACGCATCTGGCCGAAGATCTTGGCATGGAGCCTTATCCAAAAACCCGGTTTCCCTACGCCAAAGATATGGAGGACGTTGGCTTTCTAGCGAGTTTAAAGTTGGAGATGTCTTGATCTTTGGTATGTTTACCATCCATGCCAGTCTCGATAACCATTCCCGTGCCATTCGGCTTTCTTCCGACAGCCGTTATCAACTTGCCTCAGAACCAGTAGATGAAAGGTGGGTTGGCAGCAATCCCATCGGTCACTCTGCCAACGGGAAGCGAGCCCGGATTTGCTAATCTAAAAAAAGAGATGGGGTGTAGGGTGTAGGGAAAATTTTTAAGGAATTGGTAAATGATTAATACAATCCAAGAGTTTGATGTCAAAGATTTTGTCAAAGTTCGGAGTTCTCTTGATGGCCAACAAAGCTTTTTAACTTGGTCTGGTTCCATTTATGGTTTGATTCCGGGTGAACGGAGAAAAAAGCTGTTTAATATGGTCGGCATGAGTGTAAGTCGCTGCATTGCTGCTGATGAAGGTAGTTGGGATTTTACCTCCAGAGAACTGACCTATTATCTTGATCCCACCACGGATGAGATTCTACATAAATGGGAAAATCCTTGGACTGGAGAAACCTTAACCGTAATTCACGTCGCAAATAATCCCGTACAAGGCCACTTAAAAGGCAGTTTTCCCGCGCAAGTAAACGGTGATATCACAACATTTTGGTTTGATTTATTTCCCAACTATCCCAATCCCTTAGCAGAGGATACTAAATTTAAAGAGTACAGTTCCCAAGCAACTTATCAAGCAGTTGAGTTATTTAAACTAACCGTTCCGACTGCGGATTTATATAATCCGGAACTTAACACGGTTACTAAACTATTTTTAAGTTGGGATAGGATGGGGCCTTGGGTGCCTTGGATGAAGATGGGCGATCGCGCAGGTCAACTCATCTATAGTGGTAGAGGTATCAAAGTAAATGATTTTACCGAGTTACCCCAATTGCTACAGGATGAAATTAATACTCGCGTTCCCCTATATAAAAATGCCCCAGAACCTCCCTTAGATGAAGACGCTGACATGACATCGTGGACATACTTTCAAAAGCACTTTGATGCTTATTTAGCAGGGGAGCGATTTCCAATTCCAGAAGTTAGTTAAAGGATGAGGGATGAGGGATGAGGGACCCTCTGATTCCCTCACCCTCCTGTCGGTAGTTCAATCCAAAATTCTGTCCCTTGTCCTGGTTCTGATACACACCCAAGGCATCCCTGGTGTTTTTCTACGATAATCTTATGGCTGATCGATAAACCCAAACCCGTACCTTTATTGACTGGCTTCGTCGTGAAAAATGGCTCGAAAATTTGTGCCTTTACCTCTGCTGTTATACCATGGCCGTTATCTACAACATGTACCACAACCGCTGAAGATTCTTTAACTTCCGTTCTAACTGTAATAATTCGTGGCTCTGGTTGGGTTTCTAAAACATCAATGGCGTTACCGATCAGGTTCATAAACACCTGATTCAGTTGCCCTGCATAACCGTCCACTAAAGGGATTTCACGATATTCTTTAACGACTTCAACACCAGCATTTTTGAGCCGATGATGTAAAATAACTAGCGTACTATCAATGCCATCATGCAGGTTTACTGGCTGCTTTTCTGATTCATCAAGCCGAGAGAAATTTTTGATCGTCTTGACGATATTGAGAATGCGATCTACACCCATCTGCATTGAGTTAAGTAGTTTGGGGAAGTCGTTGTATAAAAAATCGATCTCAGCTGTATCAAATTCAGCTTGTAATTCCGGGAGCGGCGCAGGATAGTGTTTTGTATAAAGGTGCAAAATGCGCAGCAAGTCTTGAGCATATTGACGGGCGAAAATCAAGTTAGAGCCGATGAAATTGACCGGGTTATTAATTTCATGAGCTACACCTGCGACTAGCTGACCAAGACTGGACATTTTTTCCGCATGGATTACTTGTAATTGCGATCGCTTCAGATCGATCAGTAACTTTTCTAAATGTTGGGCTTGTGATTGGGCTACAGCTGCGGCTGTGGCAATTTTTTGATAAAGGTATTCCTGTTCTTTGTGGAGTATAGTTAACTGGGCATTACTCTCTTTCTCATGTTGGCTGACTATTGCATCTAAGACATCGATCAGCTCGTCTGATGCCGCTTTCTGAATGGCACAAAAATAGGGGTTTTCCAGGGTTAGATCTACCTCAGAAGCTTCAATTAAATTTCTGACTTTGGCGATGTATTGGCGTACTTTTTGATCTACCATTAGTGGTGGCTCAAAATACATCTCTCTAATGACTGGAGACGTTATTCCCGGTAAGTTGAGGCTGGGATCGCCGTAGATTAAACCCTGATGGCACTTTTCCATCAAATTGACAATATCTAACAAGCGATTGCGCCAGATTTCCCGCTCCGATCGCGCCTGAGTACAAACTAACCTCACACAGAGTAAGGCCATGCGTTGGGATAGCATTCGCTGGCGACCGCTGATGTTGATTACTGTAGTATTGATTTCTCGGGTTATCTGAATTTCCTGTAGGTTTTCGATATAAGTTTGAACCATGAGCATCCTTTTCAGCACTCTTGCTGAAATACTTGAAAATTTCCTGACAATCCCTGCAAATCAGAACCCGAATAGAACCTTACTCTCATTTCCATTTGTATGGCAAATTATTGAGTTTTCTCAAGCTGTAGGCGATGGTGTGAGCATTAGTATAATCAGATACAGTTTATTGAGATGAAGATATACAACTTATTGATAATATCAATAATTGATATAATCGTTGCCTAGAATTATGCAATTATTTCAAAGCATAATGATTTTTTTACATCAAAGAGGGAAAGGCAGAAGAGAAGGAAAGGTTTTCACTGGTTCTTCAGTGGTTCTGGTGTACGAGTTCATAACTACAGGGTAATTCACTGATGTAGGGGGTAGGTAGGTGGCTGATGGAGGGGCGCTTTAAGCTGTGGAAGTAAGCATCTAACCGATAACTTTTCTCCAAAACCCGCCCTGAGGAATCATTTTTGTATTTTTTTGATAAAGATTAAAAAATATCGTTAAAATTAAAAAAAATTAAGCTATCTTAGCCTAAGTAAGGTCAACCAACATATTTAGCAAGCACTCAGAACAGCTTCTAGGTTTTGAGTTCAGTGGGAACTCGTTTCCTTTAGAGTTGTCTGAAGTAATAAGAGCAGCGTTTGGTCTCCTCTCTACAACGAGATTCAATATTCAAAAAGTAAAGCACTACCCCAAGCGCCTGAATCATCTACCATTCCAGGAAATTTCACACTTTGCTTGTGCGTCCCTTCCTTTGCCTAGATAGGGTCTGAAGAATTTATGGTTGCACCTACGAAATCCATCACAGGTGAAAAATCGTGCAAAAGATAAATACTCCGATGAACCGCATTTCCACAAATGTCCTAACTCAGTCTTGGCAAGATCGGTATATTCCTGACTTTTCTACCCTTTCCTTAAAAGAAAACCACATAGATTGTTCTAAGTTGGTTGAGCTAGCCTCTGCACAAGGTCGAGCTAAAACAGTCATTGAAATCCGACGCTTGCTCCAGCTCAAATGCAGCTTTGCTGAAATAAAGAATAATATCCTGTTTTCTTACATCCCTAAAGTTGTCAGGTTAACAGAAGCGTTACAGCTCGCCCGTTATATTCAGGACGTTTACGATCGGGCATTGGCAGTTTACCAACAGCAGCCACCTCTGTCTCTACCGACTTTCCATTCAGCGGCACAAAATAATCTTGGGAAAACAGTTGATTTCTCTAGTGACTTATTTAAGCAGTGGGTTATGCCTGCACTCAGGTTACCAGCTGTAGAAAAGCTATCGGTTGAACTGCAACCGATATTTGCAGTACTGCGGGAACACCATAAATCGGTTAATGACCCCCGCACCATTGGGTTTCTCTCCACGCAATTTCACTTCAGTACGACATTAGTGCTTCATCAACTGAATTTGGAAGAACAACTGTTGCTCAGCCCTTACTTCAAGTTTGTAGAAGAGCAGGTTTGCATCCCTTGGCAGAGAGTTTGTAATGCTGCTGCAAAGCAAATGCCGGATTCACCCAACTTAACTATTGTCCAAAGGCTATTACCTGTTAGTCAAGAAATTGCCATTAACGTTCACCGCAGAGCAGCTCAACTGTATCCCAATCATAATAGCCGTCGAGGCGAACTGAACCATCCAGGAGTAAAAGCCTCTAGCATTCGAGACATCGAGATGTTCCAAGCCTATCTATGGCTATGCGTTTTAGAGGAAAGTATGACAGCAGTAGAAGAGGAACTCCTACCTTTGTGTGTTATGGTCTTTCCCAGCATTGATGTGGAATGGCAACTGGTAGAACAGATTTTGCCGATGCTGATGGATGAGTTTAAGATGCGCCTAAATTCAGAGCAGATAAGCTTTTTGCAGCCTTATACTCAAGCAATGCAGCAGGTATTCTCTAAACCCCAAGGATTAAGAGGGTGAGGGTGTGAGGGGATGAGGGGGTGAGGGAGTGAGG
>DNXU01000387.1 GCA_003505715.1 Cyanobacteria bacterium UBA8803 | reverse complement strand
ATTACCAATCACCAATTACCAATGAAACACCTATCCTTCCCCTTTCGTATTAACTCCAACGGACAAACAGCTCAAGTTCCATCCCTCGAAGCACACATTAGAGATGAGTTAATTCAACTAATCCTAACTAACCCTGGAGAAAGGGCATTCTTACCCGAATTTGGCGGTGGAGTAAGGCGGTTAGTGTTTGAAAATGCCAGTGAAACTACCGCAGGTGTGACGAAAGCGAGAGTAACTCAAGCAATTTCTCGTTGGTTGGGACACCGAGTTACTTTAGAAGACTTACAAGTAACGATCGCCAATGCCACCCTAGAGGTGCAAATCCAATATCGAATAGCGGGTACGGCAGACAGCCGAATTATGAAATTCCAACGCAATGGTGACGTGTGATGGCAATTAAGAATCAAGAAGCACTCGACGAACGAGCAAATAATTTAGGCAGCTTCAACGGCATCCGGTTAGTCTTGGTGTCCTTATCTCCTGAACTAAAGCCAACGGCAGCCATTCTGACCGTTTATTTCTATAACAGTAACGAACTTAGTAATATTGTCAGCACGATCGCCACCAATCCCGATCGCGCTAAAGAAATTTTTCCAATTACGGGCGGTCATCGCATTTTGGGTGGTTCGCTGACGGGTCAAGTTCAAGTTAGTACTGTTACAGAAGATGCCGCAGATGACAAAGTGTTACATTTAACGGTTCAACCTATTGGCGACTATTCCACTTACACCTTAAGTGTGGTTTATCAAAATATCGATCCAATTTTTAGCGAGATTGGCTTCAAATTCCGTCCGGGATGCTTTAATAATTGTGCGCCGGATTGGGATGCACCGCCCCAACCCAAGCAGAATCCTCCTATTGATTATTTAGCTAAAGATTATGACTCGTTTCGGCATACCCTATTCGCCTGGATGAGCAACCGCGTCCCCGGTTGGCAACCGACAAGTGAAGCAGATTTAGATCAGGTTTTATTATCCCTATTTAGCGTTGCTGCCGATGAGTTAAGCGATCTTCAAGACCGGGTAATGAATGAGGCGTATTGGATAACTGCCCGCAAGCGAGTCTCTCTGGCACGTCATGCCCGTTTGATGGACTACCACATTCACCAAGGGAACCAAGCCAATACTTGGTTAGCATTGCAAGTCGATCGCGAACATGATTTGGCCAAAGGTTTCGTCGTTTGGGCGGGAAAAGATACTTTAGATTCTGATTCTGTTGTCTTTATCACTCGCCAAGCACAAACGGTTCACCCCTTACTAAATCAGATAAGTTTGTACACTTGGAGTGGTACAATCCCTGCCTTAGCAGCAGGGAGTACGAGTGCAGATTTAAAACTTTCTGAACCAGGACAAATTTCGGCAGAAACTGTCCGCAACTTGATTATTGCTGGCAGCGTTCCCCGCCTACTGATTCAAGAACATCTCAATCCCCTAACTGGGGAAACACCAGGGCGAGATCCCACTCGACGACAACTTTTGCAACTCATCTCTGAGGAGACTAAAGCGTTACAAGATCCAGTAACGGGGGAGTGGTTTGTCCGAGTTGGTTGGCAAGAAAAGGATAAGTTAAAACGGCATTACTGTTTTACTGTAGATTGTCCTACAAGTGGCCTAGTTGAAAATGTTTCCTTATTCCACGGCAACTTAGTCCAAGTTTACCACGGTCGTCCCGCAGCCGTTACTTTTCGAGAATTGGACAAATCTTTGCCCGTTCTTGCCCAAATTCCCCCCTTCTACGAAAGAACGAAAAAACAGGAAGCAATTTGCAGATTGCCGGATGCCTTCCTCGCTTACCAAGATACTCCTCCCGGCGGTGAAGTGCCGCCGAAATCAACTTTAGAGGTTCTAGTAGCAGGCGATCGCTGGGATGAAGTCATCGATCTCATTCACAGCGACGATAGCGATGAACGAGGCGATCGCTTCGTAGTGGAAACCGATGAATTGGGACGCAGTTTAATCCGTTTCGGTAATGGGGTTAATGGCAAGCAATTACCCGAAGGTGCGATCGTACATTGCTTTTATCAAGTCGGACGGGGGTTAGACGGTAATGTCGGTGCCGATACCTTAATCAACTTCAATACCAACGCTTTCCCTGAGATTCTTTCCTGTTGGAACCCCTTCGATGTCACTAACGGACGAGAACCCGAACCCCTTGCCGACATTTTGCGCCGCGTTCCCCAAGCTTATCGTTACCACCAATTGAGAGCAATTACCCTCAAAGATTATGAAAATCGCGCTGTCGAACTGCCGGAAGTTTCTAGAGCCTTTGCGCAATATTGTTGGATCGGCAGTTGGCGAACGGTGCAGATTGCGATCGATCCGGTGGGTACGTCCGTCCTCGCACCAGAAGTGCGCGAAAAAGTTGCCCGTCATCTGGAAGCAGTACGCCTGATCGGAGAAGATTTAGAAATTCGGCCACCCCGATTCGTTCCTTTAGATATTAAAGTTATAGTTTGCCTTCACCCCGACTATTGGGTTGAGGATATTCGTTTCATTTTAGAACAAGAATTTTCCGAAGGTTACACTCCCGACGGACGCATGGCCTTCTTTCATCCCGATCGCTGGACGTTCGGACAAGCACTCAGAGTAAGTCAAATTATTGGTGCAGTACAAGCAATTCCAGGGGTAGCGCACGTTATCAAAGTGCAGTTAAAACGCTGGCACGAAGTCACGCCAGGAACAAAGGATGTTATTGAAGTTCTGGCGAACGAAATTATACAGGTTAAAAACGATCCCGACCACCTCGAAAGTGGCTTCATCAAATTTGAGATTAAGGGAGGAAGACAATGACAACTAACTGCCGTAACGACTGCGTAGAACCCTTTGAATTTCCCAAGAAAATTTACAATCGAGCCGGACTAGCACGCATCGACTACCGCATCGGCAGTTATGCCGATTTCCGGGAAGCCATGTTCCGGAAATTAAATGAAAATGAGGTGCTAAAAAATTGGACGCACCGAGAACCTGACGACCCAGGAATTGCATTACTCGAAGGCGCAGCGGTTTTAGGAGATATCCTCACCTTTTATCAAGAACTCTACGCTAACGAATCCTATTTACGCACCGCTCAATGGCGCGAAAGTATTGCCGATTTAGTCCGGCTGGTGGGCTATCAACTTTCCCCCGGAGTAGGGGGCAAGGCAACTTTTGCTTTTAAATTCAAAGGGGATAAACCTATTACTATTCCCGCCGGATTTCCGCTCAAGGCGCAGTTGGCAGGCATCACGCCGCCTGTTGACTTTGAAACCACTACAGAAACAGTTGCCTATCCCGATCTGAGTCAGTTTAACCTGTATCGTCCCTATCTCCTTCCTAATATCCAAAAAGGAACGAACTCTTTTTCTCTGGAAACAGCCAATTTAAAAGTTGATTTAAATAAAGGCGATCGCCTGTTTTTAGCAGTTACGCCATCTCAATCCGAGACCGATCGCCAAATTGTGGTGATTAAGGAGATTAAAAAACGCTTCGACCGCACGGAAATTTACATCGAAGGCAGTTGGCAATCGGCAGATGTAGGTAAAAATATTTATGCTTACAAGCTGGGGCGCTCCTTTAGACACTTCGGCCACAACAGTCCTCCCAATTTTGTGACGGTAGAAGGCGATAATACTGTCACAAAAAATGTTCGTTTTAGCCGTAGACTGAATCTCAAGAATTCCACCCTGTCTCCAACTTCCATGCCTCTTGATACAGAAGTGGACGATATATCTGTCGGAGCAATATTACTGGTTCAATTGCAGCTTACCAATCGTTCCGGTATTGGCAGCGAACATTTCTTTGAAAGAAAGGTCAGTAAAGTGTCGCAGAGGTCACTAACCTGGGATGTAGGGCCATTGACCGCCGGAACAACTATTGTGGAAATCAATAGCTCAATTACAACCAAAAATCTCATCTATACAGATATTCGTACTATCGAGTTTCTGGAAGTGATTGGCGAAAAATTTCTGCTACAGGGTGTGTATCAAGAAAAATCCAGTAGAAGTCTGACCAAGCTGCTTTATTTTAGCAACTCTCAAGCTTACCAACACCTCGATCGCAGATTGCTAGCTTTTGTCAAACCAGATGGGACTCATGAAACCCTTACAGTTAGCATTGACAAAAACCAGATTGATGCCGATAACAGCGTTAAACTGCGTCATCTCTACCTTCCTAACTTTTCCCAAGACTTTAGCATCAAGGATTTTCCTTTACTCGCAGAACCCCAAGTTACCGTCTACGGCAACTTAGTTGCAGCCAACCAAGGCAAAACTGAGAAAGAAGCTGTCTTAGGAAATGGCGACAGTCGCCAGAAATTCCAAACCTTCAAACTGCCTAAATCACCCTTAACCTATCACCACCTCCCAGGCGCAACTCCCCCCGAAGCCCCAGAATTACAAATTTATGTGAGCGATCGCCTTTGGCAAAGAGTCCCCGCCTTTTTCAACCAGCAACCCGACGCAGAAATTTATATTGTGCGGGAAGATAGTAACGGTGACAGTTGGGTGCAATTTGGCGATGGGACAACTGGGAAGCAATTGCCATCCGGAATTAAAAATATCGTCGCCAAATACCGCACCGGAATTGGTGCTTATGGCGCACTCAAACTTGAAACCAAAGTTCAAGCCAGTGGCAGACTCGATCGCCTCGATCGAATTGATCTCCCCGGTATTGTCACAGGCGGCGCAGCACCCGAAACTGGCGAGAATGCCAAAGCCGCTGCACCCGGAAAAATTCAAAGTCTCGATCGCCTCGTCAGTTTACAAGATTTTGAGAGCGAAACTCTAGCCATTCCTGGAGTTGCCAAAGCTTTAGCAACTTGGGAATTAGTCGATAACGTTCCCAGCGTAGTGGTAACAGTACTGATGGAAACCGGACGCACTCAGGAATTTACCACAGTAGCAGAAATCCTATCAAACTTAGATCGCTGCCGAGGTGCCCAAAGATTCCCTATTGCAGTTCCAGAAGGCAAAAGGAAATACGTTTATATCGCCGCCAACGTAGCTTTTGACCCGACCTGCCGCTGGAACTTATTACAAAAAGACATTCAAGCCGCTTTAGGCGTTACAGGAGAAAATCAAGGTCTATTTTCCCTCCAAAACCGCCGCTTCGGGCAAAAAGAATATACCACGCGCATTGCTGGAATTATTCAAAATGTCCCAGGCGTACTCTGGGTTGAAGTTAAAGGCTTGATATCCCTAGGCACAGCCGACGATCCCACCCAACTCAATTTACCTCAAGCGATCGCATCTCACCCAATAATTTCCTGTACCCCCCAACAAATCCTCAGTTTACACCCATCCCATCTCAAGCTAAATCCCCTTTCCCCCC
>DNXU01000614.1:233-15657 GCA_003505715.1 Cyanobacteria bacterium UBA8803 | reverse complement strand
CCCCTCACCCCCTCACCCCCTCATCCCTCATCCCTCATCCCTTCTCTAAAGAGGACTGGGCTTCAGATAAAATGAGGGAAATAGCCGAACACATCGCCTGCCCCACTGTGGAAAAACGAGCGATGCGATCGGCACTTTTTTCCCACTGCAATAGCTGTTTTTGAAACATTGCATCTTTTTCAGCTCGCTTGAGAATAGCGGAACCGATTATATCTTGTTGGATTTCTTCCGTCGAAATATTGTGTTGCTTCAAAAATTTCAACAACCGCTGCACACTAACTAAAAATTTCTCCGGTGGTTGGGACATAATAATCTGTTGAATCTGATAGACAACCTGTCGGTAAATCTGCTGCTGATGATCGGCTGAAATTAGGGGCAGGGATGGCAAGTTAATCAGTTGGAGTAGAGATGGGGATCTGGAATCTGAGGATCTTTCAATTTGTAGAACCTTCAATATAGCTTGGCGTTGAGCTGTGAAATTCTGGGAAATCTGAGAGTAAAGTTGCAATATACGTTCCCTCAACAGTTGGGGATTGACCGATGAGTTGGCTGACAACTTTAAGAGGTATTGCCCCACCCTTCGTTCATACCCTTGAATAGTGAGCTGAAGGTCAGGGTATTCCCGTTCCAGTCGAGCTAGGGTAAATACCAGCGCTTCCCAGTTGGGAACTTCTACGAACTGAACATCTATTGTTAAACAAGCGGTCAAGTTAGCTTGACCCAGTTTCCCAAAGGGCAGGTTGCCACTAACAGGATAGCGATCGCAGGGGCTTTGGGTCGTATGGTTGAACCCGGTAAAAACGTAACGGCAATTTACCTGGGATAGATCTACATTCTCAAGGTGCCAATTGTGAATGCAGCAACCAGTCAGTTCGGTTTTGTCCAGTTGAGTGCCAATCAAATAACTTTCCAGGAAATGGGCATCTGTCAAATTCGCCTCACTCAAGATGGCATTTTTTAAGTAAGCACCACTTAAGTCAGCTCGCCGCAAGTCAGCTCCTCTTAAATTGGCATCACTTAAGTCAGTACGCAATAAATAAACATTCTGAAGCACCGCTCGTTGTAAATCTGCGCGGGCAAAGTTAGTTTTGATCGAATAAGCACCCGTGAGATTAGCTCGGCTGAAGTGGGCGCGATCGCAATTGGCTTCGCTCATATCGGCATTCGTCAAAATAGCTCTATGTAAGTCTGCCTCACTCAAATTTGCAGCTCGCAGGTAAGCTCCCTGGATGTTAGCTTCGGTTAAATTAGCACCCACTAAAATGGCTCCTCCTAAATCTGCAACTTCTAAGCGAGCTTCCCGCAGATTTGCAGTGCTCAGGTTGGCACCCATCAGGTTGGTATAACAGAGATTGGCTTCCATCAACTGTGCCCCGATGAGTAAAGTGTTGTTAAGTTGAGCCTGGGTAAGATTAATGCGGTCTAACTGAGCGTTGCTCAGATCGGCTTCGCTCAAGTCAGCATTACTGGCATCTGCCCAAGTCAAGTTAGCCGAGCGTAGGGTAGCTAAACGTAGATCCACTTTACGGAGATTGGCTCGGCTCAAGTTGGCTCGATCCAAATTGCTGTTGTTGAGTATGGCATTGTGCAGATCCGCCTGATGGAGTATCGCACCCGCCAAATTAGCGCGATCTAAAGATGCCCAACTAAGGTTGGCGCTAGTCAAATTGGCACCGCTTAAGTTAATGTTTCGCAGATCCGCACCCCTAAGGCTAGCCCCACTGAGGTCAACCTGGGTAAAATTGCGTTCGCCTTGTCGGTATCGGTCGAGGAAGTTCTGGATTTGCATGAAGAACCGGCGGACAGGGTAGATGCCGTGCCACTCTCGATACAGGGTTATGGTTTATGAGTTATCAGCGATCGGTTGGCAAGAGTTTCTTAACTAATAACTAATAACTAATAACTAATAACGCATAACTCACTACTATTTACATTCAAGGCAACCAACGGGGATGAAAACCTGGTAACAGCTCATCGGGTTGCACCTGAGGGGGAGACTCTGAAGTTGCCGTATCAACTATAGGCAGGAGCCACAGACGGCCCGTGGCGATCGCTTGTCCATCACTTGTCTTTAAAGTATCGCTCGCTGAGGGTGGTTTGGTCGCAACCTGATCGAAGAGTAAGGCCAAGCCATCTGGAGACAAACTGATTTGGATATCTCGTTGCTCCGGTAGAACCACTAACGGTTGTACGGGGATTTTACTGCTAGCCTGGTTAGGCTTGAGGTCGATGGCAGCAATAAAAGGTTCTTCCCGGTAGTCTTCTCCTTTAATCAGTTGGGTTAGCAGGCAGTAGAGCTTTTCTTTAGTTGGCGTAAACTGGCAGTTAAGAATCGAACCTGTGGTGCGCAGCAGTTCTTTCTCAACGCCCTGGTTGTTTACCCAAAACAGCGATCGCGTATAGTCTGTATTAAACTTGACCATCGTTGCTGCCGCACCATCCCCAGAAAAGCTGAGTACTTTGCCAAACTTGGGGAGAAAATCCAACGGCTTGGCTGCTGCCTCCGAGGTCAAGGGCAGAATTGCTACTCCCTGTCCTTGCAGGACAGCGATAGAGGCGCTGTCAGGCGCAATTAAAAATTCACCACTAGCTTGGGTTTCTAATGGTCGCGGCTCCTTACCCGGTTGGAGCAGCCACAGGCCAAACTCAGCCTGGTTGGATCGTTTCACGCGCTGTACGACAATACTCTGCCCGTCGGCAGATAAATCAAATTGCAAATTTTGATACTCTTTACTATCCAAAACCAACTCAATTTTCCCTGCTGGTTTTGCCGATCCAGGCCGTCGCCCTGGCGATGTAAATGACAGACCCGTGGTTACGGTATACAGTTGTTCGGTAAGCAAGCCCTTAGCCTCATTTTGGCGATCATTGGCCGAAAACAAAATCCGGTCACCGTCGGAGTAGGGCTTAAATTCCATGACCACTAAATCGGGGGGAGTTAGGAGGGTTTTTTTCTGCTGAGTGAGGTTGTAAAGAACTAACCGTCCTTGTTCTTGGCCCTCAACCCCCACATAGGCAAAAACGCGATCGCGGCTGCGGAAGGTAGCCTGAAAGGGTGCCAGGGACTTCCCCTGACTTGCCCTACCTGGTAACTGCTCTTTAGCCTGTCCCAGCTGGAGTTGATAGGACGTGCCATAAGGTAGGGGAGCGGGCAAGGTATAGGCCATTTTACGCCCTGCCCAGCTAATTTTTCCTTTAATTAGTGACTGCTCCGGTTTCCCTTCAGGCAGAACGGGAGCCAGCTGGAGATTTTTTTCTACGCTGGCATGATGCATGGGGCGGCTAAAGGTGAGGATAAAGGCCGTATCCCTAGCGCTGACTTGCTTGTCCTGCCAACTGAAATCGCGTACCCGAGGAGCCGTGCGATCACCACTTAACAGCAATAGGCCAATCAGCAGGCTCAGCACCACCATAATACCTAAAGCCAGACGGTCAATAGGTTGAAGCCATTTTTTAGACGTTGCGGTTTGGCCTGACATTTTTCAATCTTCGGATGAGGGATGAAGGATGAGGGATGAAGGATGAGGGATGAAGATGCCAATTTTATTCCTCCCTCATCCCTCCTACTTCATAAGGATTAACTTTTAATTCATCCCTCATCCCTCATCCTTCATCCTTTAAAATTAGCCTTTTGGTGTATTTAAAGAAACTTTACTCTATTTAATATTAGGCAAAGGTCGTGCAATTGTTTCAGTCCATTCTTGTTTGACGTATTTGCTTCTATGAATTACAAGCTAACTCAGCAAACAAATTGTAGCGCCTCAGGCGTTTGCCAACCAGAAAAATTGGCTATAGAATCTTTGTGGCTGTACGAGCGTGCCTTAGCAGCGACAAGTTGCGGCATTGCGATCGCCGATGCTCGCCAACCTCATTATCCCATTATCTATTGCAATCCGGCGTTCGAGAAAATCACTGGTTATGCTCCAGAAGAAGTAATCGGACATAACTGCCGATTTTTACAAGGAGCGGATACTGACCCCAACGTCGTCGAACAACTGCGCCAGTCAATTCGGGCAGAACGAGAAGTCAGCGTGGTGTTAAAAAATTACCGGAAAGATGGCACCCCATTCTGGAATGAGCTGAACCTTTCGCCGATTCGAGATATTCATGGATGCCTGACTCACTTTATCGGCGTGCTAACTGATGTCACGCAGCGCCAGCAAGCTCAAGAAGAGCTGCACCGCAGTAATGCCTTATTAAAGGCCCAGCAAGAGGCCGATCCTGATGGCGTAGTAGTTATTGATGAAAAAGGTGCGATCGCCAGCTACAATCGCAAATTTTGCCAACTGTGGGGAGTTTCGGAAAAGGTGATGCGGCAAGGAAATCAGGAGCAAATGCTTAATTACCTGTTACCCGCTATCGCCCAGCCAATACAGGTTTTCAGCAAGATTGAGTATTTGGACGAGCATCCTACCCTAATCGGTCGCGATGAAATTCAGCTCAAAGACGGACGGATTTTCGATCGCTACTCAGCACCAGTGTTCTCAACTCATGGTGACTACTACGGTAGAATCTGGACATTCCGCGACATCACAGAGCGCAAGCAGACCGAAGCGAAATTGAGGCATCAAAATACTAGAGAACGGCTCCTGCGCGGGATGAATCAGCGCATCCGCCAGTCTTTGCATCTCAATGAAGTTCTGAATACCACGGTAGCGGAAGTACGACAGTTTCTTAATTGCGATCGATCCCTGATCTACCGCTTTCACCCCGATTGGACGGGTACGATTGCCGTAGAGTCTGTAGGTGAGGGGTGGACGCCAACGCTCGGACTTGAGATTCAAGACAACTGTTTTCAGACAACTAAGGCTCCTCTCTACCAACAAGGCCGAATTCGAGCTATCACAGATATCTACAACGCGGGTCTGACTCCCTGTCATATTGAATTACTAGAACGGTTTAGTGTACGTGCTAACCTGATCGTTCCCATTCTGCAAGATGATAATCTCTGGGGCTTACTGATTGTCCATCAATGTTCTAGCACCCGGGAATGGCAGGAAGAAGAAATCGATTGTTTGAGGCAGCTGAGCGTGCAGTTGAGCGTCGCTATTCAGCAAGCAGCACTCTTTGAACAACTAGCTGCTGAACTGAGGGAGCGTAAAGTAGCTGAAGCAGCATTGCGCCAGTCGGAAGCCAACCTGAGGGAGCAAGCAACCCAGCTCAAAAAAACCCTTTCTGAACTCAAACAGGCTCAAACGCACTTGATTCAAAGCGAAAAAATGTCAAGCCTGGGACAGTTAGTAGCTGGGGTCGCTCATGAACTTAATAATCCCGTGACCTTTATCTCTGGCAATCTCACTCATGCCAATCAATATGCTCGCGATCTGCTGGAATTAGTGGAGTGTTATAGCAAGTATTATCCCCAACCCTTACCAGAAATTGCTGACTTAAGGGAAGAAATTGACCTCGAATTTTTGATGGCTGATTTTCCTAAACTCCTCGATTCAATGGATATGGGGGTAAACCGCATTCGCGCTCTGGTTAATAGCTTAAAAAATTTCTCACGACTCGATGAAGCAGAGCGTAAATGTGTAGATATTCATGAAGGTATTGAAAATACGCTGCTGATTTTACAGCATCGTTTTAAAGGGAAAAACTATAGCATACAAGTTATTAAAGAATACGGCAACTTGCCGTTAGTCGAGTGCTATCCTGGACAACTCAATCAGGTCTTCATGCATATCATCACTAATGCGATTGATGCTCTGTTAGAGGGAACTGGCAATCAAGCAGAATTACCAAGCCCTACAATTTGGATTCGTACTGCCGTCTCCAACCACAATTCAGCTATCCTGCGTATTGCTGATAATGGCCCTGGCATTTCTCCCGAACTACAGGAACGCATCTTCGATCCCTTCTTCACTACCAAAACTGTGGGAGAAGGCACGGGCTTGGGGTTGTCTATTAGCTATCAAATTGTTGTCGAACAACATGGGGGACAGCTTCTGTGCTGCTCCCTACCAGGGCGAGGAACAGAATTTGTGATAGATATTCCTATGAATTGATAATTGAAAATACGGAAAGGGAGATTTATATTATGAGATTTTTGGGCGTGGCAGGCTTTTTTGAAGCTCTCTTCCCCGAAGTGCGCTCCATAGCTGGTTGACGAGTGGTGGTATCAGTCGCGTCCAACTTCAACTTAATCGGCAAATCGATCGCTGTAACTCTGCTCCTGGCAATTCATTGAGACTCACGATTTCTTTGTTCTTGAAAGTGCGATCACGGAGCATCATCACTTCTAATAACGTGGCTTACAATCGATAAAACTCAAACTCTCACCATCCAAAAATCCCGCGATCGCTATTTCTAAAACAGCTTCCACTGGATAATCAATCTCCTTCGCCCGTCGTTCAAAAGCCGCTCTAATATGCTCGGGAAAGGCTGCCAGCATCATCCGTGCTGCTATGGGATTTAAATGTTCGATCATTTCAGACTCAGCACTTGGCAACATCATAGCTCATCCCTCATCGGTATCCGAATATTGAACGGTGGCTTACTCCAGACCAAAATAATGCCTTCTAAATCTGATGATAGCGAACGCCACTGCCGAAAATCGAGCGTTCGGAATCAACTTGATTTCGTACTCAGCGACGACGGTAGGACTAATCGATCGACTGAGCGCATATTCAACCACTTCGTCATCCTTATCGCGACAAAGCAAAACTCCAATACTCGGATTTTCGTGAGGTTTTTTGATATCGCGATCGAGGGCTTCTAGATAGAATTCAAGCTGCCCCAAGTATTCAGGTTGAAATTTATCGATTTTGAGTTCAAAGGCAACGAGACTCTGAAGTTCGCGGTGGAAGAACAGCAGATCGATCACAAAGTCACTGTTCCCAACTTGCAGGCGGTATTCTTGCCCCATAAAGGTGAAGTCTCGTCCAAGTTCGAGGATGAAATCTTTGAGACAACTAACCAAAGCAGTTTTCAAATCGTTCTCAGAGTGATTGGGCGGCGAATTGAGAAAGTCTAGGACGTAGCTATCGCGAAAGACACCAGTAAGCAGTTTAGGGTGACTCGTTTGCGGAAGTTTTGCATCGGCAAGGCGAGTGCGCTCAAAAATACCGCTGTTGATTTGACGATCCAGTTCGCGACTGCTGTATCGCTCTGCAACTGCGAGTTGAAGATAAAAGAGGCGCTCGTCCTCGCTCTTACATCGGGAGATGAGGAGGGTGTGGTGAGTCTAGCTTAATTGTGTCAGCAGTGCTGACACAATTTCAGAATCGGGATATGTTTCGTAGAATTGGCGCATTCTGTAAAGGTTGCGCTTTTCAAAGCCTTTGATGCCAGGTTCTTGAGCTTGAATGAAGGCTGCAAGTTGCTCGATCGTTTTTTGTCCCCATTCGCTTGTAGATAGGCGATTGCTAATATATTTCCCGATGCTCCAATAGAGTTTAATCAACTCCTGATTAGTAGCGGCAAGCACCTTCTGTTGAGCCGATTGAATCAGTGCGAGAACTTCAATAAATTGGGGCTGCAAAGGGTCTGTCATAATTGAGTTCGAGTGCATTGCAAAAGCTGTTGAGGCTATTCAACAAAGCATTGTAGTAGGGATAAGCATCGTCTCGTTCATCTTGGAGACAGCCATACAAGGTCAACTCCGGTTCTGAGGCTAAACGATCTTTTGGGATATCTATACCTGCTTCGGTTAAGCGTGTTGCTGCGATCGCTACTAACAAAGCTCCAATTGTATTCGTCTTGCCAT
This sequence comes from Cyanobacteria bacterium UBA8803, assembly GCA_003505715.1. GTDB lineage: Bacteria > Cyanobacteriota > Cyanobacteriia > Cyanobacteriales > Coleofasciculaceae > UBA8803. The sequence continues at coordinate 7,952 of DNXU01000614.1, read as the reverse complement.
TGCGAAGGTCATCTAGTCCCGGCAAGATTAACTCTGCTCCTGGCAACTCGTTGAGATTCACGACTGTCCCTCCTGTGGGTTGCCTTCTAAACGTTTGATGAAGTTCTCAATTCTGCTTCTAATTATGTCAGGGTTAAGAGAAGGAAATCGGATCAATTCTGGTGCAATGGCTTCAAAGCAATCCTGTAGCTCTTCCAAGGAGAATAATTTCTGTTCGTACATGGCTTGGACATCATTAAGATCGCGCTCGAATCCTCTGGATAGTTTAGAGAGAGCTTGGGCAGTAAAATCATAATGATAGAACGAAATTTGACCTTGTTTGCCAATGAACAAGCTCCGATCACGCTATCCTGGAACAGGTGGCAAGAAATCCTGTGGAGAAGCCAATTCGATATTAATGTTCAATTCTTGTTTGAGTTTAGCAATTGCTTGAAAAATGCCTGGAGGTTCGGGGTCTAGACGGATATCGACATCGACTGTAGAATCACGCCAACCAATTAGCAGAGCGCTAGCACCACCTGTAAAGTAAATGCAGCCCGAACCTCGAGCTTCTCTACCCAAGATTTGCATTAAGCGTTCAATTTTCTGAGCGTCAACGTTTGGGCGCATATTTTTTGCCACGATTGCCTTCGGCACGACTCGAAGCTATCGCATTCCTTCTGTTTCTATTTCACATCAGCGCGATCGCCACTTTTGAGAAGAACTACAGGCGATCGCGATCGTGCCTCACGACACTACTAATTCACCAATCCTTGCAGTTCACTAATGTCGATATCGATTCCTTGACGCTTTAGATATTGACTCAGATTGATCTGGATGAATAAATCTTTGAGTTCTTCTGCAATTTCTGGGGGCGGATTGCCAGATAATGCTGTTGCGATTAAGCGTTCTGCTATTCGTATCTCGCCGCATTCGATCGCTAAAGATGCCGCACTGCGATGAAGCACAGAACGAGTGGGTTCAGCATCAAGGGCGCTAGCAATTAGAGCTGCGGCTTGAGTTTCTTGCTCAAAGGCTTGGCGCGTAAATTGTGCAGCCTCCTCCAAAGCACCTCTTAAACGCGCAACTGTCGCTGCTTCGGCTAAATCCATTGCTTGTTGGTGGAGCGATTGAATCTGGCTCATTGAAGTACAGTTCCTTGAGGATTTTGCTTTGCACCAATAATAGAAATCGGTCGGCTGAACTCTACCACAATGATATACGCTGGCAACCCTTGTGGATCGGATGCGCGGGTTTGTTCAGTTTTCTGCTTGACTCTGGCATTAATTTGACCTCGATTGCCCTTGCGAATTCCAGAGACTTCTAGGCGTGCCATTCCCTCAAACGGCAACGTGGTGGCTGAATCTTGACTTCCTAGCCAGTAATCAAATCCAGTTCCTTTTCGGGAACGTTCAATGACTGTGAGATTGGTCAATTGCAGAATTAACAGGAATGCGATTCCATAAGCAGCTTGCTCCGTCGTGTATGCTTCGTCATTCCAACATCGTCGGGTTTGCTCGGTGACTGGTTGCCAATCGAGCTTGAATTGAGTGGAAAATTCTCCCTCAACTTCGAGTGTTACTCCTGGCTGGTGAGCTTCATCGGTCAGACAAATCGCACCTGCTTCTGCGATCGCACTTCCAAAAGCAGGTGTGATGGCAGGAAGTCCTTGATTAAGGCTTTGTAAGTTTAGAACTTGAGTCTGGCTCAAAACGGTGTTGCCCCACGGAAACTAGAGGCTCAATTTTACTTTCAATTGCGACATTTCACCAGCGCGATCGCGCTGGCATCTTGCAATAGCTCTCTGTTAGGATCGGATTTGCTTAACGACCCGCTTCACCCGCCGCAAACAGCCTCTCGAACTCGACGAAAAGGCTCCAAACGGTCGGGTGCAAGCGGATTGTTATGCAGCCGCTTTTACCTAACGCCTTGAATTGCTCTTGATTAGTCATCACGATTATAGGCTCTCGAAGTCATGTAATGCCCCATCTGACCATCACACATTAAGCAACCTGACATATAGCTGTCCTCTAAGTCTCCTGTAACAAATTCACTACAATAACCACAGAAACCTGCTTCATCATGAGTAGTCAGGCAGGACAGACAGAACCATTCATCATCGATTGTAGGAACTACAGAAGGTTGTTCTGTGTACTCACAATCACTACAGTATGCAAAGCCATCTTCAGAGTCAGAAAGATGTTCGCAATCTTCCAAACATTCATCCATAACCTCCCCAAACTTAAAAGCTTTCCCACAAGATCCACAACTCAATGAAGTAAAGATACTAAATTCATCGATATCCTTAGCTTTTATTAGGCTAGAGTGACAAGATGGACATCTGATTTGCTCTACCGCTTCTTGTAAAATTGGATGTTTGAATTCGATATCTTCAAATGATTGCCGACAGGCTGCTTCTTCTGCCTCATAAACATCCGCTGTATTTAATAAAGCTTGCCAATAAACATCGCCAAGAAGTTGATGAGGTTCCTCATCTAAACAATCGCTTATGAAGTCTCGAATCAGAATGAACGATTTGGCGATGACTTCACGAACTGCATCAGGAGACTTATCTGTATAGTAATGCTCTATATTATTGCGAAGTTGATTTAACTCATCAAACTTCTTCCAATCGACAGTGATTTTCAGGCTACTAAATCTTTCCTTAATTTCTTGAACATCCACTGTCTTTTTGCCAGTACCTATGAAAATAATGTTTCCTTGCCCATCATCAATCGGTCTTATATCTTTTTTGATTAGAACCTCCTTATCATATGAAGGAGACAATCGACATAACTTCTCTTTATACAGAAGAAGTATCCCAGCACAAATATTTCTTACAGAAGACAGATATCTCTTGCTGTCGTCCGTAAGGTAATCTTCTACACCCACTTGTACTGACTCAATAGCGTTACTGAGAAGAGACATAGCCCCTATTTCTGGAAAAGACAACTAAATTCTAGCCGATCGCCTCACCGCTACCCTCAAAACACCGCTCCATCAAAAGCCTCAAGCTGCTTTAAATCCTTGGCAAGGCGAGTGAGGGTAACAATGCTCCCTGACTGCGTTGTCGAGCCTTTTCCAATCGGGATCTCTTGGCTTGCGATCGCGCCGCGTCATTTACACTTCATCAACGATCTATCTAAAATCATTTAAACTCAAAGTGTCTGCTACCCAAGCCAATTCAATGCCGAAGTGGTTCAATATTGTAGGTCTTTGCCAAGAAGATATCCGCTATATGCTCTCTGCCATCGCACGATTGCCCGATTTGGAGTAACTCATTCAACAGCGGAGCTATTTTGTCGTTCGCGCACCTACAATTAGTAAAGACGAAATATCCCCATTTGTCCAATACCACTAGACATGGCACTAATTGAATATCTAGAACATGATGATTGGCGCTCTGTTCTCCGTAGGAGTTTTGAAGGAGCGATCGCCTTATTACAAACAGATCGATTTGGACTCACATCAAGCGCGATCGATGATATCAGAAGCTGGTTGACGAGTGGTGGTATCAGTCGCGTCCAACTTCAACTTAATCGGCAAATGGAGGAACGCCGTTTAACTGTCGATCGCCAAAGCGACATCCGCGATCTTTTATTAGTTCTAGTGCAAGAAAGCCAACACCCGATCGTGCAACTAATGGCTGATGGTATTATTCCTACGAATCAAGCCGATCTTCTCATGATTTACGGCATGTCAGAATCAGAATTTGAGGCAATATTGCAAGATATTTCATCTGGCGCTAATCCGTTTGAAAGTTGGATGTTGGCAAATGGCTATTCCAGTCAACAGATCGACCAAATTTATCAAATCATCGATCGCTGGCTTGTCAAAACCGAGTTGAATTTTCCCGCACGTCCTGACAACTTCAATTTAAACTGATATGACTATGACGAAAGATTCCGGTGCGATCGCATAATTGTATCGATATTGCTCATAATGCGTCCACATCCGCAAAATCTTCACCGTATTTTCTGAGTCAATTACTTCATATACCAGACGATGCTGAATGTTAATTCGTCGCCAATATGCGCCTGCCAAATCTGCCACTAATTTCTCATAGGGTGGGGGATTCTGAAATGGATTGAATTTTAGAATATCTAGTAAGGCTTGTGCTTTATCTTTTAAATTGCTCGAAGCCAGTTTTTTAGCATCTTTCTGTGCTTGTTTGGTGTAAACCAAATTCCAACTCACCACTCCAACTCCCGATCGCACTCCTCAATTGGTGTTGCTAATCCTTGCCGAATTGATTCTCGCATTCCTGGAATTGAAAGAAGATATAGTGTTTCCTGCATCGATGCCCAATCAGCTTCAGATAACAATATTGCATTGCTACCCTTTCCAGCAATAATAATAGGCTGATGGGACTGGCTTACCGAATCGATCAAATCTTGCAATTGCTGTTGAGCGACTTTGACGGGAATTATTGCTCTCTAATCTTTGGGAGGGTAGGCCAATTATATCATACGAGTTTATTGCAGGGGAGGTGGCTCGTCTTGGCAGTGCTACATTCCCTCGCTTTCAGCTTTCCTTAATGAGCGATTGCCCCTCCCGATCAGAACTACAGGCGATCTCAATTATTCGAGATCGGTTCGACCTCATCAGCCTCTGAATTGGGCAAAAGGGCAAAGAAATGGGTAAGGTATAGCCTATGTGAGCCAGTGTATCAGCGCGATCGCCCCTCCTGAGAAAAAATTTCAGGCTGTGGCTCGAAAACAATTTCTTCATAAAATTGCTCGATCGGCAAACTTAGATTGATACTTTTCAACTCGACTCGATCGCCCTCTCGATAGCTAACGATCGTCCATTCACCAGCATCATTTTTATGATAGATATCGATCGCAACTTCATCAGAGCTTACGAGTACATAATCAACAAGACAAGGATTGCGGCGATAATTTTCAAAGTTATTCCCGCGATCGTAGGCTTCGGTACTATCGGATAAAACCTCCACAATCAGGCAGGGATAAGTAATATACATCGCATTCTCGCGATCTCGATCGTCACAAGTAACACTCAAATCTGGATAAGTATAGTTAGGAGTATTGAGAATGTTAACCTTTAAATCTGAGTTAAAAACATTACAATTACTTCCTCGCAGATGAGGTCTAATCGACAACAAGAAATTGATAGCGATCGCACTATGATTTTTAGTGCCTCCACTCATTGCATAAACACGACCATCGATCAGTTCGTGCTTTTCTAGCTGCTTCTCTTCCCAAGCAAAATACTCTTCAGGCGTAAAGTGCCGATCTTTATCTCGTGCTGCTATCATAAAAATACTCCGTTAATACAAAACTAATAATAGTAATTTACTAGGCTAAGCGTCGATAAAGTTCAGCATTCTTCGCCAGCACATAATTGGCTGCATCAACAAACTCGCTCTTTTGAGAGTTGAGCCAATCCTCCAAGCTTGCCTTCAACAGAACTTCGAGCGCAATTCCATGCACTGTTGCCAAATCTTGTAGCTTTTGAAATTGACTATCTGAAAGATCGATGGTGATAGAAGCCACAGCGATCGCCTCCTAATTGTTTCTGTATCAAGTTTAACATTCGCATCCGATCGATACTCTGCTGTGCAGAAAAGTCCTACCCATACTACATAACAGATTTCATTTTCTTTCACAACAGATGATTTATACCCATGTGTTGAATTGTGGGGGGAAATGCGTTCCCAATCACCCGCCGCCAGTTACCTACAACTCCAACAGATAACCTCTTAACGGTCGGGTGCATTAGGATTGTTATGCCGTTTTTCCTATCAGTATGAACGAGATTACCAACGGTTTAAGAACACTACGGAATGAAGATTCGCCTCGCACCTCGATAGGTATCAATATCAAGCACGATTTCGATCAGACTTTCAACACACCGACCTCGATACTCAGAGTCATTCAGAAGCCGATCTGTATTGCTAACCGTGATGACAGGCAAAGACTCTGACGTGTTTTCTTCACGCATGACCTGTTCCAATGAATCTTTCCCTTTCATGCTGCGGTTGGCAGTCAGCAAAATCATCTGATTCTCTTGAGCAAGTCGCCAAACCACCCTGTCATCGCTGTCGATCGACAAATCCATGTCGTCGAATGTGACAAACTGAATTGGGACAATATCTAGCCAACCCTGCGATGCGATCGCGCCAAAGAAAACCAAAGCATGACCTTTGAGATTATGATCGATCAAAAAAATCATACTTTGGGCTCACGCTTTGCCTTAGCTGCTCGAAGCTTCTCCCAGGCAGCTTCAGTTCCAGGCTTGGGTGGTTTTGCTGCACTTCGCGCCACCCGTTCGCGATTCTGCTCTTCGTAGTACTGTCGAAGTTCTTCAGCGTCTTTGAGAACTTGTTGGTACTCAGCTTCTACTTCTCCACGATGAGCCTCAATATAAGCTAGAGCAACATCAATTTGCTCTTGTGTGAGATCAAATAATCCTTGAATAAACTTAGGCGGATACTGAGCCGTCACATAGTCCATTACGTCGTAAAGGGTGATGCGTGTGCCCGCGATCGTCAGCCCACGTTCTGTACGGATGATAGAGGTTTGCTGGTTTGATGCAGGAATCATATTTCATACTCTTATGAAACTATACCCATACTATCCGGTGAAAAATGTAGGGTAGGCAATACCTAATGCCGCAATTTTTTGTTCTAACTCCTGAAGGGGTGACGAGCCAACAGAAAGCTTGATTTATCAAGCCTTTAGCTGGCTAGCTGAAGAATTTCCTTAGCAGCGCGATCGCATACTCCCACATCTCCCAATAACTGCCGCATTTCTTGGTAATCTGCCAGGGTTTGCTGATGCCTCTGGGGGTTGAAAAGAAGGTCTAAAGCTTCTTTAACAACGTTGCCAGGTGTGGCTTGGTCTTGTAACAATTCTGGCACGATCGCTCGCATCACCACCAAGTTAGGTGGCGACATAAAAGGAATAGAAAACTTTAAAACCTGACCAATCCAGTAAGTTAAAGGACTAACTCGGTAGAAAACTACCTGCGGCACATTTAAAAGCGCTAGTTCCAAGTTCACCGTACCAGACTTGGTAATTGCTAGATCGGCAGCGGCTAATACTTCAGTAGTTTGTCCGGCAACCAAAGTTGCCCGCAACCCATAATGTTGTATGGCTCTTTCAATAGCAGGTCGATAGGTTTCTAGTGATAAAGGAATCCAGAATAGGGGGGATTGGGAATTGGCAGTTAGTACTTCTCCGTTGTCATCATTCCCCATTTGCAACTGGAGTTGCCGAGCTGCCTCAAAAGCGATCGGCATCATATATTTTAGCTCTTGCCGCCTAGAAGCTGGGACAAGCGCGATCGCCATCTGTTCCGGTGCAATTCCCAAAGCTGACCTTGCTTCCTGCCGCGTTGGTGCCGATCGCATCCGATCGACTAAGGGATGACCTACCCATGTTACTGAAGCGCCTTTTTTTTCAAAATAACGGGCTTCTTCTGGAAAAACAGCCAACAGTTGGTCTGTCATCTCAACAATAGTCATCGTATCGCGGGGCACAATCGATCGAGCCGACCAGACCCAATCCTGGGGAGCAATATAATAAACTATCGGCACCTGGGGTAAACGACGCCGGATAAAACTACCAATACCCAGATTGGGGCCCATATAGTCAATCAGCACTACCAGATCCGGCGGATGCTGCTGCAAGTACTGTTTAGCGCGACGTTGGATTTCTAAAGTTGGCACCACAAAAGGCAGAGATTCCAGTAAACCAACAGAACCAATACCCGTCG
>DNXU01000614.1:0-149 GCA_003505715.1 Cyanobacteria bacterium UBA8803 | reverse complement strand
GAGCCACAATCTCTAACTCTAACCCTGTAGCCTCTGCCTGCCGTTTCAAGGCATCAATTAGCATAGCTCCCTGTAAATCACCAGAGACCTCGCCAGTACTGATAAAGATAGTTTTTGTCATTGATGGAGGAGTGAGGGGGTGAGGGGGT
>DNXU01000104.1:4307-4507 GCA_003505715.1 Cyanobacteria bacterium UBA8803 | reverse complement strand
AGTGGGGGAGTGGGGGCAACTCTTTAATTCCCAATTCAGTCCAGAATCCTAAGATAGCGGTAGGTTGGGTCTCGTTACCAAGGGATCAACCTACTCCATCAAGGCCCCCCGATGAGTTCGTCCGATTCCCGTGTAAGCAATTCATTGATGATCGCCCGATTATTTTTATACATTTCCAATCGGATCGTGTTCGCATCTGA
>DNXU01000104.1:1814-4093 GCA_003505715.1 Cyanobacteria bacterium UBA8803 | reverse complement strand
GTTATCGGACAGTTGTTCACCTCTGGGTCACTTCGACTGCTGCTATCTAGATGGGCTTGACAAGGTTCGTTCGATTTGTTTGCCCCTGCTGCCAACGATAGAGATAAAGAAAGCAATAAACTGCAAACACTTGCCAACGCGATCGCTCTAACTTTCATGCCTGATTTTCTCCCAATTAAACACCATCCAGGGCAACCCAATAAATTCTATTCACATCCATCTAATCTCAAACAGTGGGTCGCCCCTACAGTTTTTCATAATGTCTAATGATATGGTCAAGCCTTCAACCAGCCGCCTTGTCTTCATTGCAGCTGTGTTTCTCGTCTTCATAGCCTTCACTCCCATCGCCGTGCTATTAACTAGACAGCCAACTTCCTTATCTACCCTCCACCTTCTTACCGATCCTTTTTTACAACTGCCGACTGAGACTTCAGTAAGAGTAGTCTGGTTTACGGAGTTCGCAGGTTCTCGCCATACTGTTGCTTATGGCTCGACACTCAATCGTACAGCAATTGCCACCACCACAAAGCTCAGCCGTACTAGGGAAGACCAAAAATCGAGAGTTGGCAAGCAGACAGAAGAGGGCCAAGTTTATAAACAGCCAACGCAGCGGGACATCTGGCGGCATGAAGCGGAAGTGACGGGACTCACGCCTGGTGAACGCATTCCTTATCGGGTAACCAGCGTGGGAGAAGATGGGCAGGTGGTGCGGAGTAAAGCTTTTACCCTTACCCCCAAGCCTGCACCCCAAACACCGCTGAAAATTCTGCTCACCTCCGATCACCAACTGATGCCCATGACAGCAGTAAATCTTCAGAAGGTGGCTCAAACCATTGGACGAGTAGATGGAATTTTCCTAGCTGGAGACTTGGTTAATATTCCTGATCGCGCTTCCGAGTGGTTTGATGATAATCGGGGTGGTGCCTTCTTTCCCTGCTTGCAAGGTCGTGCCAGTTATCAACTAGAACGCAATGGTGCCAAAACTACTTACATCGGCGGCGAGTTAATTCAACATGCCCCCCTATTCCCAGCAACTGGTAACCATGAGGTGATGGGGCGTTTTTCCATGGAGAAGGGGTTGAACATGCAGTTCAACGAACCTACCCCTCGCGCTGTTGCCCAAAGGATTTATCAAAAAAATGCCTTGCAGTTAAACCCTCAGAACGATCCCAAGCAGCGCGAAGCTTGGCTGAAAAATAATTCCTTTAACACCGACACCTACAACGAAATTTTCTCCCTCCCCGATACAAGCCCAGGGGGGAAGAACTATTATGCTTTGACCTTCGGAGATATCCGGCTAGTATCGCTCTACATCACTAATATCTGGAGAGTTCCCAGCCTCAAAGGTGATGCGATAGGTAGGTATCGGGAACGGGATGCCGATTTGAACAACCCTGAAAATTGGGGATACGGACAGCATATCTTTGAACCTATCAAAAAGGGTAGCACCCAGTACAACTGGCTGAAGGCAGAACTCAACTCTGTGGAGTTCCAACAGGCGAAGTACAAAATCGTGATGTTTCACCATCCACCCCATTCTTTAGGAGATAATATCGTCCCCCCTTATACTGACCCCGTACCGCGAATCGAGCGAGATGCCAAGGGGCAGATCGCAGCCGTCCGTTACGAGTACCCCAAGGAAGCTGACTATATTATTCGGGATGTGGTGCCTCTGTTGGAGTCAGCAGGGGTGCAACTGGTGTTTTACGGACATTCCCATCTGTGGAACCGCTTTGTGAGTTCCAGTGGCGTCAACTTTCTGGAATCATCAAATGTAGGTAACACTTACGGTGCTTATTTTGGGGAAAAGCAGCGCCAAGTACCGCCCTCCCCCTTCTTCCCTATAACTGAGGAAAGCAGAAGAAAAACTTTTATTCGCTGGCATGGCAAAGCCCCAAATTTGGCCGCAGAGTATCAAGGAAATTATACGGCCACGGGAGATCCCAATGGACTAGAACCAATCGTACCCACCCTCGCTCCGGTATTAGGACCAGATCACCAACCACTGCCTTATATTGCCGATAACGATATCACGATATTTAGCATTTTAGATACGGGGACGGGGATGGTGAGCAGCTACCGCTTTGATAGCCAAAAACCGGAATCAGCGGTAGTGAAATTTGATGAATTCAGGATCGCGCCACCCTTGCAGTTGCAGAAAACACCCAATCGCGTTGTTGCTCTTGTAGTAAGCGTAATGTTGATTCTGGTAGTTGCGATCGCTAGAGCATGGCAAGTAAGTAGTAAGCGATAGTCTGATTGTTGGTTGTTGGTTGTTG
>DNXU01000104.1:0-1650 GCA_003505715.1 Cyanobacteria bacterium UBA8803 | reverse complement strand
CCCTATTTTCATCTACCTGAAGATAGGTTATTTAGCTGTTGCGGTGGCAGGAATTTAACTGCGCGATCGCGCTGCTATTCAGCATCAGGCAATTGGAGAAGACGAGCGATGCACCCACCAGATTTGAGGAACTCCTTGATTCAGCCAGTTGGTTGCGGTTGCCGTCTGCTCAAAAACCATGTCAAGACGGCACCCAAGCCAATCAAATTTGCTTGGAAATATTAAATTTAGTTAAGAAAAATAAATTTAAAATACATAATATTTTTAATTATCAATTAAATTAGCTCTCGGCTAATTGGCTTAGACAATTTAATACATCTTGCTGAAGCAATAAGTTTGGAGAACAGGAGAAAATTTTCCTAAGAGTACCGTAAGCCTAGTTAGGATTTAACGAAGAACTTAAAAGACAGGGTGTTGCGGCTAAAGTTTTTTATCTCCTAACTAAGTTAAGCCATGCTTATGTATTGTTGCCAGCAAGTTTATGCTTACTACAAGATTTGACATTCGGGATGAGATTAGATGTTTTGAAGGTATGAAGGCTCGCTTTCCGCAAATAGCTCCAGATTTCTCTAAGTCTCTCAATATAGCTGTTGTTGGCAAAGTAGGTTCTGGAAAACGCTCGCTAATTAATGCTATACTAAAGCGCAGCCGCAAAGATGTTGTTGCAAAAGTAGGCGTACAGCCTAAATCAGATCGCGAACTCCAAAGTTTGAAGTTAGATGAACGGCTTAGTATTATAATTTCAACAAGATTTGATGATAATTCGCTGGCAAGTAGTGATATTAAACAACAAGCTAAATACCAGTTTGATGTAGGCATATTACTGGTTAATGGTACTGCTAATGCTAGTCAAAATAAAGACATTTACAAACTAAAGCAATCCTGTCAATCCATATTTGTTGTGTTAAATAAACTTGACGAATTGCATGACTTGCAGTTTACAGATTTGAACAAAGTTTTGAAAGCCTGGAAGCAGAATTTGCAGGTTAAAAAAATTTATCCAGTTTCGACATTTGGCTACGATCTGAAAAATCAGTATCATACTAAACTGGCCATTCAAAAGGTTTATCGACTGCGTGAGGATATAGAGTTTGTTCTAGCTACTAAGGGAAAAGATCTCTTACTTGCCCCTCATATGGGTCAGAAAAAAACTTCAGCGAAAACTATCATAGCCAAGGCATTATCTTCTGTGGCAATTCAAGCCTTCCTACCCGATAATATTACCTACATCGCAGCTACCCAAACAGCTGCTATCAGTGCCCTGTACTATCTCTACAGGGGTGAAGTTCTTTCCCTGCCATCTTGCTTATCCATCCTTTCTACCTTAGCACAAGCAGGAAATAATAAAAATTTTTTTACCTTCATCAGCTCCATATTTCCAGGAGCAGGATTGGTTAATATCGAATCAGCAGGAGTGACAGCTATGAGTATCACCTTAGCCCTCTTAGTTACTATTAACTCGATCTGGGAAACTGGAAAAACGGTTGAGGAAGATCAACGCCTTCCCCTAAGATTAAGAATTTACACAAAAAAGGCCGAATTAACCTTTAAAAAAATCAAGCCGAGCCAATTAACCGATCGTCTAGTTTTGCAGAAGATTCTCGATGAGTTTATTTTATAGGGATGAGGAATGAGGGATGAGGGATGAGG
>DNXU01000550.1 GCA_003505715.1 Cyanobacteria bacterium UBA8803 | reverse complement strand
CTCACACCCTCACACCCTCACACACTCATCCGTTCATCCCCTCATCTTTTTTTGCATATGCTATTCCCCTCCAGCGATAAATCAAGTTGAGCGACGGCTCAACTTGACCAGTTGATGGAGGATTTTCCTAATGCAATCAAGCAGAAATGGACTCGTAGCTGTTGATACCTTGATCTTGACAGCTTCCTTCGATTACTGGTTCGAGCTAGGCAATTCCCTCCTCGATCGCTGTCAATACACCAAAGCGATAGATGCCTTTAACCATGCCGTGCGGCTCAATGCTGATAGTGCGGCAGCTTGGCATCAGCAGGGACTTGTCCTTTATTACTTGCATCAGTACGAAGCCGCTATTGCCTCCTTCGATCGAGCGATCGCTATTAATCCCAATAATGCTGCATTTTGGGGAAATCGCGGCAATGCTTTAGATAATGCTGATAGGCTGCAAGACGCTGTTATATCCTACGAGCGATCGATTAAAATCAATCCCAAAATTCCCTTAGCTTGGTTGAATAAAGGGATCACTCTGGGTAAACTAGCCCTTCACGAAGAAGCTCTAGCTTGCTTCGAGCAGGCACTAACCTTAAATCTGAACTGCCACGCCGCCTGGTTGAACCGTGGTATAGCCTTAGCCAAACTAGGACGTTACAAGAAAGCGATCGCCTCTTTTGACCGGGTTTTAGAGATGAATCCTAACCATTATCTAGCCTCGTACAATCGCAGCTTGGCTCTAGAGAATTTACAACGCTACCGAAAAACAACGAGAAACTTCGTTTGATGGTACTGGAGGTTTTAAGGGAAGAATCGGGACGGGAGTTGGCTAACGAAGCTCGTTTTAACGACACTGAATTCGATTGTACTTCCTCACTAGCTTGATCAGAGCAGTGAGGAAGTTTTTTATCAGTTCATCCCCCATTTTTTTGTTAATTGAAAATAACTCTAAAGGTCAAATTAATCCGGGGAGGAACTAAACGTTGAGTTTTAGGAATTTGATGCTGCCAATAGTGCTGGGTTGTCCCTTGCATCAAGAGGAAACTACCAGACGTTAACTCCAGTTGATGCTTCAATGCTTTCTCGGTTCGATGTCGGAGCATGAACCGCCGTGTTCCGCCCAAACTCAGAGAACCAATGACTGGATTGTCTCCCAACTCAGGTTCATCATCGCTGTGCCACCCCATACTGTCATTGCCATCTCGGTAAAGATTGAGCAACACGCTGTTGAACACCACACCAGAAACCGCTTCAGCTTTTGCCTTAAGGTCAAGTAGTGTATGCGTCCAGGGTGAGGGGTGCATTGTAATGCCGGAGTAAGTGTAGGATATACCGGGATTAGCATACCAAGCCGTTAGTCTGGGTTGAGGCATTGAGCGCCCGTAAATTTTAATCCAGTCCTGTCGCCAGTTGAGCGTTTGAGATAGTTGTGTGAAAATGCGATCGCTTTCCTGCTCATCTAGCAGAGATGGGTAGAATACGATATCTGCATCAGGTAGTTGGAGAGGGATATTGAGCATAACATTTGCCAAAACTCAGGGCAGCAAGAAATCAGCTCCAACCCCAACTCAGAAGAAATAGGGCACCGAGTAACGCCTCTGCAACTACACCGCCAATATTCTTAATTGAGGCACTGCGATCAAACACACTCGATAGCAAGCGAACCATTGCAGCTCCCAAAGAAGCGACACCGAGAACTGTAAAGGCATCAGCAGACTGTAACCATAAACAAGCGGCTCCCAACCCCACAAAAAAGCTGCCAAGTGTTGAGCGAATTTCAGAAACGCCAACTGGAGCAATGGGTTGAATACCCACAAAGGCAGCCATCGTTTTGGGAAAAACCAATGCTGCTCCCCCCAGAAGCATGAGGAGTGCTGCCGCAATGTTGGGAGCAATCAGTGTAATGCTTTCCACAAGCTACATAATGAAAGGGACACTTCTATTTGTGTCTCTCAATAGTGAGGTAGGCTACTGCCTATTGGTAGAACTTGATTATCCTACAGCCGTCTGCGACGGGGACGCGATATGATCGCTCCTCTCGCGCAAAACCCTAAGCAAGGAAGTGCTTTGGGGGTCGGAGTTTATAGCTTTAAACGTTGGCGTTCCATATTTCAACTCAAAAAGCCACTTTTAATGCTGTCCCAGTTCCTTAATTAAGATCGGTGGCTATACTGACGTGGGCTAAATAACTTGCTTAACATAGATGCAACCCCCTGCTTTTGAGCAAAGCCAATTTCAAATTACTTATGACTAGCGAATCTGGACTTTCAATCAGCAAGCCCACGTCAGTTTTGAAGAAATCAATTAAGGTCAACTTCCAAGATTTCTCCAAAGCACTGGGTAAAGGCTTAGTAGACCTCGGTTTTGGCAAGTGGGATAGTCTGGCAGGGGATGGGGTTGAAGCTCTATCTGCCCTAGGTTTAGCGGCAAATGCAGAGGAAATCGCCTGGTTACTGGTTTACCGCTCTTTACTCCAGGCAATGAAGAACCTGATTGATGAGAAAACTGAACTGGAACCAGAGAAATTTGATGTCAAAGCCTTGCAAACTGGGATTAACGAGGCATTAGAAACCAGCAGTTTAACCATCAATAAGAAGTTTTTTGAGCATCCTGACAAAGACTCCATTGTTAGTGCAGTAAAACCTGCTTTTGTCAAGTGGTTAAAGCAGTGTGGTTTGAGCGAAGCGGATGCCCAGGCAATTAGTGACCGACTCCCCATCTACTTTGCGGCGGCACTGCATGATGAGTGGGGCAGTTATGCGAAAGACTATGCTGTTCTCAAAGAAAAGCTAGATACTCCCTTTACGCAAGCCAATGAGCGAGTTCAATCATGGCTGCGGTATGCAACTTGGCTCCAAAAGCAGGTGGAAGAACCGATGTTTTTGGAAGCCTTTAGCCTGAAGCGGGTGTATGTGCCGTTACGGGCTTATTACAACCGCAAAGTTGAAGGACAGAAATGTGAGGAGTTAGAAGGCAGACTTGCAGGTAGTAAGCGATGTGAGCGAGTGGTAGTTGACTTAGAGAAAGAATTAGAAACCTGGCTCAGTAAAGCAAAGAAAGAGGATGCGATTCGCTTGATTAGTGGTGGTCCTGGTAGTGGCAAGTCGTCCTTTGCCAAAATGTTTGTCGCTAAGCTGGCAGCAAAGGGCACGATTTCAGTTCTATTTATTCCACTGCACCATTTTGACCCCTCAGACGATCTGATTGATGCGGTTGGCAAGTTTGTGCAGATGGATGGCATATTACCTTATAATCCGCTGGCTGCTGAGCATAGAGAATCTCGCCTGCTGATCATCTTTGATGGTTTGGATGAGTTAGCCATGCAGGGGAAGATTGCCGAGAAGACAGCGCAAGATTTTGTGCGAGAGGTACAGCGCAAAGTGGAGCGGTTTAACCAGCGGGAAACCTGGTTGCAGGTACTCATCGGGGGTCGAGAACTGGTGGTACAGGCAAATGAAACCGACTTTCGCAAGGAAGGACAAATTTTGCACGTCCTACCCTACTTTGTTGCTGAAGATGACCGGGAGGATTATGTTGATGGTAAAAAGCTACTCAAGCAAGACCAGCGGCAACTTTGGTGGCAAAACTATGGTGCAGTGAGTGGCAGTGGTTATACTGGCTTGCCCACCGAGCTAGACCAGGAAAGTTTGACCGAGATTACGGCTCAACCCCTGCTGAACTACCTGGTTGCTCTTAGCCTCCGACGGGGAGAACTGAAGTTTTCGGAAGAAACCAACCTGAATGCGGTGTATGCTGACCTACTCAAAGCTATTTATGAGCGAGGTTGGGCAGGACATCAACACGCCGCGATTCAGGGGATTGAGGAAAAAGATTTTGTTCGCATTCTAGAAGAGATTGCTCTGGCAGCTTGGCATGGAAATGGACGGACGACAACGGTGCGAGAGATTGAACGGCATTGTGACAACAGCAATCTTAAAAATTTGCTGAGCCGATTTCAAGAGGGCTTTCGGGAAGATGCAAAAGCAAGCATTACTCGTCTGCTGAGTGCCTTCTATTTCCGTCAGAGTGGACATGATCCTACAGGTGAAAAGACTTTTGAGTTTACCCACAAGAGTTTTGGCGAGTATTTGACCGCAAAACGTATTGTACGAGAAGCTCGCCTTATTTCTAGAAAATTAGAGGAGCGCCAGCACGACCCAGATGAAGGTTGGAATGAGCGTGATGCTCTTCATCGTTGGGCAATGTTATGTGGACCTTCTGAAATAGATGAGTACTTAATCAATTTCATCGAAGATGAAATGCGTTTGCAAGATAAATCAGATATAACGAAATGCCAGAAAGCACTTTGTCATCTAATTGGATTCATGCTAGAACATGGTATGCCAATGCAGCGTTTTTCCGGATGCCATTTCTGGTATATGAACTTTATGGCACGTAATTCAGAAGAAGCTTTATTAGCTGTATTAAACACTTGTGCTTGTTTGACAAAATTGATTTCAAAAATCCAGTATCCTTATCCTTCAGCTTTTGGCTCTTGGCTTTCAAGGCTTCATAGTCAAAGAGTGGATGTAGATGCATTACCTTTGAAATGCTTAAATTTTCTTGATCTGCAAGATTGCATTCTATATATGAAAGATCTGTTTCGTGCAGACTTAGAAGGCACAAATTTGAAAAAAGCACAATTGGTACAAGCAAATCTTGTCGGCTCTAATTTAAAACAGGTAATTCTAGAAGAAGCTAACCTTGTTAGAGCTAATCTTGAGCAAGCTAACCTAGAAGACGCTAATCTAGAAGCAGCTAATCTTGAGCGAACTAACTTTAATGAAGCAAACCTTAAGCGAACTAATTTGAAATGTGTGGAAATGCAAGGTACACAATTTTGGAATGCAAATCTTGAAGAGGCAGATCTTAGAGAAGCCAATTTAGAATATACAAGTTTTATTGGTGCAAACCTTTATAAAGCAGATTTACGTCAAGCTAATCTTAAAGAGGTTTATTTTGAGAATGCTAATCTTGAAGACGCTAGATTAGAAGGAGCTAATCTTGAAAAAGTAGATTTTAAGGGTGCAAATCTTAAGGGAACAATCCTTGAGGGCAAGGCGCTGACTAGCTCTCAAGAAGCAGAGTCAGAGCAATCATGAATCTTCAAAATAGAGAAAATTTCACCCTTTAATTGATTACAGAAACCAAGGCAGAGATAAACCACTATCGCTACCGGAACGAAAACTATCGAACTCTCTAAGGGAACAGAACCAGAGCTTTTGCGATCGCTCAGATAAGGAGAAACCAGCATGAATGTTAGTGTTAAAGACCAATTACTAAAAGAAATAGAAAAAACATCTGATTCCACGCTGAAAGAAGTGCTAGATTTCTTGCTATTTCTCAAATCTAGGGAACTTCAACAAGAGCAATTAGAAATTAGCCTGTTAAGTGAACCCAGTTTAGCAGAAGATTGGTTGACCCCTGAAGAGGATGAAGCATGGCAGCATTTGTAAAAGGCGATGTCGTAGTTGTTCCTTTCCCATTCTCAGATTTAACCAACGCTAAAAGACGACCTGCACTGGTGCTTGCTGGATTAACCAAAAATGATTTGATTCTTTGTTTGATTACCAGCCAAGCAGCAAATGACAACTATACAACGCTAATTGAAAATAATGATTTTGAAACTGGAAGTCTCAGTAAAACCAGTTACGCCAAATCGAACCGGATATTTACGGCAAATGAACAGCTCATTGCTTACAAAGCAGGTAAACTAACCCCAGAAAAAACAAACGAAGTTATTGCTAAGTTAATCGCAATACTACAACAGTGAGTTTGGGCTGTCTGATGTATGTGTCTATTGTGTAGGAGCCGGAACCCATCCAGGAGCAGGATTACCAGGGGTGATGAGTTCAGGCAAGATTGTAGCAGAAATGATTGGTCGGGCAGATAGTTAGTCATCCGTCACCTTTCCTGGCATTGTCTTAAGTTGACTTCGCTTAGTTTTGCTATCCAGACGTTTCTGTTGAGAACTCCGAGTTGGCTTGCTGGGTTTACGGGGTTTGGGGATTGCTACTGCACTCTTAATCAAGTCTTGCAGTCGTTGCAATGCCTCTTCCCGATTCTGCTCCTGACTACGGTGTTCTTGAACCTTGATGACAATCACCCCATCTTTGGTAATGCGCTGGTCGGAAAGCTTCAACAATCGCTCTTTGTAGCAGGCAAAAGGGACTCTTGAAGAGTCTTCCTTGCAACCAACTACTGATGACCACACCCCTCACCCCTCTTCTAGGCGGCAACTACTCCTAAATTTTACGGTTCTGCCCACTGATGGAGTGAAGGATAGAAAGATACATTGTTGATGTGAGGTACATAAAAATTTACACAAGCGCGTTCGGATTAGCATTTCAGCGCTTTTGAAACCGCTCGGTAAGGATAACCCACCATGTTTGAAAATTTTACGGACAGAGCTATCAAAACTATCATGCTCGCCCAGGAAGAAGCACGCCGCCTGGGACACAACCTCGTGGGAACCGAGCAGATCCTCTTGGGTGTGGTTGGAGAAGGAACCAGTGTTGCGGCAATCGTCCTCAAAGAGTTGGGCGTCACCCTGGAACTAACAAGGGAATCAGTCAAGAAAATTATCGGTCGGGGTTCGGGTGCAGTTACAACCAACATTCCCTTTACCCCTAAAGCTAAGCGTATTTTCGAGCAAGCGTTCCAAGAGGCTCGTCAACTCGGACACAACCATATTGGCCCAGAACATTTATTGCTAGCGCTGATTCAGGACAAGGAAAGCGTAGCAGGCAAAGTATTGCAAAATTTGGGGGTTGACTTAGCAGCCATCCGCACCAAACTGCTTAAGGCATTAGGAGAGGTTGCCACCACGACTGCGCGTCGGGAACCAGGGAATGCAGGCATGGGAGGTAACTCAAAAACAGCTACTTTGGAGGAGTTTGGCACCAATCTGACTCAACTGGCTGCTGAAGGCAAGCTTGATCCTGTGGTAGGTCGAGTCAAGGAAATCGAACGAGTTGTCCAGATTTTAGGGCGTCGTACCAAGAATAATCCTGTGTTGCTGGGAGAGCCTGGAGTTGGCAAAACAGCGATCGCGGAAGGTCTTGCTCAACGGATTATTAATGGGAACGTCCCGGAAATCTTAGAAGACAAGCAAGTCATCAGCTTGGATATGGGTTCGCTGATCTCGGGCACCCGTTTCCGGGGAGACTTTGAAGAGCGTATCAAGCAGATTATGACGGAAGTCCGTCAAGCCGGAAACGTAATCTTGGTGATTGACGAAATCCATACCCTAGTTGGCGCAGGCGCAACCGAAGGGGGACTGGATGCAGCTAACATTCTCAAACCTGCTCTGGCAAGGGGGGAATTGCAATGCTTGGGAGCCACCACCCTGGATGAATACCGCAAGCACATCGAGCGAGATGCTGCTTTAGAGCGTCGTTTCCAACCTGTGACGGTAGGAGAACCCTCCGTTGAGGAAACTATTGAGATTCTGCACGGTTTGCGGGATGCTTACGAACAGTACCACAAGGTTCAGATTTCTGACCAAGCTCTCGAAGCAGCTGCTAAACTATCAGACCGCTACATCTCGGATCGTTATTTACCCGACAAAGCGATCGACCTAATTGATGAAGCCGGAAGTCGCATACACTTGATGCATTCTCAGACATCTCCAGGGACTAAAGAACTGAAGCGAGAACTGCGTCAGGTTACTAAGGAAAAGGATGAGGCAGTTCGCCTTCAAGATTTTGAACAGGCGGCGAAATTACGCGATCGCGAGTTACAACTAGAAGCTCAACTCCAAGCGAGCGCTCAAAACCAATCGTCCTCCTCTCTACTCCCCGCCATCGTCGATCAGGAAGATATTGCCCAAATCGTCTCCTCCTGGACGGGAGTACCAGTCAACAAGCTGACAGAATCCGAATCAGCTATGCTGCTGCACCTAGAAGAAACCTTGCACCAGCGGCTGATCGGTCAAGAGGAAGCAGTCACTGCCGTGGCGCGGGCAATTCGGCGGGCGCGAGTTGGGTTAAAAAATCCCAATCGACCCATTGCCAGCTTTATCTTCTCTGGGCCTACTGGGGTTGGTAAAACTGAACTGGCTAAAGCCTTAGCTGCTTACTTCTTCGGTTCAGAAGAATCCATGATTCGTCTAGATATGTCGGAGTTCATGGAACCTCATACCGTCTCCAAGTTGATTGGATCGCCTCCGGGATATGTGGGGTATGACGAAGGGGGTCAACTGACTGAAGCCGTGCGGCGCAAACCTTACACGGTGATTCTGTTCGACGAAGTGGAAAAAGCTCATCCCGATGTGTTTAATACTCTGTTGCAACTGTTGGATGACGGTCGCTTGACCGATGCCAAAGGTCGGACAGTGGACTTTAAGAACGCGCTGATTATCATGACCTCAAATATCGGTTCCAGAGCGATTGAAAAAGGTGGTAGTGGTTTCGGATTTGAATACTCTGAAAATATCGCAGCCGCTCAGTACAACCACATCCGGAATCGGGTGAATGACGAACTCAAAGAGTACTTCCGTCCTGAATTCCTGAATCGCCTCGACGATATTATCGTCTTCCGTCAGCTTACGAAAGATGAAGTCAAGCAAATCGGTGACATTCTCCTACGGGAAGTCTCGCTGCGCTTGGTCGAGCAGGGAATTACTTTAGAGGTCACGGAACGGTTTAAAGACCGCTTGATCCAAGAAGGTTACGATCCCAATTATGGCGCTCGACCCTTACGGCGGACAATTATGCGTCTGTTGGAAGATAGCTTGGCTGAAGCCATGCTTGCAGGTCAACTGAACGAGGGCGATACGGCAATTGTTGATATCGATGAGGAAGGTCGGGTCAAGATAGTGCCACGTCAGTCGCAGGAGTTAGTGCTGCAAGGTGTTGGTTAATCTCTTAAGAGTTAATCGCAAACAAAAAGAGGCAGGAAGTTCCCCNNCTTTCAGGAACTTCCTGCCTCTTCCTTAAAGATGGACATGAGGTTCGGGATCGATGCTAATCTTGCTGTTGGAAGGGAGCGATTGAGCTTCGCCCTTAGCTAGCACATCTGTCCATTGCTTAGCTAAGGTGATGAAGTCGGAAGGCATCATAATCAGCGTGGTCGTGTTATTTTCCGCGCCAATTTCTGTCAGCATCTGTAACCGGCGCAATTCGAGAGCGGCAGGATTCTCGACAATCAATTGAGAGGCTTGGGCTAATTTAATCGAGGCTTCCTGTTCCGCTGAGGCTTTAATCAGACGAGCGCGTTTTTCTCGAACTGCTTCCGCTTCCTTGGCCATTGCCCGTTGCATACTGGTGGGAATTTCCACATCCTTCATTTCCACCCTTTCGATCACGATGCCCCAAGGCTCGGTCATTTCATCTACAATCTCTTGAACTTTGGTGTTAATCTTGTCCCGATTTTGCAAGACATCATCAAGGATGTTTTGACCGACAACGTTGCGTAAGGTCGTTAAGGCAGCTTGATAAACTGCTAACTCGTAGTTTTCGACCTTAGTAATGGCCTTAGAAGGGTCAATAATCCGGTAGTAGAGAACGGCATTGACTCGAATGGTGACGCTATCGGCAGTCACGGTTTCTTGCGGCTCAATACTCACGGTTTTGGTGCGGACATCCAGTTGAGCCTTTTGGTCTACTAGGGGAATAATCCAGTACATCCCTGGCCCCTTCACACTATTGAGGCGACCCAGCCGAAAGATGACCCCGCGTTCGTATTCCCGGTCAATTTTCAGCCCGCTCAGGCTGATAATGAAAACTATACCTAAAAGCGTACCTACTATAGTATCCATATCTGGCTTTGATATATCTCAGATAACTCTATTGTAGGCAGTCCTGAGAAATACAAGGCTCCCAGGCTCCGGGAATGGGCGATCGCTCCAGTTAGAACCCACGTCTCCACTCCCATCCCAATTGAGGTGCCATACTGGAAGAATTCAACCTCATAGAATAGCCTTTTTTTGCCCTAATCCTTAGGGATTGAACTCAAGCATGAAGATTTCTAAGACTCAGAGCAAATTAATTACACAACCGTCCTCGATAAAAACGGATCTTAATATATTTTTTACCCTATCAGTTGAACTATTTTGCGTCTGGGGAAAAGACGGATATTTTCAGGAGCTAAACCCAGCTTGGGAAAACCTGCTGGGATGGACGGATGCCGAATTGCGATCGCGACCAGGGATTGAGTTCGTTCATCCCCATGACCGAGAAGCTACTCAGAATGCGGCTTTGCAATGTAATCCAGGAGAAATTATCGAGTATGAAAATCGCTATTGCCACAAAGACGGGAGCTATAGTTGGCTGTTCTGGAGACTGTTTCACTCCCCAGGTGGATTCTTTTATGCCATTGCCAAGGACATTACTCCTACCAAGGAGTTAGAAACTGCCTTAGGAGACACCACAGAAAGACGACAGACCCAAGCCGACCTAGAGAAAGCATATCAGCAACTAAGACTTCACGTCGAAAACTCACCTCTAGCAGTTTTGGAGTGGGATAGCGAATTTCGCTTGCAGCGTTGGTCTCAACAAGCTGAAAAACTTTTTGGTTGGAAAGCTCAGGAAGTGATTGGCTTACGTCCCCAGGATTGGCAGTTTATTTATAACGAGGATGCTCAGATGGTCGATCGCATCTTGATTAGCTTGCTGGATGGGACGAAAAAATGCACCGTCGATGAAAACCGCAACTATACCAAAGATGGGGCGATCGTTTATTGCGAATGGTACAATTCCGTCCTCGTAGATGAATCCGGTAACTTAGTATCAATTCTTTCCCTCGTCCAGGATATAACTCCACGCAAACAGGTCGAAGCAGCGCTGCAAGCTGCCATGCTGGAGCTAGAAACCCGAGTCAAGGAACGCACGCAACAGATCGCCCAAGCTAACCAGCAACTCCAGGCAGAAATTGCTCAGCACCGCCAAACCGGAACCGCGCTACGCCAGAGTGAAGAACAATTCCGCCAGGTGTTTGATGAAGCACCCATTGGCATGACCTTGGCAAGTTTAGACGATCGCTACATTCGGGTAAATCGAGCCTTTTGTACCATGCTAGGGTACACTGAGGCGGAAATCATGGCCCTTACCTTTAAGGATATTACCCATCCTGAAGAATTAGAGCTGGAAATTCCCCACATGCAAGAGGTGATCGAGGGGGAAAGCGACAGTTTCCAACTGGAAAAACGATACATCAAAAAAAATGGCGACATCCTCTGGGTGAATTTAACCCTCATCCCCCTGCGCGGCCAAGCAGGAGAAATCCTCTACACCTTAGCCATGATTGAGGATATCACCAGACGCAAGCAAGCGCTGGAAGCTCTGCGGCAGAGTGAGGAACGCTACCGAGGGATCGTTGAAGATCAAACTGAACTCATCTGTCGGTTTACCCCAGATGGCAGGCTCACCTTTGTCAACGATGCCTACTGCCGCTATTTTAGCAAGCAACCCTCTGAACTGATCGGGAACAGTTTTATTCCCGAAATCCCAGCCGAAGACCAAGAATTGGTCACTCAGAATTTTTGTTCTCTGTCAACTGAGCGGTCAATTGTCACCTACGAACACCGAGTCATTCTCCCATCTGGAGAAATCCGGTGGCAACAGTGGACCGATCGCATGATGTTGGACGAGCAGGGCAATATTATGGAGTTTCAAGCCGTGGGACGGGATATCACCAAACTTAAGCAGGCCGAGGTAGAAATTCGCAAGGCATTAGCAAAGGAGCGAGAACTCAGCGAACTCCGCTCTAGTTTTGTATCTTTAGTTTCCCATGAATTCCGCACGCCCTTAACCACAATTCTTTCATCTTCTGAACTTCTAGAACGCTATAACGACAAGTTATCTGACGAGAAAAAACAAACCCATCACCTACGCATTCAATCGGCTGTCCGGCGCATGACTCAGCTATTAGATGACGTACTCACCATTGGCAAAGCTGAAGCCGGAAAACTCCAGTTCAAACCAGCATTACTAGATTTGGTCGGTTTTTGCTACGAAATTGTAGAAAGTATGCAAATGACGGTATCTCACAAGCATGAGTTTACCTTTGTTACCTGCGGCGACTGCCACAATGCCCATATGGATGAAAATCTACTGCGGCACGTTCTGACGAATTTGCTCTCCAATGCTATTAAGTATTCTCCTCAAGGAGGTGAAGTAGAATTTGACCTAATTGGGGATGGCGAATCCGCTACGTTTCGCATCCAGGATCGGGGTATCGGTATGCCCCCAGAGTACCTCAATCAACTGTTTAATTCCTTCCATAGAGCCAGCAATGTGGGCAACATTCAAGGAACTGGACTAGGGTTAGCAATTGTCAAAAAATGCGTGGATTTGCAGGGAGGGACGATTGAGGTAGAAAGTGAATTGGGAATTGGCACAACCTTTACTGTTACACTGCCATTGAGGTATCACCCACAGTTGTAGGGAGGGGATGAGGTAGAGAATCATTTTCATCCCTGCGTTGCGAGCGCAGCTCATGGTGCCTACCTTAATATCAATTATCCAAGCCGCTGAGTTGGATAGTTGGTTCAACTTCCAGACCTTCCCTTTTAGTATCTATAACAATAGAGTATTTATGTCAAGTATTAAGGTCAAGCCCAGTCTCTTACTAACTTGTATGAATATAAAAGTATTCTTTATAATTGTTATAAGAATTATATATAAGTTGTGGGTGGCTCAATTGCCATACATTGGTTCTACATGAATGTGCAATGTTTCCGGTGCCATTGCCATAGCGCTCAGTGTAGTCAAGATTAAAGCCTCTCAGGACTAATGCATTTTGCCCCCATCCCTCAACTTTGAGGCTAAGAAGAGGGGAAAAAAGTTTTAGTTCCCCCCAGATTTGGGGGACTATGGCGGTGTTTGTGTAAATCCTGCTTCTTGCAAATTCGATTCAATTTATATGGATGTAAGCCTGATCGTTTCTAATATCCTGAATCCACCAGTCCTGTTTTTCTTTCTGGGAATGGCGGCAGTTTTCGTTAAATCGGATCTCGAGATTCCCGCCCCTTTTCCCAAGTTTTTGTCCCTTTATTTGCTATTTTCTATTGGGTTTAAGGGAGGAGTGGAACTCATCAAAAGCGGGGTGACTCAGGAAGTTGTCTTTACCCTCCTTGCAGCTGTACTCATGGCTTGTATTGTCCCCCTCTATACCTTCTTTATCCTCAGACTAAAGCTAGATATCTATGATGCTGCCGCGATCGCAGCAACATATGGCTCCATCAGCGCCGTAACGTTCATCACGGCTAGTACGTTTTTGAGCGAGTTGGGGATTGATTTCGACGGCTACATGGTGGCTGCCTTGGCGCTGATGGAGTCTCCAGCCATTATTGTCGGGTTAATTCTTGTTAATCTATTCACTGCCAACCAGGGCAAGCGGGATTTCTCCTGGTCAGAAGTGCTGCAAGAAGCGTTCTTGAATAGCTCTGTCTTCCTGCTAGTCGGTAGTCTGTTGATTGGCATCCTAACTGGAGAACATGGTTGGCAGGTTTTGGAACCATTTACTCAGGGAATGTTCTACGGAGTTCTGACCTTCTTTCTGCTCGACATGGGGCTAGTCGCGGCTCAAAGGATTAAAGACTTACAAAAAACAGGCGCTTTTCTGATTTCTTTTGCCATACTGATCCCAATCCTCAATGCAGGCATTGGGCTGTTCATTGCCAAATTGATCGGAATGCCCCAAGGGGACGCTCTCCTATTTTCGGTGCTGTGTGCCAGCGCTTCTTATATCGCCGTTCCCGCTGCCATGCGGTTAACAGTTCCAGAAGCTAATCCCAGCTTGTATGTTTCTACCGCCCTAGCTGTAACGTTTCCTTTCAACATTATTGTGGGGATTCCTTTGTATCTGTACTTAATTAATATGCTCTGGAGATAACAACATGCATCCCATCAAACGTATAGAAATCGTGGCCAACTCCTTTGAACTTAGCAAAATTTTAGATGGCATAAAACAAGCAGGTGTAACGGGATATATCGTGATCCGAAATGTGGCCGGACAGGGATTTAGAGAAAATGCTGAAGATTTGGACATGACCATGCTGGATAATGTTTATCTCATCGCCTTCTGCCCGCCCGAAAAAATTAAACCCACTGTCGAAATTATTCGACCCATCCTTAACAAGTTTGGCGGCACTTGTTACATTTCGGATGCTATGGAGATTCGATCCGTGAGATGTGTTGCGTCAATGTAATTTATGGGGAATGGGGAATTGGGAATGGGGAATTGGGAAGGGGAAATGAATAACAATAATAAGTTGATGAGCCGTCGCAGTTTTGTTAACTTGACAGGAACGGGTGGAATGGGTTTAGTGGCTGCTGTTATGGGATGGAGCCTGCAACCCAAGGGAGTGAATGCTGCTGTGTCAAACTCTAATCCTGTTGCATCTCTGAGTCCTGATGATGCCTTGAAGCGTCTGATGGACGGTAATCAAAGGTTTGTTCGACACAAGAGCCAGCATCCCCATGAATCGCGGATCAGAATGGCAGAAGTTGCTCAGGCACAACATCCCTTCGCGACGCTGCTAACCTGTGCTGATTCGCGAGTGCCACCGGAGATTTTATTCGATCTAGGCATTGGTGATTTATTTGATATCCGTGTTGCTGGCAATATCGTGATTCCGGAGGTGATGGGCAGCATAGAATATGCTGTAGCCCTCCTCGGCACTCCTTTGATTATGGTTTTAGGTCACGAACGCTGTGGTGCTGTCACTGCTGCTGTCAAGGGGGAAAGTCTCCCAGGTCATATTGGTTCTTTTGTTAAGGCCATCAAACCTGCTATCTCCGGGATAAAAGGTAAATCAGGCGATCTGGTTGATGAGGCTGTAATGGCAAATGTTCAGTATCAAATTGAGAGATTGAAACAGAATTCAGCGATCGTGTCTGAACAATTGCTTAATGGCAAGCTCAAAATTGTGGGAGGCCGTTACGATCTGGATACTGGAGAGGTCACTTTGATTTAGGGCGATCGGGCAAAGATAAATTGAAAATAAATGTAGATTAGCACATTGCTATAGGGGCGGGTTTAGGGATTAACATTTCGGGTTAAACTGATAAGACTCAATCAAAACCCGCCCTGATACTTTGGTGAAACCGATAAACACAAAAAGCCCCCCCAGCTTTTGGTTGAGGGTGGGTTTCTTAAACTTAGATTAGATAATTAATTAGAGTGATTACTCAGCTCCTTGAGGTAAAAGCTCTCGCTTCTCACCGGGTAAAACTTTCACCTTACCTTCCTCATCAACATCAACAATGGCGGTGTCTCCTTCCTTGATGCTACCGCTGAGAATTTCTTCAGCAAGAACGTCCTCTAACAACCGCATGATAGCTCGACGGAGCGGTCTGGCACCGTAGGCAGGGTTGTAACCTTCTTCCACCAAGCGCTCTTTGAAGCGATCGGTGACTTTGAGAGTAATCCCCTGTTCGGTGAGGCGTCCGAAGACTTCCTTGAGCAAGATCTCGGCGATTTGCTTGACTTCTTCCTTGGACAGCTGGCGGAAGACGATAATCTCATCTAGACGGTTGAGGAACTCTGGACGGAAGTACTGCTTGAGTTCTTCGTTCACCAGAGACCGAATGCGGTTGTATTGAGCCTCAGCTTGATTTTCACTAAACTCGAAGCCTAAGCCGCCGCCACCTTTCTCGATCACCTTAGAGCCGATGTTAGAAGTCATGATCAGCAAGGTGTTCTTGAAGTCTACTGTCCTTCCCTTGGCATCAGTGAGACGCCCATCTTCGAGGATTTGCAGCAGCATGTTGAAGACATCGGGGTGAGCCTTTTCGATTTCGTCAAACAGCACCACGGTGTAAGGACGGCGGCGCACTGCTTCAGTCAGCTGCCCCCCTTCGTTATAGCCCACATATCCCGGCGGCGAACCGATCAGCTTGCTGACGGTATGGCGCTCCATGTATTCCGACATATCCAGGCGGATCATGGCTTCTTCGGAACCGAAGAAGTAAGATGCCAGTGCCTTAGCAAGTTCGGTTTTACCAACACCAGTAGGCCCGGAGAACACAAAGCTAGCAATGGGACGGTTGGGATTCTTTAAGCCCACACGAGCCCGACGGATAGCGCGAGACACGGCGGTGACAGCATCCTCTTGACCAATTAGCCGCTGGTGCAGGGTATCTTCCATGTGCAGCAGCTTCTCAGATTCGGATTCGGTGAGCTTGTTCACCGGGACGCCCGTCCAAGAGGCAACGATTTGGGCAATGTCTTCCTCATCGACATGAGGTGAATCGTCGGTGCCGGATTCCGACTTTTTACTTTGAGCGATCGCCCGGATTTCTGCTTTGATTTCCATTTCGCGATCGCGCAATTCTCCTGCCCGATCGAAGTCCTGCGCTCTAACGGCATCATCCTTTTCTTTCAGGACTTGCCGCAGTTCTTTATCCAACTCTTTCGCTGCTGGGGGCAGTTGGGAGTTAATTAGGCGGACGCGACTTCCAGCTTCATCGATCAAGTCAATCGCTTTATCGGGCAGATAGCGATCAGAGATATAGCGATCGGAGAGCTTGGCTGCTGCTTCCAGGGCGGTATCCAAGATTTTGAGCTTGTGATGCTGCTCGTAGCGCTCGCGCAACCCGTAAAGAATTTCAATCGTCTCTTCTACCGTGGGTTCACCTACCATCACGGGTTGGAAACGGCGTTCTAGGGCAGCATCCCGTTCGATATGCTTGCGGTACTCATCCAGGGTGGTTGCGCCGATGCACTGTAGTTCACCANNTCACCTCTTGCCAAAGCAGGTTTCAGGATGTTAGCGGCATCAATTGCTCCTTCCGCAGCGCCTGCACCAATCAGGGTGTGAACCTCGTCAATTACCAGAATTACATTTCCGGCTTGGCGAATCTCATCCATGATTTTCTTCAAGCGCTCTTCAAACTCACCCCGATATTTGGTGCCTGCTACTAACAAACCGATATCGAGAGTCACGACCCTTTTTTCTTCCAGAATGTCAGGTACGTCGCCATTAGCGATCCGTTGGGCTAACCCTTCTGCGATCGCAGTTTTACCCACCCCTGGTTCTCCAATCAGGACTGGGTTGTTTTTGGTGCGGCGTCCTAAAATCTGGATCACCCGTTCAATTTCCTTGGCACGTCCCACAACTGGATCGAGCTTTCCTTCTCCCGCCATTTGGGTAAGGTTGCTACCAAATTCATCAAGGGTTGGGGTCTTGGTGCGGCCTTGGGATGCTCCTGCTGTCACTTCTGCTGTTTCACCGAGCATCCGAATCACTTGGGTGCGAACCTTCGTCAGATCTACTCCCAAGTTTTCCAAGACTCTCGCTGCCACCCCTTCGCCTTCCCGGATTAACCCTAGAAGCAAATGTTCGGTGCCGATGTAGTTGTGTCCGAGTTGGCGGGCTTCTTCTAGCGATAGTTCGAGAACTCTTTTAGCTCTTGGAGTAAAAGGAATTTCTACCGCAACGAAGCCGGAACCCCTACCAATGATTTTCTCGACTTCGATCCGGGCATCTTTTAGATTGACACCCATCGATTTGAGTACTTTGGCGGCGACGCCAGTCCCCTCTCCAATCAAACCGAGAAGGATTTGCTCTGTGCCGACAAAGTTATGCCCCAGGCGACGTGCCTCTTCCTGGGCCAGCATAATCACCTTAATGGCTTTTTCTGTAAAGCGTTCAAACATGGCGTATTTCCATCACCTGTTGCGTGCCCGTGTACGCTGATTCTAGCATAGGGGAATTCTCCGGCTGTCTGTTTCCAGACAACCGGCAGCATTAATTATCGATCTGGATTGCTTTTCCTGACCTAATGGGGCTTTGTTGCTTTTTTCTTTCCCCCTTAATAATTTATTAAGTATTTTTCAGTAATAGGGACGGAACTCTTGGCAAATCTACCCGATCCCCAATTTTCTATTCCCTATTTCCCACTCCTCGTTCTCCAGTTGCCATCCCCACTGAGCGAGGCGGGGAACTACTTGCCGATAGCAATTGGCAAGGGTTTCCTCAAATTCCTGGCTAGGCAAGCCAGAGCGCCAGAGAATCAGGGCATCTTCACCCGTATCTTTGTAATAGCGCCGCCGTCGTCCTGCTTCGGTGAAGCCGAACTTTTGGTAAAGCGACAACGCGGCTTGATTTGATGGCTTTACCTCCAGGGTAGCCCACTCCAATTGATGTCGTTTGGCATCTCGGAGCAAGGCATACAGTAATAACTGACCTAGCCCCTGACGCTGGTAATTGGGATGCACCGCTAAAATCGTAATATGCGCCTCCTCCAAAATTGACCAAAAACAACCTAAGCCTACCAATAGATTTTGCCGCGTCGAGACAGTTTTCCAATCGCCTCCTGCTGAGTTTTCGGCTAAAAACTCCTGCGGTTGAAGGCTTTTACTAGGTTGATCTACTACCCCCCTTGCTTCTAAAATCAGCAATTTACTATTGGAGCTATCTAGCTCTCGCTCGTAACCCGAGCGCGTCCAAAGACCACCAAAACACAGCCGATCTAGCTCTACAGCTGCATTGAGCTGTGTTTTGGTTAGTGGCTTAAGTTCTAAAAAAGTCACAGCCCTCAATTGTACACCGATCTTGAAGAAGGAGTTCAGAATTGAGAAGTTCAGGAGATCGGGAGTTCAGAATGCCATGCTGGCGGGAATTATGAACCCACCTGAAAGAATCTGAAAACTTTTCAGCTGGGGACAGCTCCTGCCCTGCTCCCTGTCGGTCGCAAGCACTTGGCTGTTGTTACAGAAGTTCATTCCAATTCTTTTTTCCTGAACTCCTGAACTCCTAACACTTCTGTATTCTTCTGTTCAAGGGGATACCTATCTGCTTGCTTTCAACAAGCTTTTACTGTGTGTCCCACAGCAAGCTCAAAAATATTCTTTATGTATCTGTTCTATTTTCCACACTACACAGCCCTAAGCTAAGCATTGTAGTTAGTTAGAAAACTAATCTTGGCTATCTAGGCGTTATCCGCATTGCCACTACCATTATACATAACAGGATTTAGCCTGTCACTGGTTTTCATCCCTCTCCAAGTAAAGGACACCGTTTAATTATGCTATCGATCGACTCAACTGAGGTGCCAAATTCAGGGCAGAAGTATCTCCACAGGAACAACAAGTCTCAGGAGATGCGATCGCCCAATCAGGAACTGCTACCCCTTACCGCCCGCGTCAACAATCGGGATTGCTTGGAAATTGGTGGCTGCGATGTGACCAGTTTAGTAGAGAGGTTTGGCTCTCCTGTTTACATCGTAGATGAGGTGACCCTAAGAACCTCTTGCCGCCAATACCGAGATGCTTTTGCTCACTACTATCCCGGTGAATCTCTAGTTCTCTATGCTTCTAAAGCCTGGAATTGTTTGGCAATTTGTGCGATCGCGGCATCGGAAGGGTTGGGGATCGATGTAGTATCTGGAGGCGAACTCTACACGGCGCTGCAAGCCAAGGTTAAGGGGGACAAGCTTTACTTCCACGGTAATAACAAGTCTAGGGCTGAACTAGAACTAGCCATTGAGAGCGGCTGTACGATAGTTGTCGATAACTGGTTAGAGCTAAAAACCTTAGCTGCTTTGGCAGGAGAACAGTATGCTTCAGAAAGCCCCCACAGTGCATCAGGTATTCGGATCATGCTGCGGCTAACCCCAGGGATCGAGTGCCATACTCATGAGTACATTCGTACTGGCCACCTCGACAGCAAGTTTGGCTTCGATCCCAATGATTTAGACGAGGTATTTACCTTTGTCAGCCAACAACCAACATTGAACTGTATTGGACTCCATGCCCACATTGGCTCTCAGATTTTCGAGAGCCAACCTCACCAAGACCTGGCTGGTGTTTTAGTGGATTACATGAGCAAAGCCTTACAATACGACCTCCCCATAGAACAACTGAATGTGGGAGGAGGTTTGGGCATTTGTTACACGGAATCCGACGATCCCCCCAGTATTGACGAATGGGTAAAAGGCGTTGCCGAAGCAGTAGCTAGCGCCTGTCAGCAGCAGCAGTTGCCCTTACCAAAGCTACTGTCAGAACCGGGGCGATCGATTATTGGCCCAACCTGTGTTACTGCTTATACCGTAGGCAGCCGTAAAACGATCCCCGATATTCGGACTTATCTAGCTGTCGATGGCGGGATGTCAGATAATCCCCGTCCCATTACCTACCAGTCTGTTTATCGCGCTGTCGTTGCCAACCGGATGTCAGCACCCCTGACGCAAACCCTCACCTTGGCTGGGAAACACTGCGAATCAGGAGATATTGTCATCAAAGAAGCGACCTTGCCTGAAACGCAACCCGGAGATCTGATTGTAGTCATGGGCACCGGAGCCTACAATTACAGCATGGCCTCAAATTACAATCGCCTACCCCGACCAGCAGCAGTTCTAGTCAATGAGGGAGAAGCCGAACTAATCGTGCAGCGAGAAACCTACCAAGACTTAATTCGCTTAGATCGTTTACCAGAAAGGCTAGCCTAGAGAGGGTGAGGAGTGAGGGGGTGAGGGGATGAGGGGGTGAGGGGGTGA
>DNXU01000168.1 GCA_003505715.1 Cyanobacteria bacterium UBA8803 | reverse complement strand
ATCACCCATCACCAATCACCAATTACTAAAATAAATTTAATGACTGTATGACGATTGGCTATTACTACCCGCATCCCTCGACTCGTTCTTTTGTTAAGCGTTGGTTCGATATTGTTGGCTCTTTAGTAGGACTGCTGATTCTCGCGATCGCTTTCCTACCCATAGCCATTGCCATCAAACTAGATAGTCCCGGACCTATTTTTTACAGCCAAAAGCGCTATGGCCTCTACGGTAAGCCTTTCCGAATCTGGAAATTCCGCTCTATGATTGAGGAGGCTGATATTCTCAAAGCATTTGTACCAAATCAAGCTCAAGGCTGGTTATTCAAGAATGACAACGACCCCCGCATCACTTGTGTCGGACGCTTTCTGCGCTGCACAAGCTTGGACGAACTACCCCAGTTTTGGAATGTCTTGCTAGGAGAAATGAGCTTAGTTGGCACCCGTCCGCCAACGGCAGATGAAGTCGTGCATTACAGCCCTTATCATTGGCAGCGCTTAAATGTCAAGCCCGGGATTACAGGAGAATGGCAGGTTAGCGGTCGCTCGGTTTTGAAAGATTTTGAAGCTGTGGTTGCTCTTGACTTGCACTATCAACAGCAGTGGCACCCTTGGTATGACTTGAAAATTGTTTTTAAAACGATTTACGTGGTTTTTGCTCGAATTGGCGCTTGCTAAACCGATATTATAGTTAAATTAACAGCAGCTCTTCATAAAATATGGTAATGTTCTCCATTTATATCCTCACCCATAACGAAGAACTTGATATTGGGGCTTGCATTGAGTCAGCCTTGCTGTCGGATGATGTCATAGTTGTGGACTCTTACAGTAGCGATCGCACCGTAGAAATTGCTAGCCGCCTAGGAGTGAGAGTTGTGCAGCACGCCTTTGAAAGTCACGGGCGTCAGCGCACTTGGATGATCGAGGAAGTTCCCACTAAACACGATTGGGCCTACATCTTGGAAGCTGACGAACGGCTGACGCCCCAATTATTTGCTGAATGTCTCGAAGCTATAAAGACCACCGAATATGTGGGTTATTACGTTGCCGAACGTGTCTTGTTCATGAATAGGTGGATTCGTAACTGCACTCAGTATCCCCGTTACCAGTTACGCTTATTCCGCAAAGATAAAGTCTGGTTCACTGATTACGGTCATACCGAACGAGAAGTCTGTGATGGCTCAACTGGTTTTTTGCAGGAGACTTATCCTCACTACACCTGTTCTAAGGGTTTGACCCGCTGGATTGAAAAGCACAATCGCTATTCAACTGACGAGGCTGTAGAAACTTTGCGTCAGCTAGAAACAGGCACAGTTAGCTGGAGCAAGTTGTTGTGGGGGAGTTCGGAAGTAGAAAGACGCCGTGCCCTCAAGGATTTATCCCTGCGCTTGCCTTGGCGACCTGTGTTGCGCTTTATATACATGTACGTCATTTTGAAGGGATTTCTGGATGGACAAGCTGGATTTACCTGGTGCGCTTTACAGGCGTTTTACGAGTATCTGATCTTGCTCAAGGTGTGGGAACTCAAACATCAACCGGTGCCCTCAATTGACGAGCTAAGTTCCTCAACACCCGTGGCAGAGAAACCCGTTGAGAATACAGCTATTAGTTCGACCTTAAGGTAAGGGATGAGGGATGAGGGATGAGAAGTAGGGTGCGTTACGCGGGAGCTAACGCACCATTACCTTATATATGGTGTAGCTGCATAAGCCATGGAAGGGATGAAGGAATCAGGGAATGCGAGATGAGATGTCATGATACAAGTTCCCCATGCCCTCATCCTTCATCCCTCCCTACTCCCCACTTTCCAATTTCTGTGTTATCTTCAATAAAGGTGATAAACACCTGATAACTGACGGCAAGCAAAACCGTACAGGGAAAATAGGAGGTGATGCCCATGACAGATAGCAGTAAAAGCATGGGTCATCTGATTGGAGTTAGCCGGCTGTGCGCCGGGGCTGTTCTCTAGCAGTCAGCTCGGTTCTCTTCGGAGAATCTCATTAGTTGATATGCTGGGCTGGTTCATGAGTCCCTCCCGGCAGTCTGGTTTCAATCAGAAGACCCGCTAGACCGCTCTCACTATAAGTGTGATGGTTTTTAACCAAAACACTTCCCGTGAGAGCGGATAGTTTTTTAAGGGGATAGTTTTTGAGAAGCTTTTTCCGAATTTGGTGAAGGAGAAACCAAACATGGCGCAGCTACTGAGTGAAGCAGAGATTGAAGAGCAAGCCAAGCAGATCGAGGGCTGGACGGTAGAGGGAAAGCAGCTACAGAGTACCCGGAAATTTAAAGATTTCTTAGAAGCGATCGCCTTTGTCAACAAGATTGTCGAACCCGCTGAAACTGCCGGACACCACCCCGATTTAAAAATTTCTTATAACAAGGTAACCATAGCTCTAACCACTCACGATGCAGGCGGCTTAACCTCAAAGGACTTTGAGCTGGCTAAAATCCTTTCTCAGATATCTTGAGGGGATGAGGGGATGAGGGGATAAGGGGATA
>DNXU01000199.1:21985-31450 GCA_003505715.1 Cyanobacteria bacterium UBA8803 | reverse complement strand
TGGTGCCTTTCTTAATTAAGAAATAACAATTTTAAAATGAACACAATTTATATCAGCGATCGCTTGAATAGTCGGGATAAGTTGGAGATAATTGACGAGTTAAAGAGGGCTAGAACTCCTAATGAAGTCCTCAGTGCAATTCAGGCATTAGTCGAAGGGAGTACAAAAGCTAGCGACGAGGTAATTGCAGCGTTGCTCAAAGCTTTGAGCCATCACCATCCGGCTGTACCCCCTGCGGCAGTAAATGCTTTGGTGCAACTGGCACCAGATACGGTAGAACCTTTGATAGATGCTTTTAAAAAATCTGTAGATCAGGGAGTGCAAGCTCACATCATTCAAGCCTTAGCTCGAATTGGTGACCCTAGATCTGTTGCAGTATTCGAGGAAGTGATTGGCACTTCTATTGCCAATNNCCACTGCCAAGGCAATGTGCGGCGAGTGGCAGCAAGGGGTTTAGGGCGGATTGGGAGTCTGGTTAAAGATCCAGAGATTATCGATCAGACTGTGGAGAAGCTCACTTGGGCATTACTTAATCCGGAAGATTGGGCACTTCGTTATGCCGCTGTAGTCTCTCTGGAAGAGATTGGCAAAGCTGAGTTCTTGCCTACCTTGCAGGCTGCACTCACCCAAGAATCAGATAATGTGGTACAGGTGCGCCTTAAATCAGCAATCGCGCAACTGAGTTTGGATCGACGTTGTTAATATATTGAAATAATGGCAACTTTAACAGTCGTACAACGGTTGGGAATTGAACCGTTTGCAGAAGCCTCGAAGATAGAACTGCGGTCAAATTGGACTGAGCAAGACTTACAACTGGTTATCCGCGCCGCCTATCGGCAGGTGCTGGGGAACGCCCACTTGATGAGTTGCGATCGCTTAATTAGTGCAGAATCGCTGTTGCGGCAGGGCCAGATGACCGTACAGGATTTTGTGCGAGCGATCGCGCTCTCAGAACTATATCGTCAGAAGTTTTTCTACTCGACTCAGCAGGTTAGATTTATCGAACTCAATTACAAGCATCTATTGGGACGCGCTCCCTACGATGAGTCAGAGATTGCTTACCATGTCGATCTCTACATTAAGGAAGGATATCTGGCGGAGATCAACTCCTATATCGACTCGATCGAGTATCAAGATAATTTCGGCGACAGTATCGTCCCTTACTATCGGGGTTTTGTCACTCAACGGGGGCAAAAAACCGTGGGTTACAACCGGATATTCCAGCTCTACCGAGGCTATGCCAACAGCGATCGCGCACAACATAATAGCAACTGTGCTCGCCTCACCAAAGAAGTTGCCCGGAATCTCCCCTCTCCCATCCCTTACCACGGGATAGTTACCACCTACTTTTCACAAGAAAATCGGATTGAGCAATTATTGGCTGAGGCAGTCGGCCTTAACAAACCTAAAGCGCTGGTTCGTTCTACCCCTCTCTATTCCTTAGACGCCTATCTATCCTTACAACGCCAGTACGAGGAACAGGCAAAAACCATTGAAAATCTAGAACAACAGCTAGCTCAGCTGCGCTCGGTTGCGGCTCTCGGAGCAGCATTGACAAACAAGTGGCAATCTCAAACTCCACCAACAACATCTCAAAGTACTGTGGGTGTAGGAGTACCTCATCACACTAAGATCCCAACTATAGGGCAGTCAGATAGTTATATAGTATTGCAACAGCAAGTTAAGCAACAAACTGAGGCGATCGCCACCCTGCAAGACCAAATTGCCCAGCTCCGACCTTTAGCCGCTATTGGAGACGCCAAGCTCAATAAGTGGCGCAGCCGGACTTTTTCTAGTTAAACTTTCAGGTTACAATCTACAAAACGTTTTGGAACCTAGATAGATTGAGTCTGTATTGGGTGGGTAACTCCCTGCTTACTGCCGATCCTATGGTACGCGGCTATCAATATCTGGATGCTGTACGTCAACTAGCCTTAGAACCCGGTATGGTTGACGTAACTGCTCATCCGAGAGTGCGCGATCGCATTTGTCTTTGGATTGGTAAGTACATTGACGCCATCAATGCTGAACTGAATGCTTGTCTAGAAGCTTGTCATGGCTGTTTTCACCCCGAAGTGCGCCGTCCGATGCAAATCTGTGCTGCTCCCTTAGCTCAAGAGTATGGCATCGACGGCTTGTGCAATATATTGGTCGAGCCGACGGTCATTCTAATTGATGTGGGACGAATTGCCCCCCACGATTGGTTGAGTATAGTGGTGCATGAATATGCCCACGCTCATTTAGGCTCGCCCGGTCACGATCGGCGGTTTTTTGAAGTTCTTTCTCATCTTTGTCTGGGGGTGGGTTTGGCACCCCCAATTTGGCAGTCAAATATGGAAATGTACTTGCGAAATTGGCCTCACTGTGCTTCTATGACAAATCCCTTGGCATTTTGGATGGGTTATTTTTGAAACATTTTTTAACGATTGTTAAGAGTAGGGATGAGGGATGAAGGATGAGGGATGAGGGATTCTTTTCCTTTCATTTATCCTGGTGGGAATGTTTTGTAAACTTAGCTAATTTTTTTTCAGAGATGGGCACGGAATCTGTATTATAGTTAAAAATTAAGGTTTGTAAGATTTTCTAAGATTACGGAGATACAAACGTGGCTCTTCCTTTACTAAACTATGCTCCGGTGAGTCAGAATCAGCGGGTAGCTGCTTTTGACGTACCTGGTGATGAACAACCCAGAGTTTATACAACCGAGAACATGCTCTCGTCCAGTGACATGGATGCGTTGATCGCAGCGGCCTATCGCCAGATCTTCTTCCATGCCTTTAAGTGGGATCGCGAGCGTATCCTGGAGTCCCAACTCCGTAACGGTCAGCTTACGGTGCGAGACTTCATTCGCGGGTTGCTGTTGTCGAAGACCTTCTACAACAGCTTCTATGAGAAAAACAGCAACTATCGCTTTGTCGAGCAGTGCGTGCAACGGGTGCTGGGGCGTGATGTCTACAGCGAACGGGAAAAAATCGCCTGGTCGATCGTAGTTGCCACCAAGGGGATTAAAGGCTTTGTCGATGCACTGCTGAACAGCGAAGAGTACCTGAGCAATTTTGGGTACGACACTGTTCCCTATCAGCGGCGTCGCAATTTGCCCAGTCGGAGTGAAGGTGAAATACCCTTTAACATCAAATCTCCGCGCTACGATGCTTACTACCGGGCTCAACTAGGCTTCCCGCAAATCATTTGGCAGAATGCGGTACGCCGCTTTGTACCGCAAGATAAGCAAGCCAAGGCTGGCGATCCATCAAGCTTTTTGGATATGGCACGAGGCATTGCTCCTCAAGGCAACCCCATCCCCCGCGTGTCTGCCCAGAACCTCAACTACGAAGCCCTTGTGCCTCGGCGTTAGGTAAAGTAGTTCGCCGTCGCAGTACGGTTAGGAGTGTCGTAAAGGCTGGGGGGAGAGGGGCGATCGCCTCAATCCATTCCTCAGTTTCACTGCCCGTCCTCTCACCTCCCGCGTTGGGAGGGAGGGGACGGGCAATTGCGTTGGGGTGCTGTAACCGCAGCCGCCACGCATGGAGGGCTTGACCGGGCAGGTTGACACCGATATCGCGACCCTTGCTGTAAACGGG
The DNA here is from genome assembly GCA_003505715.1 of Cyanobacteria bacterium UBA8803. Taxonomy (GTDB): domain Bacteria; phylum Cyanobacteriota; class Cyanobacteriia; order Cyanobacteriales; family Coleofasciculaceae; genus UBA8803. Next base: position 27,869 of record DNXU01000199.1, on the reverse strand, counting down.
GTCACCGACGATGGGATGGCCGATATGGGCGCTGTGAACGCGGATTTGGTGCGTGCGACCAGTTTCCAGTTGAAAGTGCATGAGGGTGTAGTTACCCAGGCGTTCTTGTACGCGCCAATGGGTGACAGCTGGGCGTCCGCCTTTTTCTAGGGGTACGACGGCCATTTTTTTACGGTCAACTGGATGACGCCCGATCGGTTCGTTAATAGTGCCACTGTCCGCTGAGGGGGAACCGTAGACGACACCGAGATATTCTCGGCGGGCAGTTTTGGCTTTAAGTTGGGCTTGTAGGTTTTGATGGGCTAGATCGGTTTTTGCGATCGCGATCGCACCACTGGTATCTTTATCCAAACGGTGGACGATGCCGGGACGCTGCACGCCACCAATTCCGGCTAGGTTGGGACAGTGGGCGAGGAGGGCGTTAACGAGGGTGCCCTTAGCGTGTCCAGGTGCAGGATGGACGACTAAGCCAGCGGGTTTGTTGATAATTAAGAGGTGATCGTCTTCGTAAAGGATATCAAGGGGGATAGTTTCGGGTTCTAAGTCTAGGGGTTTGGCTTCCGGGATAGTGAGAGAGATGCGATCGCCAGCTTGGACGGTCGCTTTTTTAGAAGTGCAGGCTTGACCGTTAATCTGGACGTTACCCTCTGCGATGAGCTTCTGGATGCGAGAACGGGACAGGTGCGGGAGGTGTTGGGTAAGGTAGCGATCTAGGCGATCGCTGAACTTTTCGCTAAGAGATGCGCTTGTTTTTTCAACTTGGAACGATACGGAATCAGAGGAATTCATTAATATCAAAAACAAGAGAGTGGGCCTGTTTACGGTGAGTGTATCCTTTATCCAGAATTTTGGTTTGAAGAAGGAACTCCCAAACTCCCGAACTCCTGAACTCCTACACTCCTGCATTCTTCTGTTCATATCGATTCGGGGTAGCAATGATAAACTCTAAGCAAAAAAAAATGTATAGCCTGCTCAGCATCGGTCAACGAGGGGTGGGCAAGACAGTTTTTCTGGCTGGCAGCTACGCGCAATTACATCCGGATCGTCAGCCAAAAAATATGCCGCAGTTGTGGTTCGATTGCCAGGATAGCGAGACGCAGAAAATCCTTGAGAATGTCATTAGCTATGTAGCTCGGACTGGTCAATATCCACCAGCTACCCTCAAACTCACTAACTTTGAATTCAGCCTGAAACGCTACAATCTGGGGAAAACCGATACGCTTTGCTATTTTCGCTGGTGGGACACTCCAGGAGAATCCTGTAAGCTTTATAATCCTGCCTTTCAAATGATGGTGTGGCAGTCGGATGGGTGCTGCGTGTTTATTGATACCCAGGTGCTGATATCCAAGGCTAACACTCAGGCGCTTGAAGAAATCCTTCAGCCCGTGCAGTCAATTGCTGAGGTAGTTTACCAGAATGGTTTAAAACATCCTTTTGCCCTTATCCTAACCAAATACGATCTGATCAAATCCAAGCCTAATAGTCGCCAGCTTTTGGAACAACGTCTTGAGCCACTAACCGCTTACTTGGACAAGATGAAAGTTAATTATAAAAAATTTTACTCAGAAATTCCTATCGTGTCTTCACCAGAAGGGGTTTCGAGTTTCAAGCCTAAAGCAGCATCTGAACCAATCCTCTGGCTCATCTCCGAGCTGAGAAAGGCTCCTAAGACGGGTTTAGTTAATAATTTATCTACACCGACTGAGCCAAAGATACGCGGTCGAAGTTTACGCCAAGTTCCTAAGAAGTACGTCTTGTACCTGACAATAGCATTAGTCATCAGTTCCCTAGGCGCGTTTCTCACCATCTTAACTTTAATTTTCAAAGAGGCAGTATTCAACTCTGACCCCTACCGCCCTGAACCAAGACCAACACAGCAAAACTCTACTAGCGGGTGAACAAGCTTTTTTCCTACTGCTCTTAAGAGTTACAAAATACCAATTTTACTTTGTTCGACCTCCTAAATCATATTACTGGTTATGTCATTGTTTTTCGGTCAACTCATTTACAGTAGCTTTCCTAGAGTAGGATTTATGTGCCTTGCTAGTTCAGAAGTTCCTATGGAGATTCGGCGAGCTTTTATGGAACAAGTGGTTTATCAGTACTGGGATTCCTATAATCCACCCCACGCTGGATACCGAGCTGCTTATCTTCGTCAGTTAAGCCCAGAAAATACTCTTTTTGGTTGGATGTATAACGATGAAATGGATGACTTAGGCCGTTCTCACATCCCCTATTTCGTCTGTTACTACTTAGAAGGATTCCTCCAAACCGTCCATCTCGAAAATATCTTGACTTGCTTGAATACTGGGCCAGTAGCACCGCTGCCTCGCCAAGCTTTTCCAGTTACTTTGGAAACTCTTGTTATCCCCGAATTAGGCAATTATCAACCTGCCCGTAAGGGGATAGCAATTCCCTCAGCTATTCGGGAGCAAAGCTACCTTGCCCTCGATCGGCAAGAGTTACTCGGCCTATTTGTTCCTGCCGATGAAGAGGAGATGGCAACTGAGGTCAAAGAAGAGAGTAACGATGGCAACGACCACCTGTTAAAAAGTTGGCACGAAGGTTGTTTAGAATCTAGTGATGGTCAAAAGCAGAATATGCCTACTAGTACAATCGCAGAAATCTTAATGGAATTGGTTTCTAAGCCGATAGGTATTCAGGGTGCTGTGCTAGTTTCTTTAGAAGGACAGCCTCTCACTGTACCGATTGGCATGGATGAAAACAGAGTTTTGATTTTGGCTGGAACAATGCTCTATTTAGCTAGAAGCGTTCATGAAGAATTGAACTGGAACGAGATTGAAACTATTTCAGTTCGAGGCCAAGAAGGTCATATCCTGCTCAGCCGCTGTAATCCTGAAGTTTTCCTATTAGTCAAAGCTGGTAAAGCTCTTACTGGTCTTCTGGAAGGAGAAATCAATCGCACTTTAAAAAAAGTTAAGGCTCAATTAAATCCCAATGAAAGTAATGAGATTAATACGATCGAGATTGATGAGACGCAGGTAAATAGCAATAGCGCACTGAAAGAGCAAAGCGATTTTGAACGCAAAAGTAAAATCAAATATAGGGGTAATAGAATTAGCTAGTGATGGGAGTCTCTTTCTGTTCCCTGTTCAGGAGTTCCCTACCTCCACCAAAAAAGTTAGTAATGGGTTTCTAAATTCCAGCCGAGAGCGTTGGCGATTTGGGGAACTAGGGTGAGAGAATTAAAGGGTTTAGCGATCGCACCTTTGACTCCCAACTCCTGAAACCTTTGTGGTTCAGTCAAACTCAGTCTTGCCGTCAAAAATACTACTGGGATTGACTGGGTTACGGAATTGGCTTTCAGTTGCTGCAACAGCGCCAGACCATCTATTTCTGGCAGCATCACATCAAGTAGAATGGCATCAGGTTGCGCAGAAACTGCCTTAACTAAACCTTCTTGAGCCGAAGCCGCTAACAGCACGTCCCAACCCCCTAGTGCTTCTAGGCAGGCTTTGACGACTTGTCGGACGTGGAGTTCGTCATCAATAAATAAAATTCGTTTAGTAGCTATAGTGGTTTCCATGAGTTTTGCTTTCCTCACCCCTAATTTAAATCAAAAAAATGAGAAAATCTCGAGGAAAGCGCATATAGCCCTAATTGACACTCCGCGGATTTTAGCGAAGCGGAATCGGGGGACTGTCAATCACCACCCTAGCATAGCAGCAACTTTTTCTGCCAGCGTCAAAGGGTCAAACGGTTTAGCAATCACTCCAGCGATGCTGAGTTTCTCAAATCTGTTTAAGTCAGTGGATTGGACTTTAGCTGTGAGCAAAATGACGGGAATCGCTTGAGTCTTTGCATCATTTTGTAACTTCCCCAACAGCGTGATTCCGTCCATGTCAGGCATCATCACGTCTAGTAAAATTGCATCAAGCTGTTGGGTTTGGGCTATAGCCAGTCCTTCTTTACCTGATAAAGCTGCCAGCGTCTCCCAACCCCCTAAGTTTTCTAGACAAGCCTGAATAACAGTACAGAGGTTTATTTCGTCATCAACTACCAGAATACGCTTGTCTGGCATCAGAAATGGTTTTTGTTAAGGGCAATATTCTTAAAATTATATCATTGCAAGGCTAATCGAGGGATTTCGGCAAACTGAAATAAAAGCTACTGCCCTCTCCGACAACGCTTTCCACCCAGATTTTGCCGCCATGCTGTTGCACGATACTTTTACAGATAGCTAAACCCAAACCTGTTCCCCCTTTTTGGCGGGAGTCAGAAGCATCCACCTGTTGAAACCTGCCAAAGATAGTTTCTAGCTTATCGGCAGGAATACCGCGCCCGCGATCTTGCACTTTAAATAAAACTCGGTCAGCCTGATCCTGGACACTCAGCGTAACCGTAGTCTCTGGAGGGGAAAATTTAATCGCATTACTCACCAGATTAACTAGAGTTTGAATAATGCGATCGCCATCTACCCACAGTTGAATCGCAGTCGGTTCAACACATAACGTGATGTTGTTTTCTGTTGCTAAGGCTTGCACCGTTTCTACAGACTGTTGTAGGAGTGTGGCCACATCACAGCACTGCTTATTCAGCTTGACTTTCTGTGCTTCTAGGCGCTCTAAGTCAAGAATGTCATTAACCAGACGCACTAAACGTTCGGTATTTTGAGCGGCGATATCTAACATCTGTTGGGCAGATTCTGGCTGTTTTTTTAAGACTCCGGCAGCGAGTAATCCCAGAGAACCGTAAATTGAAGCCAGGGGCGTTCGCAGTTCGTGGCTGACAATTGAGATAAACTCGTTTTTCATTGTTTCCACAGCCCGCTTGTCGGTAACATCCTCTACTGTTCCGACATAACCGATTAATTCACCCGAAACAGAGAATATGGGAGCTGATTGGACTCGGCCAAAACGAATGGTTCTATCTTTATGGACATAACGAATTTCACTCCTAAATTCCTGCCTTTGGGACACCGCTTTTGACCACCTGGCTGTGACCTCCTGTCGGTCTTCAGGATGGAGGAACTGCACCCAACCTTCTCCCAAAGCCTCATCAAAAGTGCAGCCACAAATTGCCTGATAGCGTGGATTGGTATAAGTACACCGCCCCTGAATATCTGTCATAAAAATGCCGAGAGGGGAACATTCGCTCAGAGAACGGAATTTAGCCTCGCTTTGCCTAAGTTCTTCTTCTGTTCTTTTACGATCGCTGATATCTAACAATACACCAAGCGATCGCACAGGTCGCCCTGATTCATCGTATATGGCTTTGGCACGCCCCATTAACCAATGAACGGAACCATCAGGATGAACTACTCGATATTCGGCAGTGTAATCGGTGCGGTTTTCCATTGATGCTAAAAACCGTTGTTCAACCCAAACAATATCGTCAGGGTAAACGTGACTGCGCCAAAGTTCATAACTTGGCTCGATGCTATACGGAGCTAAACCCAGCAGCGTGAAGTGATTATCATTCCAGATAATATTTTTGCTGGGTAAGTGCATATCCCAAAAGCCGATATGGGTTAAATCTAGAGCTAGTCGGCGACGTTCTTCACTCTTTTCTAGGGCTGTTAATGTTTTCAGCAAACGAGTGTTTACCTCAGAAAGTTCTGCTGTTCGTTGGGCTACCCGTTGCTCAAGTTCGGCATTCAGTTGTTGCAGAGCCATCTGGGCTTGTTTGCGTTCGGTGGTTTCCTCGCAAACGACGCTAATGCCAATAATGCGATCGCTATCCTTTAAAGGCAACCAACTCTCCATCCAGGTTCGTTGCACACCGGGTTGAGCCGGAGTTTCCCCAATAATTTCCACATTGAGAACGGGTTCCCCTGTTGCTAAGATAGAGCGCAATAGCTGTTCGGCGGCGTTAGCCAGATTGGGTACAACCTCACTCACCGTGCGACCAATATGCGCTTCAA
>DNXU01000199.1:0-21908 GCA_003505715.1 Cyanobacteria bacterium UBA8803 | reverse complement strand
GACTGGTAGATGGTTTCAATTTCAGCCAGTTGCCGCTGAAGCTGGATTTGACTTTCCCGTAGGGCGATTTCTATGTGTTTGCGGTTGGTAATATCGACAGAAAATATGATTATGCCGCCAATTTCATCTGTGGCGGTATGCCACGGGTGAATTTCCCACCATATCCATTGCTGCGTCCCATCTGCTCGCACAAACAAATCTTCTTCACATTTCTCGATCGCCCCAGCCAAACACCGTTGATGAATCTGCCGCCATCGTTCGGGAATTTCGGGAAAGATCTCGTAGTGTGATCGATTAATCAAGGATTCCACCGACTCGAGGTTGTATTCATCTACCCAGCGCTGGCTTGCGATCAGATAGTGCATATCCCTATCAAACATAGCAATGCCAGCAGGTACATACTGGGCAAATAACCGCAGGATAGCTTCCCTTTCTTGCAACGCAGCTATGACGAGTTTCCGCTCTGCCAGTTCAGTTTGTACCTGTTCAAACAGCTCGGATTGCTGAAGCTCAATCTTTTGTTTGCTGTCTCGAAAATTGCTAGTCAGGAGGTTGAGCGTAAAGGCAACCAGGAAGAAAATGGCAAGTTGAAATACATCCTCTGGTCGCTCGATCCCAAGTTGATATTGGGGAGGAGTAAAAAAATAATTGATTGCCAATGTGGAAAGCACAACTGCAACGAACCCCGATCGAAAGCCACCATACCAGGTACTCACAATGATGGCGATGTAGAAAAATGCGCCAATGGTTCGGGACAGAAAGGGTGCTAGCCATAGTTTCAGCAGGAGGGCGATCGCAGTCCAACTAATCGCCACTGCGTAGGGAAAAAATTTGTGATAAAATTCCATGCCTATGTCTGTCTCCTCCCTTCTGACTTGAATCGGGAGTCGGGAGTCGAGAGTCGGAAGTGGGAAATACTACTTTTATTCATGGCTGTGAAATTTTTTCATCCGGACTGCCTTCACCGCACTAGCCTACTAATCCAGTGGGATGGGCAGGGTAAAATAGAACTTACTGCCCTCTCCGACAAAACTTTCGACCCAAATTCTGCCGCCGTGCTGCTGTACGATGCTTTTACAGATAGCTAAACCCAAACCTGTCCCCCCTTTGGAACGAGAATCGGAAGCATCGACCTGCTGAAACCGTCCAAAGATAGTTTCTAACTTATCGGCAGGAATGCCTCGTCCTTGGTCTTGCACTTGAAATAAAATCCGGTCAGCTTGCTCTTGAACATTCAGCGTGACGGTACTATGAGGGGGTGAAAATTTAATCGCGTTGCTCACCAGATTCACCAAAGTCTGAATAATGCGATCGCGATCCGCCCAGACTTGAACAGAAGTCGGCTGAATAGATAGCGCGATCTGGCTTTCTACTGCCAAAGATTGTACTGTTTCCACAGACTGGCGCATGATTGTCGCCGCATCGCACCACTGCTTGACCAGATTGACTTTGTGTGCATCTAGTCGCTCTAAATCGAGAATATCATTAATCAGACGCACTAAACGTTCGGTATTTTGAGCGGCGATATCTAACATCTGTTGGGCAGATTCCGGCTTGTTTTTTAAGACTCCGGCGGCGAGTAACCCCAGAGAACCGTGAATTGAAGCTAGGGGCGTTCGCAGTTCGTGACTGACAATCGAGATAAACTCGTTTTTCATCTGTTCAATGGCTCGACGTTCAGTGACATCCTCTACGGTGCCGACATGACCCATTAATTGGCTGCTAGTCCTACACAGGGGAGATGTTCTCATCTGAGCAAAATGAATTGTGCCATCTTTATGGACATAGCGCACCTCAGCTGAGAATTCCTGTTGTTCGGATAGGGTTTGCGACCATTCTGCCATTAGCCACGCTCGATCTTCTGGGTGAACGAACTGTAACCAGCCTTCTCCCAACGCCTCTGCATAGGTGTAGCCACAGATCGCCTGACAGCGTGGATTGGTATAAGTACAGCGTCCCCGTGCATCAATGCGGAAGATCCCAACTGGCGAATTCTCACTTAAGGAACGGAATTCGGCTTCACTCTGCCGCAAGGCTGCTGCTACCTGCTGACGTTCCCTGAGTTCGTCCTGAAGTTGCTGGTAAAGTTCCGATTGCTGAATGGCGATCGCCATCTGGTTAGCTAATGAGACAAGCAATTCGACTTCCCAAGGTTGCCACTCTCTAGGTCCAGAACACTGATGGGTAATCAGCAGTCCCCAAAGGGTATTTGGTTGGATAATGGGAACGACTAGTTCGGCTCTAACTTGAATCTGTTCTAGAAATTCCACCATACAGGGTAGCAAAGCTTCATTGCGAAGGCGATCAGTTAGAGTGTAGACCTTGCTCTGAGCGTAGGTCTGACGGCAGTGTTTGGGGAAAGCCTCTTCTGGTAAGGTCATGTTGGCTATCTTCGGCCATGGTGGTGCAATCGCTTCGGCGATCACAGTTCCGGTATGATCTGGCCAGATGCGATAAACCACCACTCGGTCAGCCGCTAGCAACTGTTGCACTTGACTAACGCTAGTGTTGAGGATTTCTGTCAGTTCTAGGGACTGGCGGATTTGTTGAGCGATCGCCACCATCAACCGTTCTCGTTCCATTTGCTGTTGTAAGGCAGCTTGAGATCGTTCTAATGCCTGAGTTCGCTGTTGAACTCGAATTTCTAACTGTTCATTGAGTTGCTGTAGAGCCACTTCGGCTTGCTTGCGTTGTGTAATATCTCGCTGCACTGCCACCCAATTGGTATACCACCCTGTTTCATCCGCAACTGGCACAATACTGACTTCCACCCAGAAAAGGGAACCGTCTTTGCGATAATTGATCAGGTCAACCCGCACGGATTGCCAGTTTTGCAAGGCTGTCCGAATCCGAGCTAAAACTGTCGGGTCTGTTTTTTCCCCTTGCAAGATACGGGGAGTTTTGCCGACAACTTCCTCTAAGGTATAGCCCGTCATGCGGGTGAAGGCCGGATTGACGTAAATAATCCGGGGGCCGGGTTCGTCAATGGGTTCTGCCTCGGTAATCAGTACTGCATCATTAGTTGTAACAACGACGGATTCTAGCAGGCGCAGTTGGGCTTCTCTGGCTTTGCGATCGCTAATTTCCACCACTGTCCCCAGCATCCGCACCGCTTTGCCATCCGTGTCATAGAAAAATTTGCCCTTCCCCTCAATCCAGTGGATGCTACCATCAGTCCAAACTACTCGGAATTGATGCTGGTAATCCTGCCTTTTAAGGCGTGCCTGTTCTACCGCTAAAGCGATCGTTTCTCGGTCTTCTGGATAAACGCAGGCTGCAAATGCTTCATAAGTGCCATCAAATGTTCCGGGTGCCAATCCAAATAACTGTTCGTGACCGCTTGACCAAGTAATCTGATTGGTTAGTAAATCCCAATCCCAAATTCCCATTTGAGCAGCTGACAAGGCTAGCGTTAATTGCTGATTCACTTTGGCGAGTTCATCAGCTTTACGTAACACAATCCCGACAATCGCGCTTCTCAGTTCTAAAGCAATTTCGACTTCACAGGGCTGCCAAGGTAAAGACTTACATCGCACCGTTTCTTGCCATAGCTCAAACGATTTACGAGGCGTTAGACGTATATCTCCATTCTGTTTAGCTTCAACGGGCTTATTTGGATTACCTGCCCAGTTTACGGTTTGAATGACTTCGGGACGAAACCACACAACATAATGCTTTTGTAAATTAGATATAGAAAGCGCTAGCAATCCACTAGCGACCTCTTTGAATTTCTCAGCGGCTGGATACATTTTAGGTAAAGAATCTGTATAAAAAATATCCTGCTCCATATTTTTTGCCAGCCAATTGATTAACTCTTGAATATCGGCCAACTCAGGCGTTTTACCAATAAGAGTTAAATTTTTATTAGCACAAATGGCTGCCCCTTGAGCGCCTACCAAGTCTAATAAATTACTGCTCTCCTTCAGTAAACCGTCTCCAAAGCTCTGCTCTTGGGAAATAGATTCGACAAATTTAGACTGAATCGAATTTAATTTTAACCTGTAATCTAATCTCTCATTATCTTCTTTAGCACTTAGTTCTAAAGCCATTACTTTCCCTAACAGTTCGCAAGCAGTACGTACCTCATAGGAAACATACTTCGGTGACTGATGATGGCAAGCAATTAACCCCCAGAGTTTCTGGCTGCGCATTAATGAGATTGACATTGAAGCCCCAACACCCATATTTTTGAGATACTCAACATGTATGGGAGAAACGCTTCTTAAAACACTGAAGCTCAGATCGAGGGGCTGATTAGTAACTGGATTATCAACAGGAATTAGTTCTACAGGTTGATAATTCACATCAGGGATTAACCGTAGTAAATTGAGCGCGTACAATTGCCTTGCTTGACGAGGAATGTCTGAAGCAGGATAATGTAAGCCCAGATAAGGATTTAATCCCTCTAACTTATCTTCGGCTATGACTGTACCCGCATCTTCCTCGTCAAATTGATAGACCATCACTCGGTCAAACCCTGTTAATTTGCGCACTTCCTCGACAATCGCTTGACATAGTTCCTTCAAGGTGAGTGTTTTTTGGATTTTGGCAATGGGTGCTTGCACTAAATGATAAAGGCTGAAAAAATTACTAACTTCTTTTGAGTTAACGGGTTCTAATTCAAGAATTAGCGCTCCATCAGAACGATGGATAATGCCATCAAAGAATAGTTTTCCTTTTTGAGTATTGATAGACAACTTGAGTGGATTGATTGTTGCCAATCCTTCCTGCAATTTTTCCTTAATTTGATGAATTAGTTCTGAGTCGATAATTTTTTTTAATTCCTGCCCCAAAATTTCTTGAGGATGAATGCCGAGAACTTGAATAGTATTGTTACTAACTTGTAATATTTTCAGCTGAGGTTCTTGACAAACAAAAATAAGTCCGTGAGCTTGAATTAAGCCAGGGATATGAATCGGCTCTTTGTCACAGTTAGTTAGATCTACTGTTTGTGGGCAAAAAAAATTGCTTTCATTCATGGTCAGATTCTATATGATTAACACCCCACACCCCACATCCTAAACCTGTATCTCCTTTAGCCCATCATTTTCGGCATCGTTATGACCTGATAGAAACAGCACGGGTAGCTTACTCCAGCGAGGGTCATTGTTAGCCGAAGTCAGCATCCAATCGATCTGTCGCACTGATTGATCTGTGTGCTCAGGGTGTACCCTGATCTACCGTGAGTTTTTTAACGGGTATCATAGAGTTAGTCTTCAAGGAGCATTGAATATGACTCTGGCATCAAATGGGCAAGCAGCGATCATTCGTACAGAGCGTGGATTGTCCATTGCTGGCACTCGCATCACTATCTATGATGTTATAGATCATTTGAAGGCGGGATGGACACCAAAGCTGATTCGTAACTGGCTTCCTCTCACGGAAGAACAACTGGATGCAGCACTTTCCTACATTGATGCTCATCGGACTGATGTAGAAGCAGAATATCAAAGTGTCCTGAAAACCAGAGAAGAAATCCGCCAATACTGGGAAGAACGCAACCGCGATCGATTAGCAGCCATTGCTAAGCTACCTCCAAAACCAGGGCAAGAGGAAATTTATGCTAAACTCCAGGCTTGGAAAACAAAGCTTGGGCTGGTTCCATGATTGTTTTAGTTGACCATCATCTTAAGGGTTACATTGTTCTGCTGCAAGGAACTTTATACTCTGAAGGTTGGCTTGATTTGCTTCCCATTCGCTTTGTCTTTTTTGAAGAGGTTGGTCTAGCTGTTGACAGTAGCGATCGTGTGGTATGGCGATTTGCTCAAGACAACCAAATGTTCTTACTGACTGCAAATCGGAATGCTAAGGGAAATGACTCGCTAGAGCAGACAATGCGCGAGGAAGGAACGTTTACGTCATTGCCTGTAATTACAATTGGCAATCTTGATCGACTTCTTGAAAGAGAATATCGTGAACAATGTAGTGCTCGTCTGATTGACATCATGATGTACGTCGAAAACTACTTAGGGGTGAGTCGTCTTTTTATTCCATAAAATTGTTATCCACTAGTTGAAGATTACGGTAATATTTATAGACTTCGCGGAGGTTTTAGAGTAAAAAATCAAAACTAATTAGAGTTAGCAGGCTGGGAAACAGCGCAGTCTACAATTTACTCTGAGGTAAACTTTCATCTGTTACGATCAAGATAGCAAATTTGGAAGTGTTTATGACATTAGCAATTGTGGCTGAAGCTGCTCCTCTACAAGCGAATGAAGATGGTGTAATTCTCGTTGGAAAAACTCGTGTAACCTTAGATACTGTGGTTGCTGTCTTTAATCAGGGTGCAACGGCAGAGGAAATTGCTTATCGATACCCTTCGCTGAATTTAGCCGACATCTACGCCACAATTGCCTTCTATCTCAAGCATCAGCAGGAAGTTGAGGCTTATTTACAACAGCGACGGCAGCGATCGCAAGAGATTCGAGCAATGAATCAAGCAAGATTTGACCCACATTGATAGAGTGTAGTCAAGAAGGAGAGTTGGAAGGTCAAGTTCAGTATCTCCCATGGTGATGCGGTCTAACAAAACAGTGGAGCGGACGGTACAGGCAGAAAGTCAAATCGCCGCTGCCAATACATCCAACATCAGTACGGTAACTGCCTTGGGGCGACTGGAGATGTTTGTAGCCAGAAAACGAGAACTGAGTGAGTTAGAGATCCGCCTCGGTCGAATGCTAGAGGGGAACGCTGACATTGCTTTTATTCTGGGGGAAGCAGGACAGGGAAAAACTACCCTTCTACGAGCATTTGCTGAACGGATTCAGCGTCAATATCCTGGCTGTTTTGTGGCGATCGGCAATTGCAATGCCTATACGGGGATAGGCGATCCCCATTTGCCATTTCGAGAGGTTTTGGAGTCTCTCATCAGAAGTACCGAGGGGCGAAGTTGGCATCAGCAGGATGCTTCAGCATTGTCGCTCATGGGATTGCACGCGATCGCCACCTATGGCATCGATTTACTCGACACCTTCGTGGCGGCACGACCCTTGCTAGAGCAATTTTCTATCCAATCGCCTCTTGGAGATTTGTCTTGGGTTGCTCCTTTTCAAACTCATCTGCAATCCTTGGTGAACCAGTCTCGGCAGAGTGTTCAGCAAAAGGCTTTGTTTGAGCAATATGCGCGTGTTTTGCAAGCGATCGCTCAACAGCAACCGATTATCCTATTGCTAGATGATTTGCAATGGGTCGATGTTGGCTCGATCGAGCTTTTGTTTCATTTAGGGCGACAACTTCAGCGCGATCGTATCTTGATTGTGGGAGCCTATCGGGGGACAGAGGTGGCGATCGGGCGAGAGGGTAAGCGACACCCCCTGGAATCCCTGATTCACGAATTTCAGCAGCAGTTTGGTGATATTTTGATCGATCTGAATCAGGCGGAAGGACGGGCTTTTATCGAACAACTCTTGGATGCTACGCCAAATCACCTTGATGAGGAATTTCGCCAAACCCTTTTTCAGCAAACCGCAGGGCATCCTCTTTTTACCCTGGAGCTTTTGCGAACCATGCAAGAAAGAGGAGATCTAGTCCTTAACCACAATGGCGCGTGGATTGCTCAACCGTCGTTGGATTGGACTCTATTACCTGCCCGTACAGAAGGCGCGATCTCAGAACGGGTTAAGCGATTGAATTCCGACTTGCAAGAACTATTGCAAGTTGCCAGTGTGATGGGTGACGAGTTCATTGCAGAAGTCGTCGCACAGACATTGAATATTGATGAACGGCATGTCGTGCGGCAGTTCAGTCAAGTTCTGGATCAGACCCATCAGATAGTGCGATCGCTGGGCATTCAACGGGATGGGGAGAAGCGGCTGTCGCGCTATCAGTTTCGGCATATTCTGATTCAACGATATCTTTACAACAACCTGGATGAAGTTGAACGGGTTTACCTGAATGAAGCGATCGCCCGTGTCCTGGAGACTCTCTATTGTGAAACCAGAGAGCCAACGAATACGATCGCATTGCAATTGGCATGGCATTACGAACGCTCTGGGTTGACTGCAAAAGCGACTGAATGCTTATACCAGGCAGGGTTAAGAGCCTCCCAAATGGCAGCGCAACAATCCGCGATCGCCCACTTTCACCATGCTTTGAAACTGCTTACAGGCTTACACAATACTCGCGATCGCCATGAGTTAGAACTAAAATTGCAACTGGCATTAGGCTCCACTCTGATTAAAAGCCATAGCTATGGCTCCGCTGCCGTGAGAGATGCTTATGCCCGAGCATTAGACCTATGCGAAATCATCAACGATCCTCTGCAACGATTTCTAGCACTAAATGGATCATGGTTAAATCACTTGGCTCGGTCAGAAATTCATCGCTCTCACCAAATTGCCGATGAGTGTTGGCAGTTTGCCCAAACCACTCAAGATTCTACCTTGTTGATGATCAGTGCTTGGATGCAGGCGGAGACAGCCTTTCTGAGTGGAAACTTTGGGGTTGCGCGGCAGCATTCTACCTACAGTTGGAAGCTATACCAAACTTGGGAACGCCCCCTTCAAACAGCCCTCTATAGCCAAGATCCAGGCATTCCACTCTTAGTCAAGGACAGTTGCATCCTGTGGCAACTTGGGTATGCGGATCAAGCATTGCAGCGAAGCCAGGAGGCGATCGAGCTTGCCTTGAAACTGAACCACTCCTATAGTTTGGCATTCGCTCAGGGGTATCGAGCCATGATCCACCTCTATCGTCAGGAGGTTGAGCAGGTTCAGCAGTGGTCTAGTAGAGTGGTCGATTTAGCCACCGATCAGGGATTTTCAGTGGTCGCTGCCTCCGGCTTATTTATGCAAGGATGGGCGATCGCTCACCAGGGCAATTTCCAGGTCGGATTAGCTCAAATGCAACAGGCATTAGCCGATTACGAATCGCTCGAAACTGATTTCTTGAAGCCTCATATGCTGCTGTTGATTGCTGAAATTCAGGGGCAATTGGGACAGGTAGATGCAGCATTAGTCCAGGTGGAAGCAGCCCTTGAGTTCGCTAAAGATAAATTACAAGGCTTTTATGAAGCAGACAGCTATCGTCTCAAAGGGGAACTGTTATTGCAGCAGGGGAGTAGTACCACTCTGGCGATCGCGCAGTTTGAACAGGCGATCGCCATTGCTCAAAATCGTCATGCCAAATTTCAAGAACTGCGATCGGTCATTCGCTTGTGTCGATTATGGCAACATCAGGATAAAGTTAAGGCGGCACGTTCTCGACTTTCTACCATCTATCACCAGTTCACTGAAGGATTCGACACCCGCGATTTGCAAGAAGCCAAAGTATTGCTAGAAAACTTGGGCGGAATTATCTCCGCCCCGGCTCCTTCTCCCGTCCTGCCATTCGATCCGGTTTTATTAGAGTCAAACTCACTTCAGGCTCCTAGCTATCCAACTATCACTCCGAATGCAGCATTTTTGGAACGGCTGGCAACGTTAACTGATCGCGAACGGGAGCTTCTGAACTTAATTGCCCAGGGATTGAGCAATACCCAAATCAGTGAGCAGTTGGTCATCAGTTCCAAAACCGTTCGCAACCACATCACCAATATCTTCAGCAAACTTCAAGTGGCGACACGAGCAGAGGCGATCGTTCAGGCTCGTAATGCCGGACTTGGCTAATTGTCTGCCCCATCTAGGACACTAGCCCTAAGCAGTCTCACCGTTTCGTACTGTCCCATGCAGCCAACTTGGGACTGGTGCCTCACGACGAATGAGGGAACCAACCGTGATGATACGAACAGAGTGAAAGCAATTGCTTCACTGTAAGACTGATAGGAGATTGAATCATGACTGCAACTCTGATTAACTCAACCCAAAGCTATGAACAAGCGCTGCATCGGGCTGCCAAGGTCAATTGGCGAGTTGAAGACATTATTGGTGAAGAAAAGCGTCTGGACTTTACCAAGCGTTTTCTGCCCGAAGTTCTGGCGCGAGTGAATGACATTCAATGCCTGAATGAACGCGAAAAGCTGCTTCTCAATCAAATTCGAGGCAACAGCTATTTGCACATTTTTGGACTTGTTGAGGAATTTATCGTTCCCTGCGTTATCAACCATGTCAAAACCACGGGACTGGCTGACATCACTGCTACACAAGCCCTGCTCCACTTTGCCGAAGAAGAGAGTAAGCACATTCGTTTATTTCGCCGTTTTGCCGAAGAGTTTAAACTCGGTTTTGGCAGTCGATGCGAAGGAATTGGTCCAGTACAAGACATTGCCAATGCGGTTCTGCAACATCATCCCCTTGGTGTTGTGTTAATCATTCTCTACATCGAATGGATGACCCAATATCACTACCTTGCTAGTGTGCGAGACAACTACAGCGAAAGCCTTGATCCTCAATTTTGCAGTTTGCTGCGGCACCACTGGTTAGAAGAAGCCCAACATACAACCCTTGACACATTGATGGTGGAACAGTTGGTAGCAACCCTGGATCAAACTGAAGTTGTTGCAGGTGTGGCAGACTTTTTCAAGCTGATTGAATTCATCAACGGCGGCATGATGGCACAGGTGCAACTGGACTTGGCAAGTTTGTCCAGAGCAACGGGTCGCCAATTCACCGATGCTGAAAAGCAAGAAATTCAAGCTGTGCAAGAGAAAGCCTATCGGTGGACATTTATTGGCTCCGGGATCACCCATGCTGAATTTGTCAAAACCTTTGGTCAGGTAGCACCGACTGAGCAATCTCAACTCGCGGAGGTTGCTCAAGCCTACTGTCATTAATGGCTTTGTTGTCATCAGAGCAAGTTGATCGGGAACTAATTGACTTGCTCTGACACTAAATTCTAGTCAAAAGGATGAATCACGATGAAATTGAATCATGCTACTCTCATTGTTTCTAATTTTGAACGATCGATCGCATTCTACAAAACATTAGGATTGATCCCGATTGTCCACGCCCCTCCCCGATATGCTCGTTTCCAATGCCCTGATAGTGATGCGACGCTTTCTATCGAAGTGACCGGGGAATTACCAGCCCCAGCCCGCGCCCAAATCTTTTTGGAATGTTCTGATCTCGATCGCACCGTGACTGACCTCAAAACTAGAGGCTTAACCTTTACACAGGAGCCAACGAATATGCCCTACCTATGGCGTGAAGCGCGATTAAAAGATCCGGATGGACACGATATTCGTCTCTACTTCGCTGGCGATAATCGACTCAATCCTCCCTGGAAAATTGGTCGTTAAAGTTGATTCAGGAGCATGGTGTATGACGTTACGACGAAGGTTATCCCTATTGCACGGTTGGAGCACCGAAATTTTGATTGATGCGCCCCAGCAAATTGTATGGGAGCGAGTGACAGACTTTGATCGTTATTCCGAATGGAATCCGTTTGTGCTAGAAGCCTATGCTCAGTTTCAAGTCGGGTCAACCATTCACTTTCTAGAAGACCTTCAGCAGTTTGGGCAACATTGGTTGACCGCAAAATTTCTAGCGATCGCGCCACCGAATGAATTCATCTGGCAAGGACATCTGGGTACCCCCTTCCTCTTTAGCGTGCGTCATACATTTCGCCTGGAAGCCATTAGCGATACAGCCACACGGTTCATTCAGACGCATGAAAACTTTGGGATCTTAGTTCCTTTCCTGGCTCTACGAGGGGTATATCTTGTGAGTTATCAAGGATATTTGGCTTACAATCAGGCATTAAAAGAGCTATGCAGTCATTCATGATGCGAATGAATACACGCTTATTTTTTGAAAATCAAGGACAGTTTTAAAATGATGCGAATTTACCTGACTCACTGCTCCAAAGAAAAGGAGCCTAGCCTCAAAGGAACTGATATTGCCGTCACACCAGATAAACTGTACACCAACCTTGAGATTCAGGAGTTTATGAAGCGGTGTCAGGAAAAGAAGGTGAACTGGGGCGTGTTGTCTGATCTGTACGGAATTTACCTGTCAGACGAGTGTCACGTTTGGTATGAAAAACATCCTGATACTGTTACTCCTCAAGAGGAAGAATCTGTAATTCAAGATTTTAATGACAAGTTAAGTTCCTACGCTGAGATCTTCTTTTTCGTGAGACCGGAATCCTTTCATTCTTTCTATGAAAGGGTTTTGAATAGAACACTACTTACTGATAGAGTGAGGCTTTTCCAGCGTATTGACTGTGTTAAATAGTCACGCATTAGTTATTAATAGTTAAATAACTAATTAATCTATCAGTTGCTGTTCTCTGACTTATTCAGCAAGCCCTACTTACCGTGCTATCAATTTCATACACAGCTAAAGCTTTACCTGTACTCTTAACCTGGATGTTGTTAATAAATCTAGGGCTGTACTTTTGCGGATTATCGAGACGATGCAGAGTTTGTTCGCTAATCAAGATATCAACACCATAAACTCTGGTTAAACCCTCCAAGCGAGATGCCTGATTGATAGCTTCACCAAGTATAGTGGTTTCCATGCGCTGCGATAGACCCACTACCGTCACTATAAACATCAACTTATCTGTATTTATACCCATGCCAATACTTAGAGGTTCCTTACCTTGGCTTTCCTGCTCTAAGTTATACTCTGCCAATTTATTTTGAATCTCAATTGCTGATAGCACTGCATCATCGGCTTTACTAGGAAACAAGGCGATAACGGCATCGCCAATATATTTATCAATAAAGCCGTGATGATTGTAAACAACTGAACTGACTAGGTTAAAGTAATTATTGAGCCAGTTAAACGTTGCCTGGGTTGACATTGCTGCTGTTCGGATGGAGAAAGAGCGGACATCGGTGACAAGAATAGTCATTTCAGCCTCAACAGCATTGCCCAGTTGGAGATCGACGATATTACCATGCCCAAATACTTGCAAAAACTCTTGCGGGATAAATCGTTCTGCCTGCTGGCGTTGCTTCCTTTCTCGCTCCAGTTCTGCCTTTAACTTAGGTTCTTGTTGGTGGCGAATAAAATCAACTAAATAGTCATGAACCAGTTGATAGCGGTCAGCCGGAATTTCTGGTAACAAGAACACTAAGCCCGATGCTACAAAAATCTTTAGCACTAAATCTAATTGGCGCTGTCCCGTTGGCCAATCAATGACTAATCCTTTCAAATCTCGTTCCAAATCAATCCGAGTCTTTAAGGGACGAGTGCCTTTTTCGTCAGTGAGCAAATACAAGACCAGTTCCGCCACCTGCTGATTTTCCGCACCGCAGTCTGCCACAACTTCAGCCAGGTAACGCTGCACTAACTCTTCTTTAGGGTCAGTCCCCAGGCTATTATATTTGTCCAGAGTCGTAATATTTTCCGCCTGTAACTGCGCTCCCACTACTTGTAACTCAATGGGACGCACTGCATCCAACTCACTAGCTAAATCATCAACTAATCTTACAATCAATCCCGGCTCTAGGTAAAAATTCGCCCGTTCTGTCAGCTGTGCAATTAGCGATCGCGCATCATCACGGGAAAAATTACCCAAGGGATAAAGGACATTTTTGCTCAGAATATCATAACCGATCACCGCCATACTAGGTAAGCGATTGCACTCCAGCAAAAGATGCAAGTAATCCTCTCGCAAAGACAACACCACCTTAACCGAGAGAACCTGCAAACATGCCCCCAGAAACTCAAAAAATTCCCGTCGTTGGATTGGATTAGGATAAACAAAGAAAAACTCTTCAAACTGGTCAAAAATCAGCACCGTCCGCAAATTCAGTCGTTCATTTCCCCGCAACCGTTCAACCAGCCCTTGAATAGTATCCCTTACATCCGTTACCAAATCCGCTGCTAACAGCCGCCCCAACTCCCCCACCCAATTGGTATAAACCTGCATTGGCACTACCAAAACATCTTGAGTACCAATGGTTCTGTGCTGTAACTCCGGCACCAATCCCGCATTTACTAACGAACTTTTCCCCACTCCTGATTGCCNNGTTTGCCCATGAATAACAATCAGCTTGCAGTCATTCCGTCCAATTCGCTCTACCAATTGCTCCACATCCCGCTGCCGTCCTGCGGCCACAATTTCATGAGCAATGCTACCCTGATATTCCACCTGCGTCAGTGCCGACTTTTCCTGCTGTTGCGACTCTAACCGACCTGCACCGATAAACGCCCTTAACCCAAATTGCTGCTCGACAGAACGCTGCTTTTGTTTAATTGCATACGCTTTAAAATACTCTTTTTGCTCAAAATAAAGCTGCTGTAAATGGCTGAGAATATCTAGGTAACCCTTTAAATCAATCACAGGATCGCTGAATTCTTTAGCCGCCTCTAGATTAAGAATCGCCGCTTGAGGCTGTCCTAAATGGTATTGCGATCGCGCCAGCAGAAACCGATACCAACTTGATGCCAATACGGGAATGTCTGGATCGGAAACTTGCCCTAAATTAGCAAGAGCCTGCTGCGCCAGATAGTTAGCATTATGCCAACGCCTCTGAGCTAAAGCCACCTCAGCTAAAAAACCATAATCCTTAGCCAGTTTAATCAGATTATTTTCCGCAGTATGCAGTGGCACGGCTTGCTCAGCTAAAGCTTGTAGTTGCTCCCACTCCTGCAAATGCCGTAAAACTCTGCCCAAACTGCCAATCGATTCGCCAATTAAATCAGGACGTTGAGCTTCCTGAAGAACTCTGAGGCTTTCTTGGAGGTAATGCCGAGTAGCTTGCCAATCAGGATGCTCGGTGTCGGCTTGGTGGATGGCTTTTAAATAAAAACAAAAACAGATATCTTTTAAAATATGTCCTTGCCGCTCTAAATTAGGCAATTGTTGCCAAAGTGCCAAGCTGCGTTGATAATGAACTAAAGTAGCATCAATATTGCCGTTGAGATATTTCGCAAATCCCAGCAAGGATTCTAAATTGGCTGCCAGCTCTAGATCTTCAAGAAAACCAGCACTTAAGAATTCTTGCTGTGCAGCTGTAAGTTCTCCCTCCAACTCCCAACAGTCCTTAGGCGTCAGTTTTAATTGATTGGCAAAGAACTGTGCTGCTGTTTGTTTGAACAGTTCGACTAATTCCTGAGGCGCGATCGCAAAACTGCGCGTCGTCCCCCAACTCTCCAGATCGGGCGCTAACTCGATCAGTTTCTGGTGAACTAGATCGGTAATCCATAACACTAACGGGAAATGAAAGTGATTGCGAAACTCCTCCCGTACCTGGTTAGCCGAAGTCAGCATCCGATCGAGCTGTCGCACTGATTCTAAGCCTAAGATGCTCAAAGCCGCAGGTTGATCTTGCCCTAATTCATCTCTAATTACGGCATAAAGAGTATGGCTCGATTCTGGCAAAACCAGCACCCGGATTTCCACCGCAGAGAGTTCTTGCAACCGTGGCACTAAACGCGATCGCAAACTGGCATAATTACAACGAGCAAAAATCAGCTTAAACTCTCCCTGAGATGCTGCAATCGCCCAAGCCAGTTTTTGGAGCGATCGCTCGTTATCTGCTGTAATCGTTTCCGGTCGATCGGCTTCACTCATTGCAACTCTCTGGCTTCTGCTAAAATCGGATTGATATCAAACCACGACTCGCCCTTGTCGCGATATTCAAACACAAACCGACTGCGGATTAGCTTTTGATATCCCTCATCATCGCTCACCTTTTGCCGCTGCTGTACCTGACGTAGCAATTCCCATTCGTGATCGGCAATGGGCATGAGCATTTCATTCCGACGGGCGCGAATTACCACTTCTAACGCATCCCCACCCAGAGGCAATTCCCCTGCCTCCATAATCCACTCATTCAGCAACCTGAGCAAGTCCCGCACATGACCCCCACTTACCCGGCACAAACGGTTGAGGGATGCCAAGCTATCAAAAATTTCGGTAATTTTATGGAGGCGTTCTGGTTCATCCAAGTCAGGAAATGCTCTCGCCATCACCATTTGCCGCAGCATTGCCATCCCGGCTTCGTGGACGCTGCCATCTCGCAATTGTACTGGCACCATCGGCAACACCTTAGGATCTTCTGGAAAGCGCTGCGTCAGCATACCGTAATCATTAGAAAACTTGAGCGCTAGAGGCATGGTATAAACCAAGTGACAATTCAGCTTGGTGAGATACTCCCCCTGATCCACAAATAGATATTCCTGTTGCGGACGCCCCCACGGTTTTGGACTAGTATCAATGCGATCGAGATTATCGACGATTACCACTAATCCCTTTTTACCCTGCTGTTTCAGGGATGCGATCGCAGGTTCGATCAGTTCTCGGTTAATAAACTCTAACAGTTGGGTTTTCTGCGGCCCCAAATACTGATTGAGTTTCTGCCGCAACGTGGCGTCACTTTTCACTTTGGCCGTAATTTCGCCAATGCCAAACGCTAAAGACCAGGTTTCACCTTGAGCGCTAACCCCTACATCACCCATACCGGGAACTTTGAGTTTCATCCCCTGAACATCAGCGCTTAAAACCCTCACTGCCCCTTGCAGCAAATTCTTCAAGCGACTGGGTTCGCCAATTTCGATATTCTCTAAACTTTGAGAGATGCGACGAGCAATAGCTAGTAGCAGATCCCCGATATCCACATCCGTCATTTCTAGGTCTTCACTCGACTCAAAATAGACGACATGGAATCCTTCATTTTCCAGTTCTGCTTTCAAGCGTAAAAGTTCAGTAGATTTCCCACAACCAATATGCCCAGTAAATAAAGTGCAGGTACAGTCATCGGGCTTAAAAAAGGTAATTTTCTTCTTGAGTTTGCCAATGATATCGCCACCCCGTACCGAGGAAAAGTCGATATAATAAGCCCGATCTTCCACTTGATCGGCTTTCAGAGTACGGCTAGGGTCGGTAGCTCGATAAAATTTCTGTAGGTTCGTCATTAGATCTGGGGAATGGGGAATTGGTAATTGGTATTGGTATTGCCGAACAGGGGAAAATATTTTTATCCTTCCTCGCTCCTTCGCCCCCTCACCTCCTCACCCCCTCACTCCCTCACCCGCATTCAAGGATGGTTACTTCAATTCCGGAAGCTCCTGAAATCGAACGGCACAGGGCCGCGATCATTCGTACTGACCTCTCTAAACCAGTGCGGCTGGCCATAGAGAGCGGTATTTTAAGTAAAGATACTACATTTTTTGATTATGGCTGCGGTCATGGCGGAGATATCCAACGCCTCGCCAAGCAGGGTTACTCTAGCAGAGGCTGGGACCCTTACTATCAGCCGGATTGTCCTCTCACCGCAGCAGATGTAGTTAATTTGGGCTATGTGATCAACGTTATTGAAGACCGGACTGAACGTTGTCAAGCTTTACTAAAAGCGTGGGAACTAGCCCAGAATGTGCTGGTTGTGGCGGCCCAAGTCTTAATTGGCGATCGCAGTTCCGGTCAAATTGCCTATGGGGACGGTATCGTTACTCGCCGCAATACGTTTCAGAAGTATTACGAACAAGAAGAACTGAAACTCTATATCGACCAAGTTCTAGGTGTAGATGCTATTCCCGTGGACTTGGGAATTTACTTTGTCTTCCGGGATGAAGCGCAAGCCGAAAGCTTTCGCGCCTCCCGTTTCCGTTCTCGCATCACTACGCCGCGAATTCGCCTCAGTACTAAACGGTATGAGGACTACCAAGAACTCCTTGCCCCCCTAATCACCTTTGTTACCGAACGCGGACGCCTCCCCAACAAAACCGAACTGCCTAGTACTCCCGACATTCTCGCCGAATTTGGTACCCTGCGCCGTGCGTTTCAGGTAATTTTGCAAGTCACCGATCGCGACGAATGGGATGCGATCGCAGAAAAACGCCGTCAAGATTTGCTGGTTTACCTCGCCCTAACTCAATTCAGCCGCCGCCCTAAATTAAGCCATTTCAAACTGATCGTGCAAAACGATATTAAAGCTCTTTTCGGTAGTTACCAGCAAGCTTGTTCTGCTGCTGACTTGATGCTGTTGAGCGTAGGGGACTCCCGCCTGATCGCCAGCTGTTGCCAGCAGAGTGCGATCGGCAAACGCTTGCCTAACGCTCTGTACGTCCACGTTTCAGCTTTGGAAGCGCTCAATCCCCTGCTCAGACTTTATGAAGGTTGTGCCAGCCGCACGATCGGTCGCATGGATGGTGCCACCCTAATTAAGTTTCACATCAATCAGCCGAAAATATCTTATTTGTTCTATCCCGACTTCGACACCGAACCTCATCCCTCCTTGCACACCAGTATGCAAATTGACCTGCGGGATTTACAAGTCATCTACCGCGACTACGACACCTCTGACAATCCCCCCATCTTGCACCGCAAAGAAACCTTTGTCACCCCCGACTATCCCCTTTACGAACGGTTTGCCAAACTCACCCGCCAAGAAGAAGACTGGGGACTTTTGGATCATACTCACTCCATCGGCACTCGCCAAGGCTGGCAAAAGTGCCTATTAGACCATTGTGCCCAACTCCAAGGCCATCGGGTTGTCTGGAGTAAAGATGCTGACCCCTATCGAATTAAATTACTACGCTCCGCCCGCCGTCAAAGGAGTAAGCGACGTGAAAATTGAAATAGGACTTATGGTGCAGAATGTGGCGAACCCTTATTCAACGGGGAAGAAATCGAAACCCCCCAACCTTGGGGGGAGAAACTNNCCCCCAAAGTTGGGGGGCTAGGGGGGCAGAAGCTGTTACTAAGAGTTCCCCCCAAAGTTGGGGGGCTAGGGGGGCTTTCAACTTGCCCACTTATCCCGCCATTTGACTGTCCCTTGACTGGCTAACACCCACCGACGGCATACTAGATTCTCTCGTAAGGGTGACTGATCCTGACGCCACATAGCGTATTTGTAAGCAATCAGCTTACCAGCACTTTCGTTAAAGGGAATTTCGGCAAACCAAGTATTGGTATTGATATACTCCAAGGGGTAAGCTTTGGCAATATCCCAGTTCCCTAACTCCGGGCAATCCCCCGTTATCACAATCACCTCACCGGGTTGAGTCTGTACTGCATTGAGTTGCGCCCGCACGATCGTTTGTGCTTTAATGCGTTCTCCCACATGGCTAAATACGATCGCATCTCGCGCCCCTAACTCTAAGTTGTGTAATAATCCCTCTTTTACTTCAAACTTGCACCGGGATAAGACATCAGTATGTTCGCCGTCGGGTAACTCCGTATCAACTGCCTCCACTGTTACGGGTTCGCCACGATTCATTGCTACAAATAACACTGAATCCCGGTAGCGCCGCACGTAACAGTAAACATCAGGCGTCAGATACTTTTCCCACTGACTTCCCATCGATACCGCCGGGTTAAGCCGTCGCAAACCGGAGAGCAACCGGATATCCCGATAAAGGGGACTGTCGGTATCCCAGTTTTCCATCATTGGACGGTTGTAGGGGTCGTTATTACCGTAAGGATTATTGTCCCCGTTGGTATCGTTGTGGAGATACTGTTCTGTACCGTAGTAAATACAAGGAATACCGCGAGAGGTCATAATTAGTGCGATCGCCAAACGCAACATTTCCGGATCGGGATTCAGCGTTTGGAAGCGGTGCATGTCGTGATTGTCGATAAACGTAATCAGTTCCGTAGCGCCGTTATAACGATGATCTTGGTCGAGAATGCTTTGAACTAACTGAAATCCCGCTTCAGCACCTACACCTAAAGCCTCTCGAATTGCCAAACATAGGCCAAAGTCAAGAATTGACATCCCAGAGTCATTGGCAAATTCAACGGAACGGTCATTAATTGGACTGCTATAAATCCATTCGCCGAAGGTAAAAACATCAGGTCTGTAGGTTTGAATGTCACCGTTAAATTCCTGCCAGAACCAGATTGGCATGTGCTTTACCGTATCAACCCGCAAGGCATCCACACCCCGGTCTAGCCATTGCTTAATCGCTGACTTAATATAATTTCGATATTCAATATTATTTTCGTTAAAAGTAGCCAGTCCCGACAACTCACAGTTTTGCACCTGCCATTCATCTTCCCAGTCGGTTACTTCCCCATAATGGTGATACCAGTGGTTCTTGTCATCATTAAAATCAGCAATTTTTACACCGTCATCGTAGAGTTCGCCCTTCTTACCGCTAAAGTCGGGGTTGCTGTGGTTGCACACGATATCCAGGATAAATTTCATATTGCGTTCGTGCAACTCAGCAATTAATTTATCGAATACGGTATTTTTTTCTTCTTGAGTTTTATTAAGAGAGGGATTATCATCCTTATGAATGAAGCGCGGGTTAATCCGTTTAAAATCTTTCGTCCAGTAACCGTGAATAGCCGCAGAGCCAACAAATAAATCTTCAACTTGTTCAAATAAGGGCGTCAGCCAAATAGCTGTCACTCCCAGATTTTTCAAATAGTCCAGTTTGTCAATAATTCCCTGTAAATCTCCCCCCCAATATTTACCCCAATCCTGGCGGTCTGGATCGTAGAGTTCCGGATTTGGCCCTTTGCTATTTCCAGGATCGCCATCATAAAAGCGGTCTACGACAATAAAATATATAGTTTCCTGACGAAACTCAATATCGCGGGTATAGAGGAACTCTAAATCTAAATCGCTCTCCGGTTTATCTTCTACGATCAGCTGCTCTACTTCAGCTTCAGCTTCAGTTTGCGTTACTTCATACTGCGAGTCAGAGGATAGAGAGGAAGGGGTTGATGCCATAGAATTTACACAACTACTTGCCTTAAAAAGAGGAAGAGAAGAAAACTGAGTATTTTACTGGTTCTCAAATTAACATAAAACCGTCTTTTCTTTAACGCAAAGGAACGCTAAGAATGTAGCAGGACTGTAGGTCTGCTCCACCCAATTGAGAAGTGCGCTATATCTCCTCTATATATTATTCCTTCTCCTTGATGTGTCCGCTTACACGCCAAACAGCAGATTAACTCCCTCCTTTCACCAGCCTCATCTATCTTGAGGCAGAAATTGAAACTTTACAATTACCACCAACCACCAACAACATCATTTATTCCCTGGCGGGATTGGATACTTTTACCAGCGGTTTAATGAAAATTACCCATTACCAATTACCACGCCATCTCCTCAGATCTGCTGGCGTATTGCAGTTAAATAAAACTTGTCGATCTATAAGTGGCAATTCCCTAACATTATGTTGTACCAACCATTGCTGAAAAGATCGCCCTCCCCGATCAATGAATTGAATGAGGGGGGAGAGACATTGGCGACGGTAAAAACCACAAAGGGGTTCCCAACCTTTTTGCTGTCGCGGCAGTAGGGCGATCGCCTCTGGGGGAGTTCTGGGCAATTGATTTGCCCACTCTTGTAAAACCCTACCTTGCAGTAGGGGTAAATCGCAGGCCAACAGGAGTACCCAATCAGTTTTAACTCTAGCGAGTCCCTGGGCAAATCCTAATAGAGGGCCGTGGGGTTGGGGTTCTCCGGGTGTATGGATTTCCTGAATTACTCCGCAACTATTGGGTAAAATATCCTGGTATCGTTCCGGCCAAGGGGTAACCACATATACCTGAGGAGTGCAGTGGAGGGCAACTTTACAAACCTTTTGTAATAACGGTTCACCCTCCAGAGTAATCAGAGCTTTGTCCTGGCCCATCCGAGAACTCTGCCCTCCTGCCAGAATTATCGCTGACAATGAGGGAGTCGATTCTATCGCTACAGCAGAGAGTTCATCGGCCATTTTCAGCCTGCCTCGGCGGACGGAACGCAGGAGGCGATCGATAACGCTAAGTTCTTCAGTACTTAGCTCTTCCTCTAATAAAGCAGCCAACAGCCCATAGCGGTCAGCTTTGGTCATGTAGCCCGAACTCGTGGCTTGAGCAAATAGTTCTGAGAGAGCACCGGGGAGAAGAAGTATAGATCGCATAAAAACATGCCGGAGAACTCACTGGACTTAATATTCCTTAAAATCCACTGCCCGAAAGTGATGATTCTCCATGCCTATTGTGATTTGGATCACAATTTTTGTTTTAGTGAAAGGGTATGAGGGATGAGGGATGAGGGATGAGGGAGTGAGGGGTGAGGGGTGAGGGATGAGGGATGAAGGATGAAGGATGAGCGGGTGAGGGATGAGCGGGTGAGG
>DNXU01000429.1:532-5104 GCA_003505715.1 Cyanobacteria bacterium UBA8803 | reverse complement strand
TTCTCTAATGATCCTTCAGCTAGGATCACTGGCAACCTGGACGGCCAAAGTGGTGACTTGACCCTGGAAGGAGATGAAATCAACATTGGCGGTACTATTGACGGCACCGGAAACCTGACAATTCAGCCTAAGACAGCCACTCAAGCGATCGCTATTGGTGGTAATGACAACAATACAGCTGCATTAGACCTCACCACCACAGAAGTACAAGCAATACAAAATGGCTTCACCTCTATCACCATCAACAATAGCAATCTAATTACGATAGAGAGCGCTGGTGCAACGTTCCAAGATCCCCTAACCCTCGGCTCTCAGAGCAGTTCTATCACGGTTAATGGTGCCCTTATTGGTACAGACGATGCTGCGGTTAGTCTCGAAGGTACTACTACTCTCAACGCCAACATTACTACTAACAATCAAAACATTACTCTCAAGGGTAATACCACTTTAGGGACACCTGTTACTCTCAACACTAGTGCAGGTGACATTAACTTTGAAAGTACAGTTAACGGTAACCACAATCTAACCTTAACAGCAGGTACTGGCAGTATCAACTTTAACAATGCCGTTGGCAATAACACCCCCGTTGGTAGCGGCACTGGTGCAGCTATTACCATTAACAGTGGCAATACCACCTTCAACAGCACCCTTAATACCGCCAGTGGTTTAACCATCAATTCCGATGTAACCTTCAAAGACGACGTAACCCTGGCTGCCGGAGATACACCTACTACTCTCAATGGCAACGTGACTCTGGATGGCTTAAAATTCCAATCTGGTGGTAATGCTACCTTCGGAAATGACGCCACCGCTCAAATTACCCTCTCCACTGATAATGTCTCCATCAGTACCACAGCTAACAATAGCAATCTGGTATTCAACGGAGCAGTTGATGGTTCTCAAAACCTCAACTTGCAGACTAATGGTACTGGCAATATTACCTTTAATAGTGCCGTCGGTAGCCAAACCTCAGTCGGAGATATTCAAGCCACCAGTACTGGTACAACCCGCTTCAACTCTACCGTACAAGCCGCTAGCCTCACCACCAATACTGGTGGCGAAACTCAACTCAACGGTAACGTTACCACCACCGGAACACTAGGCCAAAACTACGGCGATAACCTCCGCATCGATAACTCCATTACTCTTAACAGTGGCAACAGTCCCGTCAACTTTAGCAGCACTGTTAATAGCCAGACGGGTGAAGCCAATGACCTAACCATCACTAGCGGTACTGGCAATATTACCTTCAACGATCAAGTCGGTAACAACCAACCCTTAGGCAACCTCCAAGCCAACAGCACGGGCACTACCAGCTTTAACTCTACCGTACAAGCTGCTAGCGTCACCACCGATGCTGGCGGCGAAACTCAACTCAAAGGTGACGTTACCACCACCGGAACACTAGGCCAAAACTACAGCGATAACCTCCGCATCAAGAACTCCACCACTCTTAACAGTGGCAACAGTCCCGTCAATATTAGCGGCACTCTCGATAGCGAGACGGGTGAATCTAATAACTTAACTGTCACTAGCGGTACTGGCAACATCACCTTCAACAGTCAGATTGGGAATAGCCAACCCCTAGGAGATCTCCAAGCCAACAGCACGGGTACAACCAGCTTTAACTCTACCGTACAAGCTGCTAGCGTTCATACCAATACCGGAGGCACCACTCAACTCAACGGCAACGTCACTACCACTGGCTCACAGGGTCAAACTTATGATGACTCCCTCTCCTTGACGGGCGACATCACCCTGACAGGTGCAGAACTGAACTTTAATAATACCGTCTCCGGTACTGGAAACTTGAAACTTCAACCCTTGAGTCCCACTCAAGCGATCGCTATTGGCGGCTCTGACAATACTACCTCAGCCTTAGACCTAACAGTGACTGAAGTGGGCAACATCCAAAATGGCTTTGCTAGCATCACCATCGGACGACCTGACGGTATGGGTACTATTACTATCGATAGTATCGAGTTTAAAGACCCCGTTACCATTCAATCTCCTGTAGCCTCTGGTACAACTGACCAATATGGGCCGACTACAGGGTCAATTGATGTGAATGGTTTACTTAGAGGCACAGATAATGCCTCAATTTTCCTCAACGCACCGAGAATTAATCTGAAAAACAATATTATCACACCAGGCCAAACTATCACCCTCGGTCAACCCAACGGCATAATGGTTCTTCATAATGATGTTGAACTTAAAACCAACGACTCTGGTATTAATGAGGGTAAAATCATCGTTGAAAGTATTGTAACTGGACTGCAACAAGATCAACAGTTACTGACGCTCACTCTCGGTATAAACGGTCAAGCCATCCTTAGAGGTAGTGTAGGCAACCCCTATCGACTGAGAGGCTTAACCATTAACAACGAATTGGGCACTGTTATTATCGGTGGCGAGAATGGCACCTTGCCAGGTGACAGCGCCAATATCTTTAAAGAAGTAATTGTCAACGCCCTACAGACCACCTTGTCAGGTATAGTACGCACTTTAGAGGGCAACATCACCCTTAATGGCAACGTCACCCTGATTGCTGATACTGTCCTCAACACAGGAACAGCTGCTGGCGGTAACATCTACTTCAATGGCACCCTAGATAGCGAGTATAACGAGTATAACGACCTCAGATTGATTGCAGGTACAGGTCACATCCTATTTAACAAGACAGTAGGTGCTGGTACAGGCAGAGAACTAGGCGCGATTATAATTGAGAATGCCGAAAATGTCAGTTCAAATTCCACCATTGCTGGTGCCAGCTTCACTCAACTAGCAGGTAGCGGTACGACTACGCTTAACGGTGATATCACTACTACTGCTCCAGCGGGAGTAAATATTACCACCGACAAAGACATCACCACCACCAATATCACCTCTGCTGGTGGGGGAATTGCCCTAACTAGCCAAACTGGAAATGTCGTTACTAGCAATCTCAACGCCGATGATGGGCCAGTAAATATCACGGCGAATAATGGCCTGATTACCACTGCCAATATAGCTGGCGAAGGGGTCAACCTTAACGCCCAAAAAGATATCACTACAGCTCATGTCACGGCTGAGAATGGCGGAATTACCTTTACTAGCCAATTAGGCGCTGTCGCAAGCGGTAATTTAACAGCAACGGGAGAAACCCAGGGAAATGCTGTCACGGTTTCCGCTCTAGGTGATGTCAATACAGGCAATATCGATACCTCTTCACCCAATGGCACGGGTGGCGCGATCGCTATTACTAGTAAAGGTGGAGCCGTTACCAGTGGCGTTCTCAATGCCAGCGGAGACGCAGCAGGTGGCGCGATCGCAGTTAATGCCCAAAATAACATCATCGTAGGCAACCTGAACTCGACCTCTGCCCAGGGTACGGGTGGGGCGATCGCTCTCAAGAGTCAGCAGGGCACTATTACCAGCAGTACAATTACCTCATCAGGAGCGACTGGGGGTGGTGCCGTCACCGTCTCAACTCCTCAAAATATCACAGTATCAGATATTAATTCTGCTGCTAATGCTGGAAAAGGTGGGGCGATCGCTCTGAGTAGCCAGATCGGCATCATTACTGGCGGCAATTTGACCTCATCAGGATTTGCTGGTGGTGGCAAGATTGATGTCTTAACCTTAGGTAACTTACAATTCGGACAGATCGACTCCAGTTCCCTGGCAGGCACAGCTGGGAAAGTTACCCTCAATAACCAGCAACCGGAATACATAAATGGCGCTCCTGGCATTAATCTAGCCTTCATTAATGCCCAAGGAGCGCTCCCAGGCGGTGGCGTTGACATTACCACCGATGGTTATTTCCGAGCCACAGAAATTTTCCTCTCTCAAATTGGCATGAGTGTCAGCATTGCCACCAAAGGCGATCCCATTGTCATTCGCCACGGCGGCGGCACGGCTTTCGATCCCTTTGAAGCAGGAAATTTCATCAAAAACGGCACGGCTGGTGCCATTAGCGATGGTTTTGGATTTTTGGGCACAATTTTACCCATTCAATCCTTCCCCGAACCCATTGAGCAGTCCCAAATTCAAATTATTCCTCGGAAACCCTTTACCACCAACCTCCCCTTTAAAACGCTCTATCCCACCGTACCCAATAGCAGTAGCGTCACTGAGGCTGACACTGAAGTTTCTAATCTGGATAGCATCGTTGCCGATGCCTTTACAGACTATCTCGGCCCCCAACCCAGTGTTAATAA
The DNA here is from genome assembly GCA_003505715.1 of Cyanobacteria bacterium UBA8803. GTDB lineage: Bacteria > Cyanobacteriota > Cyanobacteriia > Cyanobacteriales > Coleofasciculaceae > UBA8803. The sequence goes on along the minus strand of DNXU01000429.1, from coordinate 905 downwards.
CCCGGCAGACGCACCTAAAATTCTCGATCGCATCCAGCAACAAACTTCTATCCGCTCAGCTTTTATTTACGCCACCTTTTTTAGCGATCGCCTAGAACTCACCTTAGTTACAGCCCAGGGGAAAAAGTTTATTAGTGTCCCCGATGCCACCAAGGAAAAAGTGTTGGCAGAAGCCAAAAAAATGAACCGCGAAATTACCAACCCCGTCAAGCGGCGCACGACTAGCTATTTATCTCCATCTCAGCAACTGTATAAATGGTTAATTGGTCCGCTGCAAGCTGAGTTAGCAGCCCAAAATATTAACAATTTGGTCTTCATCATGGATGCTGGCTTGCGCTCCTTACCCGTTGCAGTTCTCCACGATGGCCAAGGG
>DNXU01000429.1:0-520 GCA_003505715.1 Cyanobacteria bacterium UBA8803 | reverse complement strand
TTTTGGTGGAAAAATATAGTGTGGGGATCATGCCCAGTCTCAGCTTAACGGATACCAGCTACGTCGATATCAAAAACGCACCCGTCCTAGCAATGGGAATTTCCCAAGCCAACGAGCTAGCCAAAGAGCACAGCCTCGCTCCCCTACCTGCCGTACCTCTGGAACTGCAAACTATTGTCGGCATACGCCCGGGCAAAGCCTTCCTTGATAACAAATTTACCCTAGAGAATCTCCAATCTCAACGCCAGGGAGCGCCAATTATCCATCTCGCCACCCACGGTGAATTTAAATCAGGGCCTTTAGAAAACTCCTATATCCTAATGTGGGACAAACTGCTTCGCCTCGATCAGGTGCGGCAGTTAGGTTGGAATCAGCGACCATCAGTGGAACTATTAGTACTGTCTGCCTGCCGCACGGCAACGGGAGATGAGAAAGCAGAATTAGGCTTTGCCGGGTTTGCCGTGCAAGCAGGAGTCAAATCAGCCTTAGCCAGTCTCTGGTATGTCAGCGATGAAGGCAC
>DNXU01000601.1 GCA_003505715.1 Cyanobacteria bacterium UBA8803 | reverse complement strand
GAGATGTTGTGATTGAGCCATTGACGATCTGCCGTTGCAAATTCAGGAAGCGCTAACAGCTGCGAGCTTTTTGAATTTGCAATACTGCATTACACCTGATGGAGTGCAACCTCTTGCTGCATCAGAACAAATACTAGATGGTTACGCCCATATTGGCAATCGTTATCCTACTCAACACCAACCCTGGGACATTGTCGAACCCATGGCCGTTTGGATGGCGCAACAGGGTATGAAAGATGTATTTGCCTTTGATGTTGCTGTGGTAGAAGATTCCGGAGTAACCCGTTATTTAGCAATCGAATGCAATCCGCGCTTTAATGGTGCTTCCTATCCAACTCTGATTGCCAATAAGCTTAAGATCGAGAGTTGGAGTTGCCAGACTTTTACTACAAGTTATCGCTCAATCGATCGGCTCAATATCAGGGATATTGAGTTCAATCCAAAAAGCAGTACGGGTATTGTACTGGTAAACTGGGGTACTGTTCTGGTTGGTAAAGTTGCGATCTTGCTGGCTGGCTCTATTGAGCAGCAACAGGAACTGCAAGCTATTTTAAAACAGCGGCTTTGAGCTAAAGAGAGAGAGGCAAGGTAGAGGGAGGGCAGGAGTTGGTATTTTATTGGTTTCTCCCTCTTTTTTGCCTTGACAGATTTGGGCTTTTCAGCTAAAATGCGCTCATTATTTTGGCCTGGAAGCCTGCGATAAATGTTAAGCGAATTCCAAAAGCGGAAGCTGAAGAGAAATTTTGATATTTTTGACTTTGATGGGAATGGAGTTTTAACTCAAGATGACTATGAATTGATAGTTGATAATTTGGCGAAGCTGAGAAATTATCAACAGCCGTCACCTGAATACGAACAGCTGAATTCAAAGATTATAGGCTACTGGTCTGAGTTAGTAAAAATAGCTGGTACTAATAATGGTGAAGTCACCCTGAGTGAATGGTGGGACTATTGCAATGCCATGATGTCCACCAGTTATAGTTATGAAAAGTTAATCGAACCCCTATCTCATATCAACTTCTGGCTAATCGATACTGATAGCAACGAAAAAATTACCTTGGCAGAGTACAAGCAGTTAGCTGCTTGTTGTAAATTCAATACCAACGAGGCTGCCCAAGCATTTACCAAGCTTGACCTAGATGGGAGTGGCTTCATCGAAAAACAAGAGCTGTTGCGGCATCTCTACGACTTCTTTTACAGCAATAATCCAGAAGCTCCTGGAAATTGGATTCTCGGCCCGTTCTAACAGAATTGAGAAGTTCAGGAGGCCTAGAGGCCATAGGCTGTATCACATTCTACCAAACTCAATCCCAAAATCCGCTATAGTTAAAAGATTATTAAAAAAATGTGTAGCTTAAATCAATAATGCGGATTGAGCAGTTACTAGCTTTCTTAGCTGTCGCTGAGACAGGGAACTTCGGACAGGCAGCCCGCAAATGCGGGGTGACTCAGTCTACGATCAGCCGCCAAATTCAGTCCCTAGAAGCTGACCTGGGCGTACCCCTGTTCCATCGTACAGCTCAGGCCAAGTTAACATTGGGAGGGGAGCGCCTGTTGCCTCGCGTCCGCAAAATCTGCCAGGAGTGGCAAAATGCCACCCAAGAATTAGCAGATTTGATCGCAGGCAAGCAACCCGAACTCTGTGTAGCTGCGATTCCTTCAGTCTGCGCCCACTACTTACCACCAGTACTACAAAAATTTTGTAGTGCCTATCCCGACGTGCAGTTAAGGGTGACAGCATTGGGGAGCGATCGCGCCTTAAAAGTGCTGCGCGACGGTCTAGTAGATGTGGCCATTGTCATGAACAACCGCATGTTAACCGCTAGTCCAGAAATGGTAGTAGATGTTCTCTACAATGAGCCAATTCAAGTATTGATGGCGGCAAACCACCCTCTAGCTCAGCATGATACCGTGCCTTGGTTAGAGCTGGTAAACTACCCGCAAGTGATGTTTAAAGATGGCTACGGGATGCAACGCCTAGTGCAAGAGTGGTTCTCTCGCCAAGGTGTCAGCCCGCAAATGGTGATAGAGTTAAATACGCTGGACGCATTTCGTGGGGTAGTGCGGCAGGGAGAACTGATTGCGATATTGCCTCAATCCGCTTTAATAGAAGCAATGACAGACTCGACCCTAGCTGTACGAGCGATCGCCAATCTCCCAGGTTCCCTATCCTCTACCAACCACCCCCTCGGTAAAGTCTCGACCTCAGAAGTCAGCCTGACTCGTCAAGTAGTTTTAGTCACCACTCAGGATCGGCTCCAAATTCCTCCGATTCAACACTTTTGCCAATTAGTGCGTCAGGGAGAAAGAGCAACATTTCAGAATTTGTCCTTCGCCCTGAGCGCTTGAGCAGTAATTGAGAAATTGGCAATAGCCTAAGAATAGAAATTAATCAACAACATGAGATTATTAATTTCTATTCCCAATTCCCAATCACCAATTACCAATCACCCAGCCAATGATCAACCCAAACTGTTATGAGTGATGCCTTTAGAGAATTGTTAAAGAAAGTGGGCAGTGGCGTCCACACGGGGAAAGATTTAAGTCGCCAGGAAGCAGCTGCGGCGGCCAGAATGATACTCTTGCAAGAAGCAACGCCCGCTCAGATTGGGGCATTTATGATTGCCCACCGGATTAAAAGACCTACCAGTGCAGAACTGGCTGGGATGCTCGATACCTATGATGAACTAGGGCCAAAATTGCAACCCTGGGGTATGGGGAATGCTCCAGCTGTAACTGTATTGGGGACACCTTATGATGGGCGATCGCGAACGGCACCAGTGACACCGTTAACAGCGTTGGTGCTTAGTGCGGCTGGGGTTCCGGTGGTGATGCATGGGGGCGATCTGATGCCGACAAAGTATGGAGTTCCCTTAATTGCAATTTGGCAGGGATTAGGAGTTGACTTTTCCACCCTAACACTGGCACAAGTTCAGCAATTACTAGCCACAACAGGTTTAGGCTTTGTCTATCTCCCTCAGCATTTTCCCGCAGCCTACGGAATTGTTCCCTACCGGGATCAAATTGGCAAACGTCCACCCACGGCTACGCTAGAACTGATCTGGTCACCTTATGCTGGAGATGCTTATATCGTAGCGGGTTATGTCCATCCACCTACAGAAATCCTGTTTCGAGAAACCTTTGCCCTGCGAGGAGGGACTAATTTTACCCTAGTGAAAGGATTGGAAGGTAGCTGCGACTTACCCCGCGATCGCACTGCTATTATTGCTGTTAGTAAACCGGATGCCAGTGAAGGCTTTGAACGCCTGCTGCTGCATCCCCGTGATTACGGTTTTGAGGGTAAAGAAGTACCTCTTGACTCCACATCTGAGCTATTAGAACAGATGCAAGCCGTCTTGAACGGAGAATCTTCAGAATTAATGTTAACTGCCATCTGGAACGGCGGCTTTTACCTGTGGCGTTGTGGGATCTGTCCGGATTTACCCACAGGTTTTGCTAAAGCCAAAGCGCTGTTTACTGAAGGTTTGGCGCAAAAAAAATTAGTGGAAATTCAGCAAGCGATCGCCTCAATATAAGAGACATAATAAAATATATACCTGTAGGGGCGAGTCGCTGTGAAGATATCCAAGATTCAGCGATAACCGTAATTGACTCGCCCGCTCTCGGCAGTCTGCATAACATAATAGGAATATCGTATTGCAACTTCCCTCCTATCCCCTATACGACCAAAGGGAGTACCCCCGATAAAAACTGATGGCTTCCGAGAAAAAAAATTTAGTGACACCTAATCAGTCTGCCAAATGGGCAAATTCAACGCCAGCAGACATCAAATCAGAGGCACCTACAGTGACTGAGGGCCAACAGACGACTTCTCCGGGTTCAAAATTCTGGCAGCAAGCAAGGGAAAATCTACAGATCGTGGCGATCGCCCTCGCCTTGGCGCTGTTAATTCGAGCCTTTGTGGCAGAACCTCGTTACATTCCCTCAGATTCAATGCTACCAACCTTAGAAGTAGGCGATCGCGTGGTAGTTGAAAAAATCTCCTACCTTTTCCGTCCTCCGGCAAAAGGCGAGATTGTTGTCTTCGATCCGCCCCCCCAACTACAAATTCAAGGTTATTCCAAAGACCAAGCCTTTATTAAAAGGGTTATTGGTACGCCCGGTCAAACCGTACAAATTCAGGGTGGCAAAGTTTACCTCAATAATACTCCTTTACCAGAAGACTACATCGCCGAACCACCGAACTATCAAATGCCCTTGGTGAGGGTGCCGGAAGGTCACTTATTTGTCATGGGAGACAATCGCAACAACAGCAACGACTCCCACGTCTGGGGTTTTTTACCCAAACCC
>DNXU01000461.1 GCA_003505715.1 Cyanobacteria bacterium UBA8803 | reverse complement strand
TAGCCAGTTATTTCCTCCACTTCTTCCGTTTTTTTTCCTTGCGCTACTAACCAGATAATCTGATACTGACGGCTTTCTATGCCATCTTTAGCTTGACGGTAACGTTTTTCTAGCTCTTCAAGACTCAGATGTGTGGCTACACTAATTCGTTTTGGCATCACTCATCTTTGCACTCACTTCTTTTATCTTAAGCGATTACCCATCACCCATCACCCATCACCCATCACCCATTACCCATTACCAATCACCAATTACAACTTGGGATCGGAGAAAATTAAGTTTTGTAACTGTTGCTACGTATTCTGCGATCGCTTCAGCTCTCTAGTTATAGCCTAAAGAAACTGCTGTTCTCTGTCGTAGGGTATTACCCAGAAAGAACGCTAAATTTCGATATAGCTGGAGAGTGATATTGGCTCTGCTCATCCTAGCAGTAAAGTTGCCAGTCGGTAGATATTCCTTGCCTTAACCCAGCCGACATGAACTATATCTTCAGCATTACGTGCCAAAGGCTTTCTATAAACAAAATCGTTAGAAGCCAGATTTTTTATTCCAGCGATCGCTCATTTTTTCACCAGTTTCAGCTCCAGTTGACTTGAAAAAATCCTTAGCCAGAAAACTCTTATGGCAACCATCAATTTAGCCTTAAACGTACAAGTAGTTGGAGGTCCCAAAATCCTCATCTCCAAATCCAAGTCTGTAGAGGCTTACGACAAAATTGAGGTGGTTATCGAACCTGTTGGCCCCGGTGGTGCTGCAAAAATCGTTGAGGTTCAACCCGGTGGGCAAAATCAGGTTAGCTTCCTTTTAATCAACTCAAGCTTGTATGGTGCGGAGTTAACCTACGTGGTGAATGACGGCATGTCTGATTCTGACTCAATTACACTGGACGAACCCCATCTTTATCTAGGATCGGGAGCGGTTTCTTTACTGGGGAGTAATGGCCCTAAGACGATCGCATTCACCAATACTCACCCAACTGACTCGGACTTGAAAGCCGCCATTGAAATTCTTGTTGGACGGGATGCAACACCGCCAACGCCTTAAAGCCTTGATATATCTGAACCTATGCTAGAGAGAGGATTCAATTATGCCCATCACTCCCACCTATCCCGGTGTTTATATTGAAGAAATTCCTAGTGGCGTTCGTACTATTACCGGGGTTGCTACTTCTATTACTGCCTTCATTGGACGGGCTTGGCGCGGACCTGTCAACGATCCCATCACCATCAATAGCTATGCTGATTACGAGCGCCTTTTCGGTGGGTTGTGGGTGGAAAGTAGCATGAGTTATGCCGTGCGCGATTTTTACCTCAATGGTGGCACTCAGGCAATTATCGTGCGTCTCTACCATGAGGAGGCAGGCGCACCTACCCACGCTAGTATCAATGCCAACGGACTGATACTGGAAGCTGCTTATCCCGGCAGTTGGGGAAACTTCTTGCGGGCGCGGATAGATCATGATGTATCGCCAGCAGTGGCAGAGCGCTACGATCTTGAAGTCGATCAGTTGTTTAATCTTACGGTTCGCGATACCAAAACTGGAGCTACTGAAGAGTTCCGCAATGTTTCTATTGTACCCAGTCCGCGACAAGTGAGTAATGTGCTGGCAAATGAGTCGCGCTTAGTTCGTGTCGATAGTTTGCCAGGAGCAATACCAACTCCTCATCCCGATCCGCTATCTGGAGAAGATCTGTGGGGAGATAACCCCATTCCCACTAATAGTCCAGTAGAAGAACCAGATCGAGCATCTGATGGAGAACCTTTAGCGGAATTAGACTTTACTGGTCCTGGGATGCAAGATAATAAAGAAGGTCTGTACGCATTGAAAAAAGTTGACCTCTTGAATTTGCTGTGCATTCCTCCTCACATTATTGATGGCGATATTGAGACAGGTTTAATTACCTCTGCCGCAAGTTACTGCGAGGAACGTCGAGCAATGCTATTAATCGATCCGCCTAGTAGCTGGAATGATAAGGAGGATGCAAAAACAGGAATTACCGCAGGTGTCGGGACAACCAGTAAGAATGCAGCGATTTTCTTTCCCCGTCTCAACCAAGCCAATCTTTTACGAGACAATCAGATCGAAACTTTTGTCCCTTGTGGTGCAGTAGCAGGGATTTTTGCCCGTACCGACGCGCAACGAGGTGTATGGAAAGCGCCTGCGGGTTTGGAAGCAACTTTAAATGGCGTGCCAGCGTTAAGTGTTACCCTGACTGATGCCGAAAATGGCGAATTGAATCCTTTAGGAGTTAACTGTTTGCGATCGTTTCCGGGAGTGGGGCGAGTAGTTTGGGGTTCGCGCACCCTTCAAGGTGCAGATCGCCTTGCCTCAGAATGGAAATACATCCCCGTGCGCCGCTTAACTCTGTTTCTAGAAGAAAGCCTTTATCGGGGTACTCAATGGGTGGTTTTTGAACCCAATGACGAACCCCTTTGGGCACAAATTCGCTTAAATATCGGCGCTTTTATGAATAATTTGTTCCGCCAAGGTGCATTTCAAGGGAAGTCGCCTAGAGAAGCTTATTTTGTCAAATGCGACAAAGAAACGACCACGCAGAATGATATAGATCGCGGTATTGTGAATATCATCGTCGGTTTCGCCCCGCTCAAACCTGCCGAGTTTGTCATCATC
>DNXU01000064.1 GCA_003505715.1 Cyanobacteria bacterium UBA8803 | reverse complement strand
ATCACCCATCACCAATCACCCATCACCCATTACCAATCACCCATTACCAATTACCACCTTAAGATTTTGACCTAGCGCTAGAGCCGTGGTAAATTCCTGGGCAAAGAACTATGATTTATGACCAGAAGCAGGAGTCGGCTGCTAGCACAATCGTTTAGAGTAGAAACTAAGTAACTCACACTTGAGAGTCTAATGGTCTTTAACTCTGACTTTTTCAATTCTCACCCTGAAGATGAGTCAGTTAACCAACTTCTGAACTATCTCCAGCACCAATCTCCTGATGTTTTATCACAGGTTGCCAAGTCTGCGAGTCCGGAAATTCAACAAATCATTTCTCAGAACGTTCAGGGGCTGGTTGGGATGCTCCCTTCAGATCACTTTAACGTGCAAATCACAACCGATCGGGAAAACTTAGCTGGACTACTGGCTTCAGCAATGATGACGGGCTATTTCTTGCGTCGGATGGAACAACGTATGGAACTCGAGGCCATGGTAAGCAATTCATTGACCTTGCATCAAAAACCTCATCATGGGGAGAAGCCTAATGATTCCTCCCAGCGTCCCGAACGTTAAATAATGTACTTTTAGATACACTTTACCCTCTCTAATTACTTGAGGCAGGTTGCAGGGAAGTCTTGCTACTGCAATGGGGGGTTATTTCTGCCTTAGAGTGAGTGGTATACTTTTTGGTTAGCAGTGGCTGACGCGAGCATGAGGATAGGAAAATAAGAACGCCCCTCGTGCTGGTGCCACCCAGAGAAGAAACTTGAGAAGGTTTCTTCCAGTTCCTTGTGTCATAATCAGGTTCTATGTCCTGTCTGGAAAAACTGACCCAACTAGCCGCCAGCAGCAAAGCTCAACATGATAATCACCGAAAGTAACAGGCCAGGACTCAGTAGCAGTACTAACATAAACAGTTCGTGGGAGGTCATAATCCTAAATCTCCTAACGCTTCGTTTTTTAAATTAACCCCTGATACTCGTAAATCTCAGAAAATGAACAATTTATTTGAAATTACTACTTGGTCTATCCTAATTTACGCCTTGCTAGTCTTAGTGGGTGGAGTGATGGGATATGTCAAAGCCAAGAGCCAAGTTTCACTGTTATCAGGTCTGGGAAGTGGCCTCGGCCTGCTGGCGGCTTGGTTCCTTTGTCGTCAGACACCAGCGTTGGGATTGGGGATAGCCACATTTATTGCCTTGGTGCTATTTATCGTCTTTATAATTCGGTTGTTCCGCACCCGTAGTTTCATGCCAGCAGGGATGATGATGCTGCTTTCTGGAACAGCCACGGTTTTATTTTTGCTGAGCTTGTTTACTACCGAAGGCTTATTGCAATAGGGAGAGCTGGGGAGCTGAGGGAGCTGAGGGAGAGAAAGTTATCTTGAGGCTTATAGCAAATTCCGTTGATTGCTCCTAGCCAAGGCTCTCTGCCTTACTTTGAATGAAGGGGTAATGATAATCCCCAAAAGCCTTAATGGGTGAGGCTTTTGGGGATTATTTTCAACAGAAAGATTGCTCTGTATTATGCCAAATTTAAAAAATAAACCAACTTAGGCCATTTAACAAATGGGAGCGATCGCCCGTGTTAACCCGGTCATTGAACCGCTTATTCGCCCAATTCCCAAAACAGACTTCTCTACAAACCGTTTTGATTGTTCCCTTTGTCCTGCAAATCTTTGCTGTCGTTGGTTTGGTTGGCTATCTCTCCTTCCACAATGGACAAAAAGCTGTCCACAACTTAGTGCTACGGTTGCAAAACGAAGCTAGCTCTCGCGTTGAGCAGCACCTGAGTAGCTACTTCGACGCAGCTAGGCAGGTAGCTAGAGTTAACACCGATGCGATCGAATTAGGATTGCTCGATTCCAAAGACCTCAAGGCGCAAGGGCAATTCTACTGGAAACAGATGCAGGAGTTTAATGTTGGTTTTCTCAGCTTTGGCTCTACCACAGGCGACTTTATTGCCGCTGGATACAGGCCGAAGGATAACAAGCTAGTTATCGGCGAGGCTTCCCTCAGACTATACGGCAACTCTGAGAACATTATCTACACGACAGATAGCCAGGGAAATCGGATCATACCTGGTCATAATACGGGAAAATACGAATATCAGAAGGAGGCTTGGTATGCCGAGACTCTCAAGGCAGCCCAACCAATCTGGAGCCAGATTTATCAATGGGAAAAACGTCCTGATATCTTATCACTCTCTTTTAACTGTCCGGTTCGCGATCGCAACCGCAAAATTATCGGTGTGATTGGGTTCGATCGCCGCCTCTCTGAAATCAGTGATTTCTTAAGCCAATTAAAGGTTAGCCCATCCGGCCAAATTTTCATCATCGAGCGCAATGGATTAATTGTGGCTAGTTCGAGTACCGAGCCACCTTTCACAATGGTGAATGGCAAGTCGCATCGGCTCCAAGTCTTAGCTAGTAAAGATCCCTTGATTCTAGCCACAGCCCAGTATTTGCAGAAAAGGTTTGGTAACTTTAGGGAAATCAAGAACAGCCAACAACTGGAATTTAAGATCAAAAAGGGTAATTTTCTTGGGGAGAGTCAGCGCCAGTTTATCAAGGTGATACCTTGGCGCGATCGGTTTGGTTTGGACTGGTTGATTGTCACAGTTATCCCTGAATCGGATTTCATGGAGCAGATCGACCATAACACTCGCATGACCATTGTGCTTTGTTTAGTGGCTTTAGCGATCGCTATAGGCATGGCCATCCTCACGGCTAGTTTGATTGCCCGCCCGATCTTCCAATTAAACCTAGCTTCTCAAGCGATCGCTAGCGGACAACTCCAGCAGAAAATAAAAGTCAAAGGCATCAAGGAATTGAGAAAACTTGCCAACTCTTTCAACAGCATGGCAAGGCAACTACAGCAATCCTTTGACACCCTAGAGCAGCAAAATGAGGAACTAAAACGTTTCGATCAACTTAAAGATGAATTTCTGGCTAACACCTCCCACGAACTCCGCACCCCCCTCAACGGCATTATCGGACTTGCTGAATCTCTGCTCGACGGCGCAACGGGAGAACTGTCCTCACCTACTCAAGCTAACCTCAAATTAATAGTTTCTAGCGGTCGCCGTCTGGCTAGTTTGGTCAACGATATTCTCGATTTTGCCAAACTCAGACATAAGAATGTAGAACTGCAAGTGAAGCCGGTAGACTTGCGATCGGTAACCCAATTGGTTCTCACCCTCAGCCAACCTTTAGCCAAACAGAAAAATTTACGGTTACTCAACAGCATTCCTGAAGATTTACCCAGTGCAGCAGCCGATGAAAATCGCCTGCAACAAGTTCTATATAATTTAGTAGGGAATGCGATTAAATTCACTCCTGCTGGCACCGTTGAAGTTTCAGCTAGATTAATGGTTTCTGACCCTGAAGCATCAACAAGCAACAATCAACAAATAGCGATTACAGTTGCCGATACGGGCATTGGCATTCCTGAAGAGCAATTTGAACGGATATTTCAATCTTTTGAACAGGTAGAAGGTTCTTCAGCTAGAGAGTATGGTGGCACTGGCTTAGGACTTGCTGTTACCAAAAAGCTGGTGGAATTGCACGGAGGGAAGATTAGTGTTAAGTCTAAGCCGGGAGAAGGCTCTCAATTTACCTTTACTTTGCCGCGTTCTCAAGGTCAAGTTGAATCTCTAAATAAAATTAGCATTATTCCAGATAGTATTACTGCCGAACTAGCCAGCATAATGACGGTTCAAAAGTCAGCTTCAAATGGCGCAAATACCAAACACTGTAAAGTTTTAATTGTTGATGACGAACCAGTGAATAGACAAGTTTTAATCAACAATCTCTCGCTCTATAATTATGAAATCATCGAAGCCAGTAATGGTCAAGAAGCTTTAAATGCTCTGGAAAATAAACCAATACCCGATCTAATTTTACTTGACGTAATGATGCCGCACATGACAGGCTATGAAGTTTGCCAAAAAATCCGCGATCGCTTTCCCGCTCACGAATTACCGATTGTCATGCTGACGGCAAAAAATCAAGTACAAGACATCGTGGAAGGGTTTGAATCGGGAGCTAATGATTATTTATCTAAACCGATTCACAAAGGTGAAATGCTAGCTCGCATTAAAACTCACCTCAACTTAGCCAAACTCACTCTAGCTTACGGGCGATTTGTGCCCCATCACTTTCTCAATTTTTTAAACAGAGAAAGTATTCTTGATGTGCAGCTAGGCGACCAAGTTTTAAAAGAAATGAGCGTGATGTTTTCTGATATCCGCGACTTTACAAGTCTATCAGAAGCTATGACACCTAAGGAAAGTTTTAATTTTATCAACTCTTATCTCAGTCGAGTCGGCCCTGTAATCCGTCAGCACCAAGGTTTTATTGATAAATATATCGGCGATGCGATCATGGCTTTGTTTCCCGACTCAGCGCAGGATGCTCTGCAAGCAGCGCTGGCCATGCAGAAAGAAGTCGCATTGTACAATCAAAATCTACAAAAGCAGAATCGTATCCCTATTTCTATAGGGATTGGTTTACATACAGGCAACTTAATGCTAGGAACGATTGGCGAATCAGAACGCATGGAAACTACAGCGATCGCAGATGCCGTGAACTTAGCCTCTCGTTTGGAAGGGTTAACCAAACTATATGGAGCGGGTATTTTAATTAGCATACATACCTTAATTCGGGTGGAAGATATCCAAAATTACAGCTTTCGATTCCTCGATCGCGTCCGCGTGAAAGGAAAAAGTAAGCCTATTGCGGTTTATGAAGTGTATGATGAAGACTTGGGATTAACCAATCAGTTAAAGACGCAAACCAAGACCATATTTGAACCAGCGGTAATGGCTTACAACCGTCAAGAATTTGCAGTAGCGCAGCCCATGTTTGAAGAAATACTAGGGATTAATCCTGACGATCGGGCAGCGCTGCTCTACGTGAAACGCTGCCAGCACTATCAGCAATATGGTGTACCGGAAGGATGGGAAGGCGTCACTGATTTAGATTTTAAGGAATAAAAATTATCACGCTTCTCAGTTGAGTGAAGTAAAAGCATCTGGGTTCTTTGTTAATGGTTCATAGTTCATTGCCAAATATCGACGTAACCGGACACGAGATGACGCATTTGCTCCCTGCCCCCGAAATCTAGGGGTATCTACGGAAGAGCCAAAAAATTTTTGGGAATGAGAGATCCAACTCAGCAAAGTCAACGTATACCTATTTAGATTACTGAATTCTGAGTTAGGAGTCATCCCTTGGAAAAGGCAAGAATTACTCTCGATAATAGAGCATCACAACGCTCAAAGACGTTTTCACGTCGCGGGATTTTGGTAACTGGAGCAATAGCAGGTGTAGCTGGGGCATTGAGCCTGCCAGCACTTACTACTCGTGTTAGTGCTGCCTCAGATGCGGATAAGAAGAATGATATCGATATTCTCAACAACGCACTCTATTACGAGCATCAGGCGATTTGGGCATATAGCTTTGCAGCCAGTAAACTGACTAATACTGATGTAGGTAAGGCTGTCCTAGCCCTTGCACTCCGTAACCAAGACGACCACAAAAAACATCGTGACACCTTAGCAGCAGCTGTTAGCAGTTTAGGGGGTTCTCCCGTTCCGGCAGAGTCTAGCTACGATGTTTCATCCTACATTGAGAAAAAGGAAGGCAACTTAGACTCAGATGTAAATATTGCTAAGCTGGCACTAGCTCTGGAAACCGACGCCGCGATCGCTTATACCAATGAGGTGGCTAAGTTAAAAACCCCCGCTTTAATTACCGCAGGCGCAAGCATCGGTTCCACTGAATCTGCTCATGCCGCAGCAATTCGTGCAACATTCAAGTCGCTGGGCATCAATATTGAAATTGTGCCTTCATCTTTTGTTAGTGCTGACAACCGTGACGCTTGGGTGCTTACGGTTTAGCTTCGATCTGCTACTCATTAACGCGCTACAGGATTCTACCAAAGATTTTCAGACCTAAAAAATAAGGGTGTATAGCCCCCCCAACCCCCCAACCTTGGTAGGGCGGA